>JANODP010000401.1:0-145245 GCA_031412755.1 Schlesneria sp. | reverse complement strand
AGCCTGAATGATCTCGACGTGCCGGCCCGCGTGGCACTGCTGGGAGTGAACGGTGACAAGCCGACCGACGATACCCCGCGAGCCATCGAACTGCTCAAGAGCCTGAGGAGCGGAGAAACGGCCGCGATGGACATCCGGCTGCCAGTAACAGCCGCCGCGTACCCGCTGCTGCTCGTCGTGGCGGAAGTCCCCGAAAACTACGTCGACACCAACGAACAGGACAACGTTGCCCAGGGTGAAGTCGCTCGGTTACCGCTCCTCACGGCATCCACGAACTGACCGAACGGTCGGGAACCATGACTCCGCTCTGTCTGCCCCGAGAATTCGCAAAGAATTCTCGGGGCTTTTTCGTTTGGCTCGAGCTTCCCTCGCAAGTGATCCGCGGGCGACTCGTTGAAACTGGCAGGCAGATACGCGCTACGGCCCGAACAATGGCCATGGATTCTCGTTTCGGTCGATGTGACCGAAGTGGCTTCTATCAGCGGACGTCCGCGATTCCAAAGTTCAAATCCAGCCACCCCGACTCGAAATCGGTGCAGCTTTTCGCCAGAATCTTTTCCGTTGCTAGGTCTTTCTGAGTTCAAATCCAGTTGCCACTCACCCGAGATGTACCCGTCACTATCGAAGGAAAACAGCGATGCTTTGGATCCGCAGTCAGATGGCGAACGGAAGTCTGTCGGTATTGATCTGCCTCGCCATGTTGTGGCTGGGCGCTTCCACCGCTCAGGCGGAGCAGTTCGTTCTTTTCGATGCCACCTTCACGTTCACCAAGGCCGACGCGGACAACTCCAAGCCGAGTCCCTCGCATTATTACGTCCGCGATAAGCTGATGAATGCAGGGCGTCCCAAGGATTGGACGAGCCCGGTTGACTACCGCAACGGAACTGCCCACGTTCGCTTGGAAGTTTTGGAGAAGCCGCCCGGCAGCGAAGCCACCACTTGGTCGGTTTGCTATATCCCCAACAAGGGCCAGAAGAATGGTTATGGATGCTTCAACACGCCGGTTTACAAGGAAGCCGGCGTCTACGAACAGGACATTCCCATGACGAAATTCTGGCAAAACGATTCGATCGTTTGGGACCAGGGAATCAAGGAAATGCATCTCGTGATCAAGGACAACAGCGGTGGTAGCGGCCACGCTCATAAGCGACAGGATCACGAAAAGTTCTTTCCCACCAAGATCCGCATGACCGTGATCCAGGTCTCGGCGGACTCGAAATACGACTCCAACCAGGTGCCCAACCTTCTGCCAGCCAAGACCGAGAGTCTTCCACCAGCGAAAAACGAGAAGCCCAGCCCGCCTACCGCGAAGTCAAAAAAGTAGACAGGCTTGGTTTGCAGCACGACGACAGTTTTTGCGAGCGTCACCAACACGTTCGGCGGGTATGGTGGAGTTTGGGATGTGCCTCCTCCGCGAGAGAGCAACTGCGGTTGAGTTGAGCACTCTCCAACAACGAAAACCTATTCCGAAAACGGATGGCTTTCCTTCACTTCGTGTCGCCTTTGGCGAGAAGACGAATTCAGGACGGTAGCGAAACTCGGCCTCCGTTGGGTGACACGAAAGGCCGACGTCTCCGGACGTCGGCCTTTTCGCGTTCTGTCGTCAGTTCTGGCCACCAGTTCGAGCACCGCTGGCGGTCTGAATTGCACCGCGTCACAATTGGCTCGTCGTTTGGCAGATCGACGGAGTCACATCATGGCAACTTGGATCACGAGCTTTTTCGATAACGAGAACGAAATTGCCCGCGATGTTTACAATGAATACCTCGACTATTTGCAGGCGGGAGTATCCGGACGCAAGGCGACCAGGGAGGTTCTCGACGGCTTTGCCGAGGAGATCCAGGATCACGAAGGAAATGAACAGGTCGTCTGGATGGCGCTGGCAGTCACGCAATGGAAGTACGGTCGACTGGAGCCGCGCGTCAAAGCCAAAGCCTTGAAGATTATCAAGGACGGCGGTGATGTGGCGGCTTATCCACCAGAGTTGCAGAAGCGACGCCGCCAAGTTCTGGAGCGGGTGCGAACTCATCTGGAATCGCCGCAGCCGCCCGAGAAGCCGGTTCGAATCCTGAAGCCGGTCGAGCCGCTGAAGAAGATCGAGAAGTTGTGGAAGCCAGGTCAGGTCGTCGCTTTTCGACGCGATTCTGGCCGGTTCGTGCTGCTACTCACCGAGGGAATCTTCGCACACGATTACATCGGACAGATCCCGCACTTCGTGGTCCTGAAATGGGAAGGGGCCAAGATCCCATCGTTCGAGAGAATTCTCAAACTCCGAGCTACTACGAATTTGATCGGCGTCCATCCCAACAAGAAAGGTGCGCCGATTCCGTGGGATCGGGTTCAACGGCTCGATTTGGTGCGGGACGTGACGGGAATTGCCCGGTTTGACCGCGACGGTGTCTATTGCCCACTGGGATTTACCGACTGCCACTGGAACGAACTCGACGACGAGTTGTGAACGCCGTGGTGACGGGCTGTCTTGGGCGCGGCGGTCATCTCTCGCTGAGCAGGGTTTCCAGAGTGATGGTCACCAACATCGCGCCCGTCACGATCAGCGCGGCGGGCCAGCGGACGGGAGTGGCATGAGGTTCGAGGCCGAAACTCGCTCCGAGGCGGTGCCAGAGTCGAAGGCCGACTGCGATCGTGATCGCTCCGAACAGCCAGAGCATCCAAACCGGCGAGCCGTGTTTGAGCAAGTCGCCTGCGTCTCCGATGCCGTCGAACGAACCGACGGCGAGATAGGCTCCGTTGGCGATCAGGCAGAAGCCGGCGAAGAAGCGGAGCCAGAACTCGCCCGACCATTTCGTGGCGCGAGCGATCAGCCACACGATGACCGGGGCGATGGAGCCGAACATCGGACCGGCCCAACAGACGACGAGCGGGTGCGGATTCGCGTCAAGGTCCGTGCGCGAAATGGTGAGCGGGTGCAGGACCACACGGCGCACTTCACCTCCCGTCAGCCAACCGAATAGTGCGTGACCGCACTCATGCACGACCTGCATGAGCAGCCAAGCCAGCGGCGCGGTCGCAGCGATCAAGATGAGTTGCGGGAGCCGGCGCATGGGTCAATGACAATCTCTGTTGCCGGAGCGGATCGACAGACGCTGAAAGAAGCCCCCTCACCCTAACCCTCTCCCCCGAAGACGGGGGCGAGGGGACAAAGCCATTCACTTGAGATACGTTTCGAGCCACTCGATCAACTTTGCGCCGGCTTCATCGGGGATCGAATGACCCTGGCGGTGGTTGAGCAGGCCGAGTCGAGGCGACTGGGAATGGAGCCGATAGACGGGGAGGGCCGCCTCGATCAGCGGCCAGCTTCGTTCGCCGTCGGCCGCGCCGGAACCGGACTCGCCGCCGAGGATCAGGAACGCGCGCGGGGCGATCAGCGCGAGAAGTTCGTGATGGTTCCGCTCAAAGCCCGCCTCGCGGCACTTGGGGCCGAGATACCACGAAGCGTCCCAGTTGGTTGATCGGAGTGCGAGACCTCCCTCGCTGGCGACGGCCGCCTGGATTCGGTCGTCGAACGCGGCGAGATATAGCGCCTCCTTTGCGCCGAGCGAATGACCGACCGCGCCGAGACGCTTCGCATTCACGTTGGGTTGAGCCACCAGAATGTCGGTCGCCCGTTTCGCATCGTAGAGCATCTTGTGCATTCCCAACGTGCCGGGATGTCGCGCACGAAACTTCTCGACGGCAAGCGGCAGCGTCTCGGCATCCTGCCAGAGGAAGCAGCGCGGGCAGATCACGACGAAGCCGCGTCGCATCAGCAGCAGACCGAGTTGTCGTGGCTCCTTGCCGCTCACACCGGCTGTTTCGTCGAACGTGCTCGCCGTCGTGGGATGGAGTGCGACGATTCCCGGACGCGGGCCGGGAAACTTCGCCGTGTCGGGTCGCAACAAATAGGCCTCGACGAACAAATCCGCTTCGCATTCGTACCGAATCAGTTGCCGAGTTCCCTCCGGCAGCGACTCGCTCTTCAAGACTTCGATGTTGTTGTTGGCGGGTGCCGCGGGCATCGGACCGAGGAACGAGAGCCATGCCGCACGAATGGCCTCGCGCCGCCTGGTCCATCCGGCGAGATCGCGAATCGGATCGCCGGCGTCTGTCACCAGCAGCGGTTTCACGATCCCAACATCGAATGGCGAGGGCTTCTCGGGCGGACGCTGCACGTCGGCAAGCCAGCTCACCTCGCCTTCGGCCGCGCGACACGACGCGGTGCGCGAGTTCAGCAACTCGGCGGCGGAGGCGATGGCCAGGACGATTCCGATTCGCAAAACGTGACGCATGGGTTGCTCCAGCCCGGATTATTTACGGCCATACACTTAACCCGCAGAGCTTGTGATTTTTTCGCCCCCGGGCTTGTCCCGGGGGTTTAGCGGCTTCTGCCCTACTTGAAACTCTCGAAGAATTGAGTACGCAGAAGCCGTTGAACCACCGACGCAAGGTCGGTGGCGAAAAAATCACAAGCTCGCAGCGTCAGCGAGGTCGCCGTCACGGGTCCCCCTCGCTGACGCTGCGGGTTGGTGTCCATCGTCCGAACACGATACGCGATTCGAAGCGGGTTGCCAGAGTGCGAATGGAGTTGGTGGAGAGACTCGTTTCGCCCGTCGCCGGATCCCGTTAGAATCGGTCGCGATTCAAATCCACAGACCACGCTGCTCGGGGCGTTCGCTTCGACGGCAATTGACCCCTTCCGGGAACTGACGGACGGAGAACCAGCATGTTCAACTCACTGCGCGGACAATGCCTCATCGCCGCCAAGTCGCTGCGGGATCCGACGTTCTACAAGACGGTCGTGCTGATGCTGGAGCACACCGAGCAGGGGGCGACCGGGCTGGTGCTCAATCGCCCGTCCTCGGTCCGCGTCGCGCATGCCCTGTCGGGTCATTTCAATCTTCCGGACACGGACGAGGTGGTCTTTATCGGTGGTCCCGTCGAGCCGACCGCCCTGCTGATCCTGCACGACGCCGAAAGCCTCGGCTGTTCCGATTCGTCCCCCGCGCCGGGCGTCTTCGTGGGGGGGAGTGCCGAGTCATTCGAGCAGGTGCTGCTGTCGAGTGCTTCCGACGACGAAGACCGCGCCCGCTTCCGCGTCTTCTCGGGTTATTCCGGCTGGGGCGAGGGACAGCTTCAGGGAGAGATCGAACGCGGCGACTGGTTGATTCACCCGGGCAGCCATGATCTGGTGTTCGAGGTCGATCCCTACGAGGTCTATGAAGTGGCGCTGGAACAGTTCTTCAGTGCCAACGATCTGCTGCCGTATCGTGTGAAAGACCCGTCGCTGAATTGAGCGAACGGGGCGACTGCGATCACGCCCTGCACGACGGGGCGCTTTAGCCCGGATTATTCGTGAAGCTTGAAGTTGCAGGCGTAACGGATGGAGACAAAGAGAGCTGTGCTTGTCTTATCCAGAACACCGCGCATTGAAGCCTGAAGCGCAAGCGAAGGATCGCCCGCGTTTTCCTTCGCTTGCGCTTCAGGCTTGAATCATCCGGGTTAGAGCCGGCGCTTCGCGTCCTCGGTCCGTTCCGCGATGGGGGCCGTTCCCGGTGCGGCCACGCAGTGCAGGCCGCCCAGCGTTCGCAGGTAGAGCCTGTCTCCGCTGACGACGGGGGAGGCGAACAGGCCGTCGCCGAGCGCGTTTTCGGCCACGACCTCGCCTCGTCCGCCGAGCTTTACGACGAACGTCACGCCCTCTTCGTTGCAGCCGTACAGATGCCCGCCGGCGATCAGCGGCGACGCCGACATGCTGCCGCCGAGTCTTCGCTTCCACATCACGTTCCCGGTCGCCGCGTCCAGGCACGACAAGATCCCTTCGTCACCCAGCGAGTACAGCAGTCCCTCGTGAAGGACGGGTGAAGGGACTTCGCCGGCCGACTGCTTCTCGCGCCAGACGATGTGCGTGGACGTGACATCCCCCCGACCGTCGGCTCGAATGCAGAGCAGTTCTCCCTGGGGATGCCGAGCCGACGCGAAGACGTGATCCTCATCGAAGGCCAGCGTGTTGGCCGCGCGTTCGGCCGACCAGCGGCACGTCCACAACAGGTCTCCCGTGGCGGGATCGTACGAATGGACCGCTCCCTTTCCGGCGAGGAGCAACTGATCGCGCCCCGAAACCGTGGCGACGATCGGAGTCCCGAAGCTGTCGCCCGCCGGCCGTTCGATGCGCCACACGATCTCTCCCGTTTGACGATGCATTGCCGCCAGGAAGCTGGCCCCCCGCAGTCGGTCGATGCGTGCGCCCTTGTTGTCCGCGGCGACGATGATCAGCGACTTGTAGATCGTCGGCGACGAACCGTAACCCCACCTGGCCTCATACGGTCCGGCCGCGCGCTGCCAGACGATGCGCCCGGCGAAATCGACGGCCGTCACCCACACCGAGCCGTTCACGGCACTCGTCACATACACGTGCCGGCCATCGCAGGCGGGAGTCGCTGAGGCGTGCGAGTTCTTCGCATGTCGATCACGCAGGCCGCCGCGATGGAGTTCCGATTGCCAGTGCGTTCGTCCGGTGTCCCGGTCGATGCACAGGAGCGAGATCGTCTGACGCGCATCGTCCGCCGTGGCAACAAAAATTCGCTCGCCCCAGACGCAGGGCGAGGCATGCCCGCGACCGGGGATCGGCACCTGCCACGCGATGTTCTCGCTGACCGACCAGCGGAGCGGCGGGCTGCTGTCGGGTGCCGTGTTCGTACCGTCGGCTCCCCGCCAGCACGGCCAGTCTTCCGGGCCGGGTTGAGGATCGACGAGCACAAAATTGATCGGATCGTTCGCGCGCCGAATCTCACGCACGCCCGTGTTGCTGGCGAACAGAATGGTAACGACAGCGCCCAGCAGCAGAACTGCGATGTTGCGTCCGTTCCAGAGTTTGTTCGGGTTCACGAGTGGTACCGGATGAGACGAGGACAAGGGGACAAGGGGAGGGGGAGAGGAGTTACTTTTTGTTCGGGTGTCCGATGGTCCAGGCGTCAGGGTTGTTCATCATGGTGACCAGCATGCCGAGGATCTTTTCGTATTCGGAGTACAAGGGCTTGGCGATGTCGCGGGTGACGTAGCCACTCAAAGTGAGTAGTTCCAAGTTCGGGGTTGAACGAGGTGTCTTTACTCCGAATGAGTTGCGTCTCATAGCCCAGGGTTGCCCGCGCAGGCGGGCTACCCTGGGAGGGGGGACGCATGCGCCATCTACCCTGAAAGGGTTGCGTCATTCGAGAAACGCCGATGACGGAACCCCGTTGGGGTACATGGGCGGTTGAACCATTCCCCCCGGGTAGCTCGCTTCGCTCGCAACCCGGGGCTATGGGACACAACTCCTTCGGAGTAAAAGCAAATACGAACTCTGCAAACTTGGAACTACTGAAAGTGAAGATGCTCATCGCCACCTCAAACGAACGTTGAAACACCTCCAAATCCGTGTGCTTCAGAATCAATTTTTTCCGCTCACGCTCCGTCATCTCTGTTCCCCTTGTCCCCCGTTCCCCTTGTCCCCTTGTCACGCCACAACTCTCGCTCACGCTGCGGCGTGAAGCGGGCCTTCAAAGAGTTGGCGGTAGATCGGGCAGGCGGCTTGGAGTTCCGCGTGCGATCCATTGGCGATCGCGCGGCCCCGGTCGAGCACCACGATGCGCGAGACGTATTCCAGCAGCGCGGGTGACAGACTGTGCGTGATGATGATCGTCGTCCGTCCGCGCACGAAGTCCTTCAGCGCGCGATGGATCAGCAGTTCGCTTTCGGCGTCGATGGCAGAGGTCGGTTCGTCGAGCACCAGGACTCGCGGATCGCGCAGCATCGCCCGGGCGAGTGCGACCCGCTGCCGCTGCCCGCCGGAGAGTTGCCGGCCTCCTTCACCGACCGGCGTTTCGAGTTTCAGCGGGAGTTCTTCAGAGAAATCGAGCACGTGCGCGCGGTGGGCCGCCTCACGCAGTTGCTCGTCCGTGGCGTCGGTCCTGCCGTAGCGAATGTTGGCGGCGATGGTGTCGTCGAACAGCAGCGTGTCCTGCGGCACGATGGCGATTTGATCCCGCAGTTCGCGCAACCGAACCTGACGCAGATCGAGACCGTCGAACAGTACGGCTCCCTGATGGGGATCGAAGAAGCGGGGCAGCAACCCGGCCAGAGTCGATTTGCCCGATCCGTTCGGTCCCACGATGGCGACCACTTCACCGCAGTCGATTCGCAGATTGAGACCGTTCAGAACCGGGCCGCGTTCGGGCGAGTCCTCACCGTTCGCGCGGGCGTACGTGAAATGAACGTCGCGAAATTCGAGCTGCTGCGCCAGCCGAGGCAGCCACTGCGGCGCGGCCGGTGCCGGCACGAGTGACTCGCGATCCATCTGCCGGAAGAACTGGTCGGCCAGCACGCCCGTCTGCCGGATCATGTAATAGAACTTGGAGAATTTTCGCAGCGGATCGATCACGCCGGCCAGCAGTGCGTAAAACATCGCCAGCTCGGGAAACGTCGGCGGAACGGTGGCCAGTTTCACTCCGCCGATCGAGGTCACGTCCCTCAACACCAGATAGGCCGCCGGCAGCAACACGACCAACACGGCGAAGACCACGAGCAACTCGACCGCCGCGCTGCTGACGGCGCTGATTCTCACCTGTCGCATCGACTGGGTGTAGTTCTCGCGGTTCCGCTGATGGAACTGGCGCCGATGATGGCCGGCCGTGTCAAACGAGATCACGGCCTTCACGTTGATGAAGGTCTCTTCCAGGCTCTTGTACATCTGTCCGACGCTGTCGAGGACCCGGCGCGTCGCCCGTTTCAATCGCTGTCCGAACAGATGGAACATGCCACCGGCGAGCGGGACGAACGCGAGCAACAGCAGCGTCAGTTGCCAGTTCAAATAGAACATCCCGCCAATGCAGGCGGCGGCCTTCAACGGCTCGCGCACGACACGGCCACCCAACTCACCCAGGTAGTGCGCCAACTGCTGCAACGTGTAGGTGAAGTCGTTCATCAGCGTCTGCGTCCCGCCCAGCGCGACCGTCTGCGGGTCCAGTTGCAACGTGCGACGAAACAGCGCCTGCCGCAGATCGATGGTCACCAGTTCGGCCACGCCCCCCGCGATCGAATCCTGCAGGAAGCTGCACACCCCCTTGAGGAACGTCACGGTCAGCACCAGCCCGAACAGCGCGGCGAACAGGTGGAACGGATCCCTCGGCAGCTTGGGCAGGACCCGCGTTTCGATCCAGCTCATCAGCCAGACGCGCCGCGATTTGATGTCGAGTTGCTGTTGCACGCGCCGCAGTTCGTTGAGCACCTTCAGACGCTCCTTGCCGCGCTCGCGCGTCAGATCGTCGGGCAACGAGGCCCGCTCAAGTTCCTTTTCATTCAGCGCGGTCTTGAGTTCCGCGATCAGCTTCGAGGAATGTTCGATCTCGTGCCGGATGTAATTCGGCACCGTGTGATGCTCGCCGAACATGATCGTCAGCGGATAGGTCAGCGCCAGCTCGGTGCTCCACAGCAGGGCGGACAGTCCCCCGAAGACCAGCGACAGCAACAGCCGCCGCCAGTACGGAGTGACAAACAGAACGAGCCGACTCCAAGTCTGCACGATGTCTCGCGTCCCTGCATTTCGTGGAGTGGGCGTCCCGCCGACTGCGTCCCGCGGACTGCGTCCCGCCGACTCATCTTTCACCCGGAGCATCAGCGCACGCCGATCCTCTCGCCAAGGCGGGGCGTATTACAGGAGAAATGCCCGGACCGGTCCAGACCGGAATGGCGGCGGGAAACTTGGTCTTTTGAACCCTACTTGTCCGACGACTCGGCGGGTGGCTTGGTGGAATCGATCAGCGACTGAGCCATGCGTGACAGATCGGTGTCGGGGAAGTCGGACACGATCTGTTCGAGGGAAGCTACGGCCTTCTTCTGCAAAACCGGATTGCCGCTCGACAACAACTTGCGCGCGCCGTCGAGGCTCTTCAGCGCGGTCTGGCCCGCCTTGACCTTGGGGTCTTTCATCAGATCCTTCTTCAGCGTGGCGATTTCTTTAGGCAACTCGAAGCCCGCGAACCGCACGGGCAACTGGTTGCAAAGCTGAAACGCCGTCCAGGTGTTTCCCGACTCCTGCGCCGTTTTGATCGCGGCCACCTGATCGTCGAGTTCCTGCTGCACGATCTCCATCAGTTTCTTGGCGGCCTCTTTGGCCTCGGGCTTGCCGGCGGCCTGGGACTTCTTGAGCTGGACGGCCAACCCCTTGTAGTTGCCCGTCTCGACCGCGATCCAAGTCGGCTTCAATGAGTCGGGGACCTCCGTCGGGTCCAGTTTCCACTTCGCGTTCACGAGCGCCTTGGTGGCCGTCTCTTCCATGCTGGCGGAGTTGCCCGTCAGCAGCGTGCCGTCGGGCTGGGCGTACCGCGCCTGGTAAATGTTTTGCAGGCTGATTTCCTTCACGCCGCAAGCCTTCTCGAAGTCGCGCGTCGGGTCGAGCAGGATCGGCCACGGGCATTTGACCTGACGCACATAGTTTTCGATGGTCGAACGATTGGTGCCCGAGTTCACGGCGATGAACACGACGGGCTGTCCCTCGAACTTGTTCGCCGACTCGATCAGGTCCGGCCATCGCTCGCGGCACCGCGGACACTCATCCTCGAAGAAATACAGCACGATCCCCTTGCCCTTGAGTCCGCTCGCCGACAGCGGAGCCGAATTGATCCAGTTGGCGGGATCGGAGGGAAATTCCGGCAACTCGTCGGCGCGAACCGTGGTTGCCAACAGCAGACTGCTCACCGCCAGCACCAGACCGCACCATCGCCCGACACCACGCAGAGATTCAATCATGATGACAACTCCACAAACGAGAGATTCGGCAACGAGAAACGACCGGCGCATAAAATAAATAGGTGTTCCCTCGTGGCGGATGCTGCCAGCATCCGAACTGACGCTGGCAGCGTCAGCCACGACAGTTATTCCCGCATCCAACCTAAGCGTAGAGCGACCACACTCCCACCGCAATCATTCGCGAGTCGCCCAAACGCGGACCTCGCCATCGTCCTCGATCTCGACCGAGATCACGTTGGGTACGCAACAGACGGGACAGTCTTCGACGTACTCCTGAGACGACCCCTGCGAGGGATCGATCGGCACGACGATCTCCTCGCCGCACGACTCGCAGACATAGCTGGACTCGGCATTCAGATCGGGACGTTTCTGGCGGCGACGTTTCATCGGCTTGCCGTCCGTTGTGTGTGGTCAGCCCCATCGCAGGCTGTTCGTGTCGGCGCTGCCCATCAGCGAGGCCCACCGTACCGCGACGGCACGCCCCGAGTCCAGGCGAGTGCTGCCCGCGGTTCATGAGTGAAACAGCCTTCCCCTGCAATGGCTCGAATTGTCAATGGCTTGAATTGCCCGACCGCAACGGCTTAGCCTGACCTTGAGTTTCCGTGAGGTGTTCGCCCCCGCGACTCCTCGTCTCCGATCGCGTCTTTCTCGGAGTGATTCACGATGACCAACCCCAAGTTGAATCCCGTCGCCCCCCAGCAACCCGTTCGCCAGCGTAAAAGTTGGGGTCGTGTTCTCCTCTGGAGTGGTTTCGCGCTCTTGCTGGCGATTGTGCTGTTGGAGTGGACGTCCAGCAACGGCTATCAAGAGACCCTTGGCAAACTGACGCCCGCTGTCGGCCCCGGGGGCGCTAATCATCTGGCCGAGCCGAACATTCAACGCCATGTCAGTGGATTCACGTTTCGCGGCGAAGAGACGGTTGGGAAGTCTCGGACCGTGACCCTTCGTTGGCCGAGTTTGTTCAAGACCTACAAGTTGCGGTTGCCGCTCGATCCCCAGGGGTGCGTGATGGCGATCGACACCAGCGGTCGATCGGTTGAGACTCCCGTCAGCGCTCCTGAAATACCGACCTACCGTCCTCCGCTGCCCAAACGGGGATTGTCCGCGGGGGGCGAAGATATTGTGGCCCTTTCGACCCACGACGTTCAGAATTCGATGGGCTCGCTATTGCGCGAGTTGTACCGTCAGAGCCTGCTAATCGCCGCGAGGGACGAGTTGGGCCTGTCTACGCGCGACGAGTCGCTTGGCGAATCCGTACCCGAACCGGAATCGCCGACCTCATTCCCCTTTGAGCTGCAAATCACAATCGATGCCGCCCCGAACAATGCGCCTGGTGCCGACCCAAACTCGCCGACGCTGGTGTTCAACGCCGAACTGAGTCGCGTCCAGCTCAATGGCAAACGCTTTGCGTGGACGGGCCCGCCGATTCCAGTGCCGTTTCTTACTTTGGTCGAATCGCTCACCGAGCAGTTGGAAGCCCTCTCGCGCGGCGGGTTGGTCGATGCTCTCCGGTCCGCCGGTTACCAGAAGGCATCCGTCGGGGCAGCTTCGAACGACAAGGAGACTTCGTCCGCAGTGGACGTTGATCGGCGACTGGATGTGGTCTCTCAATATTCGGCGGTGCGCAGCCTGCATGCTCAGATGCGCCGGGATGGCGAAACGGCGGAGCGGTTGGGGGGACTTGTTCGCGCCTATGGCAATCTCGCGCAGTTGACCGAGTTTCATTGGAACCCCGTCTCCAAAGTGTTCAAGGCCCGATCACTGTTGTACGCCCACCGGCTGACGACGCGATTTGGCAAGACCAAGACGATGCTGGCTCATCGCGCCTATGCCCTGGCCATGGCTGGCCTGCACGCGCCGGCACTCGAAGCGATCGCGACGGCTCGACAGGCCGAAGGGACCGCTGCTCCCGAATGGCTCCCCTTGATCGAAGCCTTTTGCAAACACACGCCCGAGGTACTCGATCGGACCGGGGGACCGTTGAGCGAACTGGCGGCCTATCTTCGGATGCGGATGACCGATCCGGCGGGGGAGTCGCGTGCGGCGCTGATCGCCATTCAGCGCGTCCTGACCGCCAACCCCGCCTGTTCGCAGGCGTTGGAGACCATGTGTGAATCGAAGAAATTGAGCGTCTTGCGACTGGTCACCGAACAGGGACAGGAGTTGATCTGGCCGGGAATCTACTCGCGCGTGGCGGCGATTCCGAACCTGCCCGATGCGGCCAGAGAGATTGCCACCGATCAGCGCGGCAAAGGTGATCCGCCCGCCAGCGGGCCGAGGAGAGAATACCAAGCCCGCGTGCAACTCATTGACCGTCTGTTCCAGGCGGGAGCCATCGGGAAGGATCGCGCCGAGCCTTCGTGGACGGTGCTGGCCGATTTGTTGAAAGAGCTGTCGTTCGTTCAAGCCTGGCGGACGCTCGATGTCCGCGCTCACTGGTTGGCCGTTCCCGTCGATCAGACGCGGATCGAGTTGCTGCCGCTGGTGAAAGGCCATCGATTCGAAAAATTCATCGAGAGCTTTGCGGACGATCAGAGCACGGCCGCAGCCGAGATGGCTCGGCAGTTGAACGGCCTCGAGACCTGGCCGATCGAATGGACCGCCTCGCCCCTGGTGACCACCCTTTACTATCAACTGGGTGAGGCTCAGTTTCGGAAGTTCATGGCGGTGATGAATCAGCACGCCGACTCGACATACGACGATCAAATTCGCAGGCGGCGCGGTGATCCGAATGATCCGAGACCGACGGCGGACCTGCAGCGTGTCAGTCCCCATCGGCCGTCGTCGATCGCGGATTTCATTGGACACGATTGGGAACGGGCCAAGGTGCATGCGGACGAGTGGGAACGAACCTACGGAGACAATCCCATCGTCCTGGCGGCGCTGGGCAAGAAATATCAGGCACTGAATCGCGTCTCGGACACCGAGCGATGCCTCAAGAAATTAACCGTGGTCCTCCCGGAACCATCCTCGCATCTGGCACTGGCCGATCATTACAAGCAGCAGGACGATCTCGACGCCAGCCAGGCCGTGCTGGAAGAGGCGCTCGACTTGCCGAGTCTCGGGTTGGGCGAAGCCCAGGTTCGCGCGGAGTTGGCGAACCTGCTGATGCAACGCGGTGACTGGGAGCAGGCGCGGCCGTATGCCGAGGAGGCCGCTGAATCGTATGCCGCGTTTGGGCTGTTGGCCGCCGCGCGGTGTGCGGAAGGAGTGGAAGACTGGCCTGCGGCCGAGATGTACGTGCGGGCGCTGGCGGAACGATATGAGAACAGCAGTTCGGACTGGTACTTCTGGTGCGTCCGTCTCAACCGTGGAGACCGCGCTGCGGCACGTCGCCATGCCGAGGAACATTGGGCCGCGGTGGCGCCACCGTTCACGGATCATCAGCTCGGGACCCGCGCGATCGGCCACGTCATCGCCGACGAAAAAGCCCTCGCCCGACAGGCATTCGAGGCGGCCTACGCCAAGTCCCCTGCGCAGTATTGGGGCGTGCGTGCCGCGCTGCTGGCCGACCAGTTGGGCGACAACTATCGACGGGAGACTCTCTTCCAAAGTCTCGAGACCAGCGATCAGAAAGGACGTTGGGTCGGGGAGTTGATCAACCTGCTGCGCGGCGTCCTGCGGAAGGAGGACCCCGGCCGTTGGAACCGCCACGAGTTCGAGATGCTGACGATGAATGTTGGTGAGGGGACCGTCACCACGCTGTATCTTGCCGCCGGTGAATTTCTGGCACAGCACGATCAGCGGCAGTTGGCCGAGGAGTATCTGCAAACCGCCGCCACGTCTTTTCAAACGGACGGCCTTTCGTGCTTGCTGGCCAACGTGGCCCTGCAGGAACTCGGAGTCGCACCGGGAAAGCAGCGGCTGAACGAACTGCCCGACGAACTGGTGCCACTCGCGAAGTTGTTGAAGCGGTCCAAACGTCTGCAAGCAGAGGGAAAGTTGCAGGAGGCCGAGCAACTTCTGAACGAAGCGCTGCAGCAACGCCCCGATTTTCTGCCGGCCCTCATCGCTCGCGGCGGACTCAACGAGGAACGGGGAAGTTACCGCGCGGCCATCGAGGACTACCGCGAGGCTCTGAAACTCGATCCCGATTCTGGCACCGCAGACAACAGCCTCGCCTGGTTGCTGGCGACGTGCGATCAGAAGGAGATCCGCGATGGAGTTGCCGCACTGGAACATGCCCGGCGGGCGTTTGATCGACGTTCCTCGAAGTCGGCCACGTCGTACGCGACTCTGGCAGCCGCTCACGCCGAGTGCGGCCAGTATGAAAAAGCCGCCGAACTCCAGAACCGCGCCGTCCAACTCGCTCCTTCCGATATGCAAATCTTCCTTCGACTGAATTTGTTCAAAAAGGGCCAGCCATACCACCGTCCCCCCAATCTCACGGTAACTCCAACTCCGTGATGGTGACTCCAACGCATTCCCTGATTGGGGGCGTGGACCGCGATCTCTTTCACCCCTTGCTTCCACTCTCTCTGATCCAGGAAGCCGATGATGTCTCGGATCGCTGGCGGGGGATATTGAAGCCGCAATCATTCGCGAGTCGCCCAGACGCGGACCTCGCCATCGTCCTCGATCTCGACCGAGATCACGTTGGGAACGCAGCAGACCGGGCAGTCTTCAACGTACTCTTGAGACGACCCCTGCGAGGGATCGATTGGCACAACGATCTCCTCGCCGCACGACTCGCAGACATAGCTGGACTCGGCATTCAGATCGGGGCGTTTCTTGCGGCGACGTTTCATGGATTTGAAGTTCGTTGTATGGCGTCCCGGCGGGGCACTTCAAAGTTGTTGAGATCGCTCAAGCAAGGCCACCCCGCCTTGGGTCAGAAGTTTAGTCGCCCACAGGCTCGATGATGAGTGTCGCCCCGCCTTCGGGCTGAAAGCGATACGGGAACGTGGTGGCGTCCATTCCCTGCTGCTGAATCGCGTTCATCAGGTTGGTGGCCAGCCACTTCGCAATAGCGTGGTCTTCGCAGGTCCACCGATAGCCGTTCTCGGTTTCGCCCCACGTCAGCACGCCGTGATTCGAGAGTTTCACAAACAGCCTCGGCAGCAATTGAACCTTTTCCTCGCGAGTCATGGGGTTCCTTTCCCTGCGGTCGTCCGACCGGTGATCTTGTATCTTTTGTCTCTCTACGACTCGGACGCTCAAAACGTCGTCCGGGCGGCCCACCTCGCGGTCAAAGTTAATTGACCAATTCTTCGATTCCCTGTGGCTCGGGGCGTTTCTGTTCAGGTCGAAGGGGCGGAAACAGGAGTTTCAACAACGGTGGGGCGATGAACGTTGTCACCATCACCATCAAAGTAACGGCACTGAAAAGGCCGGCGTCGAAGACGCCACTGGCCAGACCCATCTGGGCGAAGATCAAGCCGACTTCCCCACGTGGGATCATGCCCACGCCGATGACCTTCTTGTTGCCCCGAAACCAGACGGGGGCGTAGCCAGCCAAGAACTTGCCGACCACCGCCGCGACGATCAACAGGCCACCCACCAACAACGTCTGCCGGTTGGCCGGATCGATGGGGTTTAGCACGCGCACATCCACCGCCGCACCAACGGCCACGAAGAACAGCGGAACGAAGAAGTGACCGAGATGGGCGACACCCTTCTCAATTTCGTGAGCGTGCGGTGATCGACACACCAGAAGTCCTGCGGCGAACGCACCGATAATCATGGCCGAACCTGACAGCGAGGCCAGCCAGGCGAGGCCAAACGCCAGCATGATCGCCAACATGGTTGGTGTGCCGGGCATATCCACTCGACTGACCCAGCGAACCAGCGGCGGGACGACCAGCCGGCCGACCACGAGCGTCACGGCGAGAAACCCGAACGCGATGCCCGTCGTCTTGGCGACACCGAGCGCAGTGACTTCTTGCCCTTGCGTCAGGCCCGTCACGACGGCAAGGATCACCAGCCCAATCACGTCATCAATGATGGCGGCGCCGAGGATGATTTGGCTTTCCGGTTCTTGCAGCCGGCCGAGGTCCGTCAGCACACGAGCCGTAATCCCAACACTGGTTGCCGTGAGCGAAGCCCCGGCCACGATCCCCACCAGAGTTCCGAGGCCCAACATCCAGCACACGGCGTATCCGAGGGCGAACGGCAATGCGACGCCGACGATGGCCACCACTGCCGACGAACCGCCGACCTGCAACAGCTTGTGCAGGTCGGTCTCCAAGCCAATCTCAAACAGGAGGATGACGACGCCGAGTTCGGCGAGAACGTGCAGGACTTCGTGCTTGGGATCGACCAGCCCTCCGACGGACATGCCGAGCAAGACTCCCGCCAGTAGCTCCCCCAGCACGGCAGGCTGGCCGATCCATTGAGCCAAAGCACCGAGCAGCTTGGCCGCCCCGAGTATGACCACCAGCAAACCCAAGAACTGCGGAACGTCCAGATGGCCCATGCTTGATCAATCCTCATGAAGAACGTGAATCGTGTTTCACGATGTCAGCGACAGCCATTAGTTGCCGAGCAAGTTCGCAAGACTCCACACAGCAAGTCCGAGAGAGATCACACCCACCACATATTTCCGAAGATGGGCCGGTGTTGCTGGTTCGCCGGTTGATGTCTGCGGGTTGCCTCTCCGAAACTCAATCCAACGGGCCAGAGGCAGCGCACCCAGCACGACAAGAAAGGCGATGTCTGCCGGGGTGAACCAGCCGCCTCCCTGACTGATGATGGAGAAACTGATGATCGTGAGGATGATCGGTCCCAGTCCCATCCAAAAGACCCGGACAAAGATCAGGAACATTGAAGTCGTCGGTTGATTGGACGTCATGGGACAATCTCCTACGCGCGCAGCGAGGATGTCGCCGAAATCAACGGCGAACCGCTTGCGACGGTGGTCGATGGAACACTCAGAACAGGGGGATCGAACTCTAGTCGGATGCTAGAAGTTCAAGACGAAACGGCGCGAGCGCGAAGAAGGACGAGTGACAATGTCACCAGCCGCCGCCGTTCGAGATGAAGAGCGTGAGGTAAAGCTCGTGTTCAGAGATTGGGTTCACGTTGTTGCTGGTCTGCATGACCCAAGAGCTTTCGTGGATGAGAACTTCAGCGAGCTCACTCTCGCCGTATGGCCATTCTAGCCGCATAGTGCGGAGCCACAAGGTCGACGGACAAAGCCGAAGCGCCTGACCCCTGAGCGCAACCCGACGGCGCCTCCCACTGCGCGGTGGATGACAGCCACCGAGGCGTCCACGTACAATCGCCGCGCCGAAGTGGGGTTTCAAGAAAAGTCACTGTTCGAATCACCGAAGGACGTGCTGCCGATGCGAGTCGTAACGTTGGGCGAGGTCATGATGCGGCTGATGCCGCCCGGTTGGGCGCGGGTCACCCAGTCGCTGCCCGGTACTCTGGAAGCCACGTTCGGTGGGGCCGAGGCCAACGTCGCGGTGTCGATCGCCACGCAGGGGGGTGAGGCGGCGTACTGCACCGCTCTGCCCGACAACCCGATCACGACCGCCTTCGCGCGCGAGCTGCGCAAGTTTGGCGTTGATGACAGCCTGTTGCTGCGGACGACGGAAGGCCGCTTCGGCATCTACTTCGTCGAGAACGGAGCCAATCAACGCGGCGGCACCGTCATCTACGATCGCGCGGGCTCGTCGATCTCGCTCACGCCACCCGCCCGCTATCCGTGGGAGCGCGTCTTCGACAGGGCGACGTGGTTTCATATCTCGGGGATCACGCCCGCGATCAGTCAGACGGCGGCGGAAGTATCGCAGGTCGCCGTTGAGGAAGCGTCACGACGCGGCATCCCGATCTCGTGCGATCTCAACTTCCGCAAGAAGCTTTGGACGTGGCAGCCCGGTACGAAACCGGCGGCCCTCGCGCGGCAGACGATGGAGAAGCTGCTGTCGAAGGTCAACGTCGTCATCGCGAATGAAGAGGACGCCGATCACGTGCTCGGCATCCGCGCGGCGGGGACTAACGTCGAGGCGGGCGAACTCAACCTGAGCGGCTACGAGGACGTGGCTCGTCAGGTCGCGAAAAAATTCCCGGCGGTGAGGCGGGTCGCCATCACGCTCCGCGAAAGCCTCTCGGCCAGCCACAACAACTGGGGAGCCATGTTGTTCAACGTCGAGTCCAACAGTGCCTGCTTCGCTCCGACCGATGCGAGCGGCCAGTATTCCCCGTTCGAGATTCGCGACATCGTGGACCGCGTCGGCGCGGGAGACGCCTTCGCCGGCGGACTGATCTTCGCGTTGAGCACGCCCGAGTTGTCCGAGCCGCGCACCGCGCTGGCCTACGCCGTCGCCGCCAGTTGTCTCAAGCACAGCATTCGCGGCGACTTCAACGACTCGACCCGAGCCGAGATCGAGGCGTTGATGCAGGGCGGCGGCAGCGGGCGGGTGAGTCGGTAGCAATTCAGTCTTGTAGGATGGGCACTCCTGCCCGTCCGGCCTTCCGTTTACTCGCGGACGGGCAGGAGTGCCCATCCTACATCTCGGCACTGAACATTCTCCCCCCTCCCATGCCCAAGCACGCCCGCACCACTCGCCGCCTCGAAGTCTGGCTGAAGGACACGGACCTGCCGTTGTTTGTGCTCAACGCGCAGCGGCGGCTGGTCTTCTTCAATCACGGCTGCGAACGACTCACCGGTTGGACGGCAGCCGATGTCTTGGGGCAGGTCTGCGATTATCTGTCCGAGCCGGATGCCCAGACGCCGGCCGCACTCCTCGCCATGTTGGCTCCTCCGCCCGAAGCGTGGTTGGGACGACCGGTGGATGCTCCGGCCCACCTGCCGCGGCGTGAGGCCGATCCGCTGCCGCGCGTGATCCATTTCTTCCCGCTCCCCGACGACGATCAGTTCGTGAACGCGCTGCTGGGAGTCATCGTTCCCGTGCCGGTGAGTTCCGGGGGCGAGCGAACGTCCGGCACGCTGCGCTTGCACGCAGAACTCGCTTCACTGCGGCAGTCGATCCGGCGGAGGTTTGGCGAGGGAACGCTGATCGGCCGCAGCGCGTCGATCCGCCGGGCCTTCGATCAGATCAAACTGGCTCAACCCTCCGCGGCATCCGTCTTGTTTGTGGGTGAGGTCGGCGTCGGCAGGCAGCATCTCGCCCGTGTCCTCCACTATCAAGGTCCGCTCGGCAAGCGGGCCTTCGTGCCGCTCGACTGCCGCCGCGCGGCGACCGAAGACCTGGAAGCGACCCTCGTGCGGATGCGTGACGCCCAGCAGGCCGATGTGCTGCGGGTCGGTGCCGTCTACTTCGACTTCATCGACGCCGCCCCCGCCGATTTTCAGAACCGTCTGATCGAGTGGCTCGCCGCGAACACCGGCCCGCACGCCGCGCGCGTCCTGGCCGGATCGACACGTCCCCTCGAACCGCTCGTCGAGGCCGGGTCCTTCTCGCGCGAGTTGTACTTCGCGCTGACGACGCTCGTGGTCGAAGTCGTTCCGTTGCGCGACCGTCGCGAGGATCTGGAGCCGCTCGCGCAGTACTTCCTCGAAGAATTGAACCGCGCCGCACCGCAGCAGGTCGGCGGTTTCACGGACGATGTCTGGCATCAGTTCCGCCGCTACAACTGGCCCGGCAACACGGCCGAACTTCGCGCCGTGATCGAAGAGGCGCGCGCCGTCTGTTCGGTTCCGCTCATTGCCGCCGAACACCTCCCCTTCCGTTTTCGAGCGGGCGTCGGCGCGCAGTCGGTCGGGCCGTCGATTCGACCGCGCCCCGAACCTCTCGACCCGCTCCTGGAACGCATCGAGCGCGAGCAAATCGAACTGGCTCTGACCGAAAGTCGGCAAAACAAGGCGCGCGCCGCCGAACTGCTCGGCATCACGCGACCGCGACTCTATCGCCGGATGGAAGTGCTGGGGATTGTCGATCTCGAACCGAAACCGGATGTGGCGGAACCGACCCCGGCCGACGAGCCCCCGCCGCAGTAACGCCCCTCAACCCGGCCTTGCTTTCGCCTCGATCCCAGCTATAACTGTCGCCCGGTTGCAACACTAGGGAGAGGTGGCTGAGTGGCCGATAGCACCGCTTTGCTAAAGCGGCGTGGGGGTCAAACTTCACCGGGGGTTCGAATCCCCCCCTCTCCGTTCGTCTGACACTCCTCGCCCGAACCAATTGATTTTCAATAGGTTCGGGCGAGTCTGTTTTTTGGCACAACTCAGTTGTGCCATTCGAGTGCCAAATCAGAGCCCGGAGCGGGAAGACACTTCAGGTTTTATCGGGGGCTGGGATGAGTCGGTCTCCTGATCAACAACACTTCCTCCACCGACAACGCTGTCGGCGTTCACCACGGGGATCGAAACTCGATCCATCTGACGTCGTGATTCCTGCTGGTCAAGGTGGTAGTAGCGCCTGACCATCTCTGCGTCCGCGTGTCCGAGCCAGTCCATCACAACACGCTCGGCGACGCCGCTGTTCGCGCATTGGCTGCAAAAGAAATGTCGGAAGCTGTGCAACCGGCCGTGTTCAAAGCCCCCCTCACCAGTGGCGGTTGGGAAGCGTGACTTCAATGGGCCGAGCACGTGTTTGACGAGGATGTTGCGGACTGTGTCTGGTTTGAGTCGGCCCCCCAACGGACCATGAAACACGAAGCCATCACGATGTTTGGGAATGTTCTCTAGGAAGGTGTGAAGGTAAACGGGGCGAGCGTGGGGCGAAAGTGGCAAGGCTTACCTGGGGAGGCCTGTCGTCGTGACGAGCATCGTCTACCACAGCGGCAACGCGGTGGGATGCGGCGGCAGGAGTCAGCCGAGGCCGTAGTAGGGCGTCGCAACCGTCTGAAGGGCCGAACAAACTGTCATTGAAGTGCATTGGAGACTCGTGGATCGTGGCGCGACAGAAGCTGTTACCGTTCCCGGATGAAGGTCCGGACGAGGCAGGCCCTGCCGGAGGGGACACGCGGAACGTGTCTGGGCCGGATGGGGTGTCGCAAGCGGTCTCGGCGTTGAAGAGCTGCACGGAGACGACCGGATCGTCGCTGTTCGACGAGGTGTTGCGAAGAGAGACCCTGAATCGAGCGTGGATGCAAGTCCGCGCGAACAAGGGCGCGCTGGGAGTGGATGGTGTGACCATCGACGACTTCCTGGCGTGGATGCGTGAGCACAAGGAAAGTGTGCTCGCAGCACTTCGAGACGGAAGCTACCGTCCTTCCCCGGTGCGACGGGTCGATATCCCGAAGCCTGGGGGAGGCACGCGGATGCTCGGAGTGCCCACGGTGCTGGATCGCGTGATTCAGCAGGCCATCGTGATCGTACTGACACCGATCCTCGATCCGACGTTTTCATCCTCCAGTTATGGCTTCCGCCCGAAGAAGAGTGCCCACGACGCGGTGCGTCAGGCACGCGAGTTCGTGCGGGAGGGTCACCGCTGGGTTGTGGACCTTGACCTGTCGAAGTTCTTCGACAGGGTGAACCATGACATCTTGATGGGGCGTTTGGCTCGTCGGATCACCGACAAACGGCTGCTGAGATTGATTCGTCGCTACTTGCAGGTGGGGATGATGTCGCATGGAGTCGTGACCGAACGTGAGGAAGGGACGCCGCAAGGCGGACCTCTCTCTCCCCTGTTGGCCAATGTTCTATTGGACGATTGGGACCAGCAATTGGAAGTTCGGGGTCACAAGTTCTGTCGCTACGCGGATGACTGCAACATCTATGTGAAGTCGAAGCGGGCGGGCGAGCGAGTGATGTCGTGGTGTGTGGCGTTTCTGGAAGGCCGATTGCGGCTGAAGGTGAACGCTGACAAGAGTGCGGTCGACCGCCCGTGGAATCGGAAGTTCCTCGGCCTGTCCGTGACGAACGGGAAACAGCCGAAGGTTCGCATCGCCCCGCAAAGTCGGCAACGCTTCGAAGATCGCGTGAGAGAAATCACATCGCGTCGTCGAGGCATTTCGATCGAGCGGATGGTGCGAGAACTGAATCGCTATCTGCAAGGGTGGTTTGGATACTTCCGCCTGTCGGAAACGCCCAGTGTCCTCGAGGATCTGGATGGTTGGATCCGCCGCCGGCTCCGTTGCTTCCTCCTGAAGCAATGGAAACCCGGTCGCGGCCGCCGGAAGGCCCTTACCCGACTGGGTGCCCCCGATCCCTGGCTGATCTCCGGCTCGCGAAAAGGCCCGTGGCGACTCTCGAAGACGAAAGCCGTCCACATGGGTCTGGACACGAGCTACTTCACGAAACTGGGTCTCTTCAACCTGACAGAACAGTGGCGACAAAAGTCGCAAGCCGTTTGAACCGCCGGATACGGACCCGTACGTCCGGTGGTGTGGGAGGGGCTCCGCCGCAAGGCGGACCCCTATCCCGATTTAGCTATCACACACAGTAACCGTCGGAGTGAGCCAGATTCCCTATGCGATCTGTCAAACCGAATCGAAGAATTTTCGGAAGTCCTAATTTGAACTAATGATGCGCTTCGCGAAGCAATTGCGAATCTCAGCGCGTACATGGTCATGTAGAGGGTGAAATTCGAGAACGCTTCCCGGTCTGCTTTCGGTAGCGATTAGTAAAATGAAAAAGCAATTCGTGGGTGGCGGACACATCCATATGCGGTGTTCCATTGTAGTGCTGTGGGTTTAGTGACAGAACTTCGGTCTTCGGAACCGAAGGGCGCAACCAGTCCATTGCCGTCGCAAATCGGCCTTGTCGACTGCAGAGTTGAAAACAAATGACATTGCAATCCTGCAGCTTCACCAAGCATCGGCTCGTATTTCAGCAGATCTATGAAGAACTTCCCTACCGAAAAACTCACGGCTGAGTCTTCTCAACCTGCCCGCCGAACTCCTCGGGTGGGGCAGCACTCAATCGAGCTCAAGTCGACTGCGTGAAATCGACCAGCGAGTGACCGTCCGCCACGAGACCGTCGAGTACGGTGTGTAATGCCTGAGCTGTCTCAGTTTTGACGTGGAAGAGCAGTCGGAAGTTCGTCCGGCTCGGTTGGCTTGCGATGTCCGCGCGAATGGCCGTCAGCATTGCGGCGGCCGTCGTCGCCCCCTGACTATCCTTACTGTCTGCGTTAACGTCGCAATGGGTCAGTGTGTACAACCTTCCGCGACCGACCAACAGTCCGCTGAGGCGTGGGATTGCCTCAAGTCTCGGCGCACGCCAGTGACGCATCACGACTTGTGTTGCGGTAAGTACCTCGTCGTGTGTCCGCTGGAACTGGGTCAAGATCTGTTCGTCCGTGTAGTTCGACGTGTGTGGTTCTAGGTGATCCCACGAGTGGTTGCCGAGGACGTGTCCGCGACTCCGTATGGTATTTGCCGCAGCGGGATTGGAGTGGACTTCGTTCCCCAGGTTGAAGAAGGCTGCGACTCGTCCTCGGCGCGTCAACTCGTCTAGGATCGGCAACAATGCCGCAGCGACCGGCTCCGGGCCATCGTCGATGGTGATCTGAAGATTCTTTCCCATGTGTTTCTCCTCTTCGGGCTCGAGTGGTGGATTAAAGCTTCGTCACGACAAAAGTGTCGAGGAAGGTTCGTTAGGTGCCTGGCATCTTTTGGCAACGGTCGTACACAGCCACGCCGCTCGGTAGCGACTTGACGACGTACAGTATGAACGCATAGTTCGCCTGCACCGGCACGGCGATCGACAGCGACTCGCGGTTGTTCGGCACTTCGAGTCGGAAGTACGTCTCGGAGTCCTTGGTCACCAACTTTGGCACCGCCTTGAACGGCGGTGCCGAGTCACCGAAAAGAATGGTCCGCTGTAAGGTCGCCGTCGATGACGTCGCTGGAGTGACAGTCAGCACGAAGGCAAGTTTCGGTGCGAGCTGCGAGTTTGCCAGGAACTTCACCTGCTTGGCCTGTTCGTAAAGCGCCGCAACCAGGCCGCCGGAGCGCCACGCACAACCTTTGCCATCCGTATTGGGGAATTGACCGGCACCAGCCCAATGGACTTGGAGCAGTGGTCGATCCGTCGGTGCCCAGAGAGGATCGAACTTCAAACGCCGCAAGCGTTGTTCGATGTTGGGCGGAGGAAACGCCTCTTGAAGCGGAACCACCGACGCAGCGGCGACCTCGATGGGCGTCGTGGTCGCCAACTCCGCGGTTGCCGGTTCGTATAAGGTGTAGCGGTCGGTAGTGTTGGTCACACGTTTGACCATCCAGGTGCCGTTGGCCTGCGGTACGGCGGCAACGCCGCGGACTGCGATCGGCGTCCCGTCGGCCCAACCGGGATCCGCCGCAAACTTGATGACGATTGGCGCCGCGCCTACCACGCTCTGCAGATCGACCGGAGTGGTAGTGGTCAGAAACTCAACCGCCCGACCCTCGCCGGCGACAGAGACGCCGTTGCCTACTACCGGGCGAGCTAGGAGGAATTGATCGGCGACGCCTGATTCAAACAACCCAAAGATGCCGAGCGCCTCAGGACTTTTCGCGTCTCCCAAGCGGACGAGTCGTTGATCGCCGACCAACTTGAGTCCGGCGGGCTTTGCCAGCGTTAGGGCCGGCGTCCAAGCCTTCGCGGCATTGACGGCCACCTCTGTCTTTGCCCGAACGGATAATTCCAAATAGCCGGCCGCCTGCGTCATAACCGCCCGACTGCTGCCGGACGCCCCGGCGGCGCCGGTGGGTACGGGCGTCGGCGTCACGATCAGATACTGTTTCAGCCCCGGTGCAATCTGCGCGAGGCGAAGGTTCGTCACCTCGACGCCGTCCTGCACGCAACGAATACTTGCGGTCGCTGTCATGGACGCGCCGTTCAAGACGTCCGGCGTGGCTGCGGACTCGATCTCGATACAGAGCGGTCGGCGGCACTTGATCTTCGTGTCCGTCGGAGAAGTGTCGCTGCCGATCGTGATTCTGAACGGGTCGGCTGCACCATCTTCGGTTGCCGTATCGAGTGTGAGAAGGTAGGAGCCGTCCCCCGCGGCGATGAAGCGGTGCGCGACGTCGTTCAGAGACGCGGCTGATGTCGGGAATCCTGTGAGCGTCAATCGCGTGCCCGACGCCGGAGCTTCGCCGGGTCCGGTGAACGTCCCCTTCCACACGCCGCTGTCGATCGTAACTGTACAGCTGCGCGTCGGGCCGGCGACCGTCTGCGGTGTGAACAAGGTATCGACATCCGGGTTCGCCACGAGGTAGGTGGCGGCGGGCAATACCTTCGGCGCGCGTGGAGCGCTGCCTTCATCGGGTTGCGGTTCGACGCGGTAGGCGGGCACGGCGGCATCGGCGGCGCGAATCGCGAACACCTCGCTGTTAAATTCAATCACCAGTTGCAGCGGCGAGCGAGTCAGTCCGATGCCGTCGCCCTGGACTTGCAGCCAGGGGTCCAAGTCGGACTCCTTATCGACGAGCGCGGAACCGATGACCTCGGTCCAGACCAAGGTCGCATCATCGACGAAACCGCGGTCGGGCACGGAAATGCGAGTGTCGGCGGTCTGCCAAATGACCTCGGCGGTGACGCAGCCATCGCTGATGCGGACGAACTGCGGTTCGCGCAGCGCGAAGTCGAGGAGCGGCTCGCGCTGCGACCGGTCGTGCGCATTGGTGACGCGGGCTTGCACGTGCGATTGGAACATCGCCCCCGGCTTGTCCGCAGCCAATTCCCAATCGACTCGCGGCGGAAAGAACGGGCGCGAGGCGAACGGCTGCTCGGCTTCCGCGGGCGACCGAAGCCAGCGACCGGTCAGCGGGAACGACAAGCGAGCCGGTTGACGGAACGCCGGCACTTCGGCGCTGTGCAGGATCGGTGTATCCTCCCGGTCAAACTTCTCGACGGCCGCCGTTCGCCGCCGTTCGAGCCGATACATTCGATGGGCCAAGCAGCAGACATCCGCATAAGGGTCGGCCGGCAGGTCGGCGACGATGTAGCGGAAGGCTGACATTCGCGGCTCTCGTTGGTCAAGTTCGTGCGGCAGGCGCAAGCGCGGGTCGAAGCCGTAGGCCCAGGTCCGACCGGCGGCGATCGTTGCGGTGGCGTTCGCAACGAGGGTTGCGATAAGGGCTGTGGCGGGAGCGACGCTCAACAGGGGTTCGGGGCCGGTATTGCCCGCTTGATCGAAAAACGGCGAATCGACAAAGCCGAGATCCGCCACTTGGCCGTCCGTCAGGCGGAACGTGATTGCGACGCCTTGCGCCCCGACTGCCCGTAGCAGCTCGCGGTACCGTAGTCGTTCGCCGACCTGTGTCGGTTCGTTACGCTCGACCTCGCGCGTTCGGGCCTCGACTGCCGACAAGATCGACTCGTTGTCGCGGCGGAAGTCGGCGTTGAGGACGAACAAACCATCGGTGCGGTACCGCGGGGGTGGCGGAGTTGTCGCCGGCCGCGCGAGCCATCCCTCCGGACGAAGCCGGAACAATGGCCCCCTATCGACGACGATCAGCTCGAACAGCTGCGATTTCTTGTCCTCCGGGGTGGGAACGGTCGGCTCGACAGCAGTCCCTTTTCTCAAGGCCATTTCGAAACGACTCGTCGGGACATCGGGGCGCAGAACCAGCCCTGAGCGAACGCGGTGCGCGAGGCGAACCGTGTCAGTCCCGAGACGCTCGGGGCTTTGCATCCGCGACGGCTCCAACTCCGGCAACAACGGAACCTCTCCGTCGGCGACCGGCACAGCACCCAACACGCGCGAACCGTTTTGTAGGCCGAGGCGAAAGAACCCGAGGGGCGGAACATCGGACGGCGCTTCGAACGAGGTCACGGCGAAGGCCGTTGACTCCAAGGTTCCGCCGGATGTGGGAACGAGAATTTCCGGGTCCGAAGGCAGCGCGTCCGGCGTTACCACCGTAACCCAGAACACATCGTCCACCAGCGTCAATTCGCCTTTCGCGAGGTTGGTCCTGCAACGGACGACGGCTTGCAGCAACGCGGGCGTTCGCAGGGCTGCCCCGACTTTGGACTCCAACGTCAACACACCGGTCATCTCGGCGGCCGACGCTTGAGCATTTCCTTCGAGCAGCAATGTCAACTTCTGATTCCCAAGAACCAGGTCCACGACGACCGTCCCGAGCAGCGCGGCGGGCGTCTCTTTGCCGGCTTCACCCACGTCGATCGAGAGCAGGCTCGGGTAAACAGCCGCACGAACCTTGACGGAGCGTTCGGTATTGGGCTTCGTACCGGTGGTGAACGTGAACAACGTTGGATCCGTGGTCGTTCCCCACTCCTTCTTCTCCTGCACCATGCGACCGAACGCGGCGAACATCCGGCGCGCCCCAACGGCCGGATCCGCTGCTGCTGCGGTCAGGTCGCCGGCAGTCCACAACACGAGCGCACCGCTACCGCGAGCGGCGTCCGGCGTGGACGGTTTCACTGTAAGGCAAAAGTAGCCGCCCTGCTCGAGCTGCGCGAAGGCGCGCTCGACCATGCGTTGCTTCTCGATAGCAAACATCACCCGCCGCGACGGGCGGAGGCGACCGCTCAACTCGCCGCCGCCGGTTTTGATCTTCTCCAACTGGTTGGTATCGGAATTGATGCTGCGGAAATCAACGCGCAGCGATGCCTGTGGACTGAAGTCTTTCTCCTGCTGCGACCGGATCGCCACGGAGTTTTCGGGCGACCAGACCTCGACGCGGAAAGTGGATCCGTCGTCGAAGCCGACGAGGAAATACACCGAGCCGCCGGTTCGTCCGGCCAATAGACGAACAACAGGGAGCGGAACGCTGGTCGTCGCCCAAATCGGTGTTGGCGTGCCCAGTGTGCCGCCGGTAGACGATACTCGCCAAGCGGATAAGAACAAGTTTCCGCCGACCGCGACGACGAGATCACCTTCGAGGTCGGCCACAGCCAGTGTCGCCCCGTTCGCCGGGACGTTTGGGATGACTTGGGATATCGGAGGTTCGTGGGAGTTGGCGAGTCGGTAAACCGTCACGGTAGTCGCGCGGAGAGCGGCGACGAACAGATCGTCGTCGAACTCGCACACTGCAAGTGCTGTCACGTCCCCGCTGCCGAGCGATAATAACGGCTCCACGTTTTCGCGCGGTTCGCCGACGGGCCAAACAAGCAGTCGATCCTCATCCGCGGTGACAGCCACGGGCTGCCCATTGCACCGCCCGATTTCGACGTGGGCGAACGGCTTGGGCTGCGTCGTCGTGGCACCGTTGGGCGCCACGTCGCCGGACGTCGGGATCGCGTCGAACAGAAGCCGACCTTTACCGATCACATCGACAACGCCGAATTCAGGTGCGTCGAAGTGCCAATCTGCCTCGGTCGATGTCCCAAGGTCGCTGACTTCTTCGGTCAGATACCCGCTGCCGCGATCCGCGCGGAGGAGACGCAGCGCCGTCGGCAGCAGCAACTCACAATTTGGTTTGAACGCGAATGCCGCGACACTCGTTCGCGCCGGAACGGCATCCGCACTCGACCGCACGAGGGCCGTTGTACCATCGCCCGGTTCCGTCGGTGTCAGTGACGACCAACACGAATCCGTGGCGAGTGTCGGTACCGGCCGCCAAACTTCCCACGTCGTTGCCGTTACCGCCTCGGCGACGAAGATGTCCGCTCCCGCGACGCCTGCCTGCAGGATTCGGAAGCGACTGCCCGCGGCCGGAGCCGCCGCAGCCGACAGGACCACGGGATAACTCGCAGAGTCGACGGTCACTGGTTGAGTCTGGTCGACCCGCTCCCAGACGCCGCCGGAAGCGGCAGGCGGCGCGACGCCGACGGCGTAGAGCTGGAACTGCGTCGGCGAAGTGACCCGAACGCGGGCCGGTCCGTTGGGCACGGCCGCTCCGGCGACGTTGGCGATGTCCACAGCGTCGCCGTCGAGCAAGGTGTGCGGGGCCGTCGTCGTAATCACGATCGGGGAGCCCGCCGAGTTATCGACAGAAGCCGCGGCGATTGGTGTGGAACCGTTCACGGACCACGTCCCCGGGTCGGTGACGGCGTTGCCGTCGCCGATTTTGATCCGACCTAGCCGCACCGGATTCGTCAGCGGGGGCAGCACAGACCAGACGCCCGCGAGCGTCACATCGCCCTCGATGCCGGACAGTTGGATGTCCGTAAACGCCGGGAAGTTGAACGCACCGAGGTTGATCGTCGCGTCGCCGCCGCCGGTTGTGATTGCCTGAATCGGATGCACCGGACGCCACGCATCGGGCGCGCCAAGTTCCGTTGCCGCGACGGGTTGATACAGATCGAACCCGGCGGCAGTGACGTTGCGGACGACGTGGGCCGCACTGCGACCACCGTCCGCAGGATGGATGAGGAGGAAGCGACCGACGAGCGCTGCCGTATCGGTTCGTAGTCGCACCGTCGGCCGCGTTGCATTGGGCGGCTCCACTCCCACCAGTGGTGTCATCGGTACCAGCCGCATTCCCGAGACGGGGAGCGTCGTCAGACCGGAGACCACCGGACCATCGACCGCGGTGACGATGCAGGCCTGACCCGCCGTGCCGTCGTCGGCAACCACGCGTAACACGTTGCCCACACTGAGCGCCGGCCCGCGGTCCGAAAGAGTCAGCTGGAAATCTTGCCCCGACGCGGCCGCCCTCTCGATCCGCTGGGCAAATTGCAGAAACCGTATGTTCGCGGCATCACCTCCGGCAATGTCCTTCGCGATGACGAATTGCCGTGCGATTCGATCGACTCCGAACACCCGCGCGACGTTCGGCCGCTCCACAACGGAACCTGAATACGTCAACTCCAACTTCGCACCGACACGCGGCAGCGGCGACTCTTTCTCGGCCGTGAGACGTGCCAAGCCGTTCATCGCGGACCATCCGCTGATTTTACCGTCCTGTGCGGCTGCGCGGCCCAACCGCACGCGGGGATAGCCCATCAAGTCCGGTGACACCCAACTGGCCTTCTGGGCCGTTGCCCCCGCCGTGCCGTCGGCGAGGTTGCCGCCCGAAATCCGCACGAACTCGACGCGGCCTTCGGCGGCAACGGCGGACATTCGGCCGGCCGCGAGGATCAGGTTCGTGACCGTCATGTTGTCTGTACTGGTCACGACCGATTCCAAGATGTCCGAGGTCGGGAACGCGCCGGCCGATAGCGCGGTGTCGCTGAAGAGTTCTGCCGTCGCCGCGGCCGCCAACCCGGTTATCCGGTCCGCGACGAAAACGCGGTGCGCCGCTTCTTGGTGGAACGCAACGTAACGTCCGCCGTCCCACGTCATCGTCCGCGCATCGACAGCGACCAATCCGCCGCCGGTCGCCGACTCCCAACGGTATTCCGATGTCAGTTGTTCAGACGCGGCGTCGGTGCGGAAGACGAAACGCGTTTGTCGCCACGGTTCGTCCGGGCTGGTGCGATGAAACGCGGCGTGGGCGACGAGCGTTACGCCAGCGTCCTCGAACGGCCACAACCGACCGAAGACGAGCGCCTCCGACTTTGCCAGGTCGATGTCGAAGCACAGCAGGCGCGTTCCCGTTTGTCGGCGAACGGTCCCCGCAGCGCTCCGGATGCGAGCGAGCTTCGCGGGAAATCCGTCCGTCGCCGAAGCCGTCGGCACCTGTCGGTTGACGGCGAACGTCCAATCGATCGCGCTCTCCGGTTTGATATCCCAGTCGCCGTTTTGGAAGGTGACAACAACCGGCGTCCCGCGACTCGCCGCGCGGGCAACGACACCAAGCAGCGTGCCGACGTCGGCAGGATCCTGGCCCGCCGCCACTTCGTCGGGATTAATCAGCACGCCCTCGACCGTCATACTTTCGACGCCGCGGTTGTCCGTCGTCAATTGAAACTTGCGGACGCCGGTGACGAAGAACGGCACACCATTCAACCGCGGAAGGCGATCAAACGCCGCCAGCGACGGCAACTCGTCGTCGGCGATGACCTCCGAGTAGAAGCCGATATGTCCCGGGTCAAAGACGCCGTCGGGGAATTGTCGCGCATCGACCGTGCCGTTGCGGCGGACCTTGAACGCGTCCGCCCAGAGGCGGACATCCGTCAGATTTTCGATGGCCCTGACACTCGACGCCCGAATCTCAACGGCGAGAGGCAGACCGGGTGTGGTGACGGAGAAATAGCGATCGACGCCGAGCGACAGTTCGTCGACCGTCCAGCGGCCGACCTCTCCCGTCGTCGGCACATTTCGCACGACCCCCAGCGCGTCGAAATAGGTCGTGGGCGCAATGGAGGGCAGATCCTGAATCGCGGTGTTGGTCGCCCTTTGGGTTGAGTCGGGCCATTCAATCCCACGGCGAAGATCCCAAGCTTGCAGACCACCGGCCGCCGTCCCGGCGAAGCAGAGGGCCAAGGACGTCGCACTGCCGCCGCCGGGCAGCACGAGCCGCATGACGGGGGCGGACGTTGTGTCGAACCAGCGCACAACCAGGAGATCTTTCTCCACGGCCGCGGCCACGCGCACGTCGCCGGAACGTAATCCGAGAGCGAACACCGGCAGTTTGTCGGTTGTGTTCCGCCGCTCCAGATCGACGATGCGACCCGCGCCGACGGTCAACGCTTCGGCTGCCTGGAGCCATACCTTCGCGGGAGCTTCAGTCGGCATCGGTGGAAACGGAGTATCGACACCCCAGACGCACGGGAACCGCGTACCATCGACGGCAACGACCATCAACTGACCCGCGTTGTCGATAATAAGTCGCAGGGCGCGGATTGCATGCCCGGCGTCGATGCGAAGTTCGGCAAGAGTGTCCGGGTCGGGCCGCCCAAGCAGCGGATTGTTCGCGCCGCGCGCGCCGCCCTTCGCAATCTCCTGCCATGGCGCACCCGTGACTTCGCGCCACACGCGGACCCGGCCCTGCTGGTAGCCGACGGCAACCGTTCTCAAGCCCGTCCCGGCATCGGCGACCAAGTCGATCGCCGTCGCCCCGGCGGCGTCCGCGGCGAGAGCTGTGACGGCGCCTGTTTCCGCGTCAACGAGGAAAACGCCGGCCGTACCCGAGGTCAGAACGACCACTCCCGCCGCGGCATCCTCGGACGAAGATGCCAGCGCGACCGGCGTCGCTCCAGCCGGCAGCGTCACTGGCGCGATCGACCCGAATGTCAAACTGGTCGTGCCTGTCGAGGCAACGAAACGAAGCAGATGGGTCGTCGCGCCGTCCTTTTGCAACGCCAAACCGCGAATCGTCGGGCCGTGTCGTAGGAGTACGACGTCGAGCAGCGGTTTCGCCTGCGCGGTGCCGTTCAACACCGAAAGCGTCACTGCCGCAACGGTCCCGTTCTCCGCGAATAAATACGCGGTCGCGTCACTCTCCGGGCTGCCGACAATCGCCACGGCGGGGTTGGTGCCGGGTATGGCGAGAGCCGCCAAGCAGCAGATGTCATGACGGGCGAATATTAACGGAGCCGCGGAATCGACGGCCCTGCGGCTCACGACATCCGCCGGATCAACCTCGGTCAGCCGTAGCTTTGGCGCGTTGCCAAGCGCAAGGGCTTCCGGCCGCACTGACACGTCGAGCCAATGGCGATCGGCTCCCTCCTCATCAGCCTTGCGGAGCTTGAGTGCTTGACCCGCGAACGGCGGCGTTTCAAGTTTCGCCTCGGGCAACTCGCCGTCGAGCGTGATGGTGACCTGCGGCCGAGCGAGGCTATTGCCAATCGCATCAACAAAGCTGCTGCCCGGCAGCCAGTTGCGAATCTCTTTGGCGGGGGCGGACACAATCAAGGCGTTTCCCGTTGCGGCGGTGTAACGGTCGCGCACCGCGCGCACGAAATCAGCCAGCGGAAGTAACGGACTGGGGACCGTGTTGGTCACCGGGTCCGGTGCAGGACCTTCCGGCGGGAAGCGATCCTCAAACGACGATTCGAACTCGGCGTGCTCCTGGATGAGATTGCGGTGGTGCAATCGAACGCGTCCGGTCGTCAACCACGCCCGCGGATCTTGCGGCTTCGGCCCCCATTCACTCCAGGGATGCAGCGCCAGCACCGACTGTCCCTCTTCGCCGCGAACATCCGCCGGTTTGAACAGAAGTGTTGGTGTGGTGGGGACGGTCGTCGGCGTTTCAAACGAGAACTCGCGGATGCCGATCGGCACGAGACCGTGGTTCACGTCGCGCGGAAGTGCCAGCCGCGTCGGACCGACCGTCATGCGGTAGGATTGGTTCTTGACGGGTAGCGGCTGCGTGGGCCGCATGGGGACGGTCAGCGTACGTGTCGTTCCGCTGCCAGTGAGATCGCGGATGCGGACAACGACCAGCGGCTGCGTCACGTCAGTCGACTCGAACTGTGCGAAAAAGCCCTGGTGCGCTTTGACGGCGTCGAAGACGGCGTCCGGGTCACTCGCACCGCTCAGCGCCAGGTCGATTTTGGCTTCGAGTGTCGTGTCCAATGTGACGACTCGCACGTCCGTCACGATCAGCGTGACTGACGATTGGTCGGGCACGGTCAACAACGGGAACGCCACGATCTGCCGCGCGACGAGGTTACCCCGCGTGACCGATACCGGATCAACGAGGGCATATTCGGCCGGCAGGTAGAGCCGTATCGCATGCGGGGCGCGGTGGACAACGAACGGCGCGGCGCTGCCCCGGTCGTGGCGACACCGTACCGATTGTTCCGGCCGATCAGCCGGACCGGAAGCGGGGCGTTCGCGAGCCCATTCCGGGCGGTAAATGAATCGCAGTGCCCCGGGTTGGTTGACGCGCGGCAGCCGGGGGCGGCGCTCGTTGGGGACCGACTGCGGATCGTTGAGCGGTTCGTGGTAGATGGGGAACGATGGCGAGTTGAGCGTCACATCCGCCGCGAACAGTTCGAGCTTCGCGGCCTTGGCCGGCCCGGTGGAACTTGTCAGCGTCAGCGAAACGCCGGGCGGCGCGGTCGCGCGGCCTGCCGTTGCGTCGGCCGGTGCGGCTTCGCCACTCCAACCCGCCTCGGCGAAAGTGAGCGGGCTACTCAACCGAGCCGCTCGGATGCCTTCGCCCAAGGGAACAGCGGAGGCCTCCTCAGCCGTGACGTTCGCCCACGTCATCGGAACACCGGCGTACGGCCCCGCGGCCGAGCAAGTGGCGAGAAACCACAGATCACGCGCTGCGGCGCGGGTGTCATTCGTTGTGCCGACCAAGCGTGTCTCTGGAAGATTGAGTGCAATTGGCGCGGTGATCTGGTTCCAGGCGAAGGTGACTTCTGCGTTTGACGGAGTGCTTTGTTCGGTCTCGCCTCGCAAGACGGCTTCGACCTCGTCGCGATCAAGCAGTTGGTACTCTTCGTTGTTGGGCGTGGTCGACTTGATCAGGAGAGTGCGCGGCCGCCAGTTCACACTACTCGCGAACCCGGTCTGTTTGTCGAACGTAACCGTCCAGTCGATGCGAAGATACTCGCGGCGCGTGGGAGTAGGTTCGTTCATGCCTTCAACAACAACGATCGGGCGGCTAGAGGATTGTTGCACGCCTTCGACAACAACTCGGAGTGGGTCGCAGAGGCTCTTGATGGCGGCCAAGTGACGTTCAGCTGCCTCCGATGGAGGCTGGATCGGCAGATCATTCGGCTCGTTCGGAAGATGACTGAGATTCGAAGTAGCAGTCGTTTGTTCCCAGACTGCACGCCCAACCCTACCCTTGTCGTCTCGAGTAACCCCGAGGAGACGAAACCTTCTCACTTTCTCGCCGTGATAGATCTCGAACTGCCAACCCTGCTTTGGCTTGGACCCAACGGTGTATGAACTGTTCAACACGAGGACGCCATTTGTCCAACGACTGACGACATTCCATTGTCCCCATAATGACTGTGCATTTTGGCGGGCGCGGAATAACAGACTCCCGTTTGGCCCATTTCCCGAACCGGCAACACGGACCTTGTTGAGGTCCGACGCCTGTTGTTGGTTGGGCAAGGACGAACTTAGATGAAGATTCACCTGCGGACCAATCTCGATCTGGAGTTCGGTCCCTGTGAAGAAGATGCCGCGAAGATTCCCATCCGGCCAGATTCTAGTGCTGTCGTTTTTGGGAAGCACTTCCGGGTTGTCGAAAATCAACCCCCCGGAGAGAATCTCGCCGCGCACCAGCCAAATTCGCCTCTGCTGCGGAACTTGATGAGGCTGGCGTTCAGCGGAAAGGCAACGCACTCGTGCGTTGATGGTGTACCCATAGTTGCCAACGTGCTCAAGTAACGCTTCGCGCCCGAAGAGGGACAGTGGGCGAATTTGTGCGCTGTTGGTCAAGGCGTTTCGGCTCGCGGAAGATGGAATGTAGACCGTCTCAACCACCCCGCTCTCTCTGCCGTTGTTCTGCTGGAGTTGCCGAAAGAGGTTCGTTTGCCTCCATTCGTTAGTCCAGCCCGGATCATTTGTCGGACCGTCATCAATCTGAAGTTGGCAACTGAACAACTCACGCAACTCCGGACGTGACGACGGCAGTTCGAGTTGCAGAAAGACAACGTTGTCCACACTGTGAGTGAACCCGCTTCGCTGTGCCAGATCTGAAATAGCCATTCGTGTTCTCCTCATGTCTGCTCGCAAATCTAGCGAGCCCCGCTGGCGATGACCTGCCATCGCGTTCGTCTTTCACCAACAGAGGACATCCTTTGCTGGTCGTCCCGTCTAATCGCCCACGACCTGCATCGGACGAGCTCGCGTCAGGCGGCCGTCGCGCTCGCCTTGGATGAAGAACCGGTCGGGGCCGTCGATCTCCGCTCGCCCACGGTCGAGCGCCACTCGGAACCGCAGCCGCCAGAATTGGGTCGTGCCACTCGTCACAAGTTCCAGCGGCACCGACAAATCTCGGCCCGACGACGAGAGCCCGGTCACCCGCACCAGCACAGCGTGCAACTCCTCCCGCGCCTCAACCTCCAACTGGGAAACGCCGAGCGCGGGATCCCGCGCGCTCTGCCATCCGCGAACCGCATCCTGAATCGATCCCGCTGTCGTCGTCTTAAACCTGAACGAACCGGCCTTGCCGAGCGGCTGAATCTCGATCGCGGCGGCGTTCTCCCAAACGGCCCCGAGTTGATCGCTCACCACCTTCTTGAAATCGTTGATGTCCTTACACTTCTCAGCCGGTACGACCGCGTAACCAAGTCTTCCCGTCTGCCCCGACGACAGTGACACCAACGGCAGTCGGTTCGAGAAACCCGACGGGGCCAAAAACTTCGGCGACCACGGCAGACGAACAAAGCCGCTTTGGACGAACAGATCGCCCAGGCTCGGCAGCGGGCCGATGGTCGCAGTCACAGGAACCAGGGCGGCCAACCGATACTCCATGAAGAAGTCCGGCAGATCGCGGGCCGCGATCGCGAAATCGGGAGCGGCGGCGAGCGCGAAATTCACTACGACTGGATTCGGTTCAGACGCCGACTCCTCGCGCGTCAGGTGGTCGCGATTGGCCGAGGCCAATAAAGTCACTTCATATTCGTGCGGAGTCAGCTCGAAGTCCCACGTCGACTTGGGTGAGCCAGGATAGTCCCCGCTCAACGTGACGACGCCGTCCGCCCAACGCAGGACCACGGCGCGTTCGCCCCACGCGCCGCCGCCCGGCGCGCGGGCGCGGAACACCAGTCCGGCGCTCGGTAGCGGATCGGTGGTTCCAGCAGCCGCCACGCGAATTACATTGTCCGCGTCCGGATCGCTCGGCAAAGTCCCGGCGAGCACGGTTTGCTGAACGTTCGACGCCTGGACGTCGTAAAGACCCAAACACGTCGGCAGACGCCGCGCCGGCGGCGATGCGTTCTCGTCGTCCGGCAATCGGTCGGCCGCCGTTGATCGATCAGATTCCAATCGCCGCGCCTTGTACGCCGAGCGGACATCGAGCCGGTAGCGGTAGAAGAACGGCAGCCCCGGTAGGCTCACCAACCGTTCGTGACGGAACAGGCGCACCACTGACTCGGAACCGTTTGCCACGGTGAAGACGGTGCGATCCGGAGGAACGACGGTGTTGTCGCCGCTGTCGGGGACGACAACGGAGAGCAGCAAATTGGGCAATGTCGGAGCGTCGCCGGTCTCGGTGCGTTCGGACAAGAAGTAACGGAACGCCGCTTCCACTCCGTGATACCCGGTGCGGACTCGCGAAATCTGGTTGTAGGTCGCCCGCATGCCGTCGAGCGGGATCTGGTAACTGAACTGCGGCCGCCGCGAGTGTGGATACTGGTAAACCATCAACGAACGCGACCCCTCGCCGCGGGCCGGATCATGAACCGGATCAAGCGTGACCAGACGCCAACCGGGGGCGGCGTCCAGAACGCGGCATTTTGATTGGCCGACGACCAAATCCGTTTGCCAGGGATCGCCCGCGTCGATCGACAACGTCGCCCCGGATATCGCGTCGATCTCGCGGCGCTGGCCCGCGCCCGGCCCTTCGACGACCTCGATCCGCAGCGGCTGCCAGCCGGTGGCCGGCTCGAGGAGGCCGCTTAGTGTCACGGCGATTTTGGACGCCGGAGCGGCGACGGTGTGAATATGGTCGTTCGTCCCGACGCGCTTCAGCGACACTTCCTCTGGCAGATCGAAGCGGGTATGCAGGTTGAGCCACCAGCGGAGCAGCGGTTCGTAACGCGAAACCCGGCGGGCCGCGGCCAACAAGCGGTGGCCCTTGCGATCGGGCAGCGTCCAACTCCAGTGCGAAAAACCCGCCGACGCCGGCACGCGCACAAACCGCTCGGAACTCGGCTGGAGACGCAGCGTGCCACCGATCTGCACGCCGTCGACGGCTTCGGTCGCATCGGCGCGCTTGCCGAAGCGGCGCGCATGCGGCACGCCGACCAGACGCGTCGCCTGAGTGATGTACTCCAGTTCGCGTTGCTTTTCCTCCCCGTCGACGGACTTCGCCGGTACGATCGCCCGGCAATCGAGCCATTTTTCCAGTGGAGTTCGATCGGACGAGAGGCACGCCGCAAGGAATGCTTCCGGAACAACCGCGACGTTGACGTGCGAGAAACCAACACGGTCATCCCGGAATTCGGCGTCCGGTTCCTCGCCCTCGACGACATAGACATAGTGCCTCTGGCCGTTCACGACGATCGGCGACTCCATTGCTCCCACCGCTTCCGCGACCACCTGCCGCAACTCCGTCAACGGCAACAGGCGCGTGGTCACATCCTGCGCCGCGATGTCGACGGCGAAGCCCATCCGCTCCCACAAGTGGAACAGACTGAGCGGGTCGACCGACGCGACGGCGGACCGGGCCGTCATCAAATGGGTGGCGACCGCGACGATATTGCCTGCGACAACCGTGCCGCCTAGCTCAGCTGCGGCGGGCAACGTTTGTCGGAGGCTCGCGCCGACGTCGTCTCGGACCTGCACCTCATCGCCGGACGGCACGACGAGGTACGATTCGTCCTTGCCTTCTTCTCGGCCGTGTAACACCGCAACGTGGGCGGCTGCAGGACCGTGTTTCGGACCCTCGTCCGGACGCAGCAGTCTGTAGGTTTCGATCCGGCCGTCGATGACGGCCGACACCGTTAGTTCACGACGATCGACGGCCAAATCAGTGACCGCGCCCACATCCTCCCGAACGGGGACCGGTTCAGGGTTGCGCGGCAGCGGATCGAAAAAGAACAGAGGGAATTTGTAGTTCTCCGCCGCGATAACGAACCCGGCCCCGGACGGCAGCGTGACGCATTGAATGTGCGTGGCGTGTTCCGGACCTGTCGCTAACTTCCCTAACGGCAGCCGATAGAACGGAGTTTTGTTCTCCGGCCTGCCGAGGTCGCGCCAGAACAGGATTTCCGAACCGCGCGCCGCCGCCAGAATATTGATTTCGTCGTGATACGCCACGGGCCCATCGAAAGGCGTCGTCAACTCGCCATCGACGAACTCCAACGGTTCGCGCAGCGTTCTGCCCGGCTCTTTCGCCGGATCAGGATCAGGTTCAGTCGTTTCCAGTGCAACCTTGGAGCCTCGCACGACGGCGACCTCCAAGCCTCGCGGCGTCGGGGCGAACACGGCCGCGCCGGCGTCGTTGAATTCGCGCACCAGCTCGGTCGTACCCGCGTCCAGCAGTTGAACTCGCTGATTGCCGCCGAACGTCGCGGCGACGAGCAAGCGCGGGCCGGTCGGCGCCTCGTCGAGCGCGAACGATCGGACGGCGGTCGCGCCGATCTGGAAGTGTTGCACGCGCTCCATCGACGTCGTCTGTACGGAGTCGCCCCGCGTCGTCCACAGCGTGACATGTCCGTCCACCGACAACGTCGCGACGTGACCGACGCGAATCCCGAGCCGCTCCAGACGCTCGTCGGTCTCCGGCGGAAGCGTGCCCAGCTTGGCCTGCCGGGCTCGCGACGGCAACAGCACGCGCAACGGAATCGGCCGAGCGACGATTTGGCCGTCCTCTTGCTGCGTCGTAGTCAGCTCGTGGTGCGGCCGCTTGAGTGCCCCAGCGGGATTCGCCGTCTTGTCCTCCCGAATCAACTTATCGACACGGTCGATCAACTCACTCAAACCCGCGGCCCGCGGGACCAACTTCTCCAGTTCCAAGCTGTTTATGTCGATCACGATTTCGTCGATGAGCGACTCGCACAGTTCTTTCGCGGCGCCCCCAGCGTCAAATTTCTCCACGAGGCTGTCGGTCACGGGCAGCGTCCGCTGCATCGCCTCGGCCATCGATTGGGCGTCCTTGATGACGTTCTGCCACGCCGGTTCGCGGGCCAATGGCGGATGATTGGGCAAACTTAGATCGACTCCGGGGGCTGATTTGGTGTCCCTTAGGGAGACAACTTCGTCGGCGATGGCAAGGCGGCGGCGGACGATCCCGGATAACTTGCGAGCCGTGTCGCGGTCGAGGAACGCCGCGTCGGTAGCGGCCGCGTCGCTGACCGTCTCCGCCTTCGTCTGTTCGATTTGCGTGAGCCGTTCGAGGAGCGTCTGATTTGCCGCCCGTGCCAACGTCAGTTTATCGGCGGGAGAGCCGGTCGCGGCGCTGGTGGTCCCGACGAAGTTCCCCACGACGACCGCACGCAGGGCCAAGCGCAGAAGCCCGATCCGCTGGCGCGTATCGACGCGGTCCAAATTGAGTGGCGACTTCTCATAGGCGAGCAACGCCGTTTGCACCTTCTTCGCCGCGTCTGCAAGGTCGATCCAATTAGTGGCTGCAACGAAGAGTGCTTTTGCGGCCTTCAAACGGCTAATCGCGTCAATTTCCAACCGCTCTGCCCGGACCCAGAGGTACACGGATTTGAACAGTGTCCCGGTCGGAACGGTCGCGGACGCAACGATTCGCGAGACGTAGCGCTCCAATCGTTCCGTCGGCCGCGGCGTCCAGAACGAGTCGTCGCGGAAGTCGCGCTGCGACACGGCAAACTCGTCGGCCTCCAGCACTTCGACCAGAGTCCGCGACCGCAGCGACGAATCGTCAAAATCGCGGAATTGGAGTTCGACGCCGCCGTCCATCAGCGTCTGCGACGGCCAAACCACGCGCACAGCCGCCCGCCCGGCGTCGTAGCGGTCGTCGGCCGAGAAGTCGGTCACCACCGCATCGGCTTGTGCCCGCCGCACTTTGTCGGCGTGGGCGTCGGGGATGATCTCCAACGTGTCCGTGATCCGGTAGCGAACCGTCGAATCCCAATAGGCCGGAATGTTGCGGACCAGCAGCACCGGTAGACGCCGCAGCGACCGGACGGCGGTGTCACCCTTTCGTCGCACGAAGGCGCGGAACGCCGCACCCGGTTGCAGGTCGAGCGGAACTCCGGAGACCGGTTCGACGAATCGGTAACTGAACGATCCCGGAACCGGCACCACTCCGACAGGCAACTTCCCGGCCGTCGATTCGATGTCGCCGGTCGTCGAGACATTGGCCAACGTGACGCGTTCGCCATCCGTTTCACGGTTCGGTGCCGGATCCTCCGCTTCGCCGGCGAAGAAGCCCGACTGCCGGAGAATGTCGCCGTCCAGCCAGAACTCGAAGTCGTCGGCCATAAGCGGCCGTCCGTCCTGCTCCACCAACTTGGGTGTCTCGCTGCCCAGGTCGAGCAGTTGGAATTGCAGGCCACTCGCGGTCGACTCTGATTGGAGCAATCCGCCGACAGATACCGCCAGCGCCAGGCTCGGCGGAGCCGGCGTTCGCCGCGGAACAAACAACGGTACCGGATCGGACCAGCGAAGTGGGACTCCTGCCTTCGCGCCAGGGTCATCTTCCGCCAGCAGGCGAAGGCTGTATTTGACCATCGCGATTCGTCCGGCCCCGCGGGCGGCCCGCAGTGCGGCAGATTCGAATTCGCGGTCAATCACCGTGAACTCGTCCGAGATCAGCACTGGCCGTTGCACGATCAGTCCGTCCGCGACAATCGCGAACGTCAGTGGCCCCGCCTCGAAGGTTTCCGGGGCAAATTCCAGCAGCACCGGGTCGACGGTGGCGCGCTCGTCGAGATTGTCGCGCACGACCGTGAACCCACGCTGCGTGTCCGTGTTCGCCCGACAGCGGAAGCCGACCAGTTTGACGTTCGCCGGCAACAAGCGAATTTGATCCCCGCGAATCGTCAGGCGGGGGTGGGGTACCGGGTTCGGGATGATATCGACGATGCCCGTGAACAGGTTGTCCGACGTGATAATGTCTTCCTGCAACAGCGGGTCATCGACAAACACTTGCCGCGACCGACTGTAAACCTGCTGACGGTCGACGTGACTGACGTCGGGCCGCAATTGATCGGCAATTAACTCTTCAGGGGCGTCGCCGATCTGACGGTAGACTTGAACGCGACCAAGGTCGTGCGGACGACGCAAGACTGCATCGGGATATCGCACAGGCAACTTCACAACGACGCGGCCGCGCTCGCGCACGTCGGACGCCTCATCGATTACGAAGTCCTGCCGGATCGGCAGCCGCTCCGGCTGCAACTTCTCATCGGGACTCGCGCTCTTGGGGGTCGTAATCTCGACAACCTCGATCGGCCGGCCCGCCCGTCGTACCAGCAATCGATCCGATTCCCCATGTTGAACGGCGTCGGCTGCGACCTTCAGGACTTGCGAGTCGATCCGCAGGAACCACCCGTATGCGATTTTACTCGGGTTGGCGCTTTTACTGTGGTCCTCCGGGTTGACAGTGACGGGGGCTTCCAACCGTTCACCGGGTTGCGGCCCGCGCGGCTCGCTGAGGCGGTGGACGAGGAGTTGTGCAGACTGGGCGCGGGACTGTTGGAGTGCTTCAGAATCTTCGAGGTCGAGGGCACCGTGCAACTCCTTCCGAGCGACGGCGGCGGACGCCTGTTCGTAGCGCCGTCCCGACTCCAATACGGCGTCAGCTCCGACGATCTCCACGTCGTCCAACGGCCGGAACCGCGCCGACAAAACGCCTGGCTCGACCGGCGCGTCCACAGGCGAGAAGCGCGGGTCGGCCGAAGCGTAACGCTGATCGAAGATGACGGCGTAGGTTTCGCCGCCGACCGCCGCCGGTTCGTCCGCGAACGGTCTCCCGGCCGTCTCCGCCCAAGCCGCCGCCGCGGCGGTGTGCTCGCGATAATTGTCCGGCGTGAACGTCCCATCGCGTCGAGCCGCGAGGCGGTTGCGGCCCGACCACGTCGGGGCAATTTCCAGGGCGGTCGCAAGTTCCCAACCGCTGGCGGGGGTGAGATCGCCGAGTTCGGACAGGATGAGTTGGTTCGGGTCGGTGGCGTGAGGCTGCGCCAGAACGGTCACATGGGCGACGTCGGTATCGTCATGGCGTCTTGTTCGCCCCGCATCGGCGGGGCGGTCGGCCGCTTCCCGCAACACGACTCGCACGTCGCCACTGATGTTGTGGGCCGCGTTCGTCGTAACCGTCGTGCCGTTGACATTCGTGATCCGCAGCCAGCCCGAAGTTCGCAGCACGGCGCGCTCAACTTCGTCGAAGTACGGCACCGTGTCGTGGTCTGCCGGATTGAGGTCTGCAGCCGATTCTTGGATGTACCAGACGCCGCCGAGCAGGCCTGAGTAGGTTCCCTCCGGAATCGGATTGGCGGAACCTCTGAGGTCGAGGGTGATCGATTGGGAATCACTGGTCAGCACGGGCCACGTCACGTCGTTCAGCGCCGTCGGCACGCCGCCGCTGCGCAGCCCGAGCAGACGGACGCCCGCGGACGGCGGCAGCGGACCGATCCCTGCGGGCGTCGCGAACTTGGCCTGTAGAACCCCACCGGGGGAAGTCACATCAATCGCCTCCACGACGGCGATCGTCGGCGTGAGCCAGGGCGAATCTTGCCGCGGCAGCAGCAGGGCGTATGACGTTTCGCCAAGTTCCCGCAGATACAGCAGCCACGACTCGCGCGGCCCGGTCGCAGCGGCGATGTCTGACGTATCGGCTTCTGACGAGGCACTCTCTGACGTCGATAACAATGACGTGGAAGACGCTGACTCAGCGACTGACTCCGACGGTACAGTTACAGGATCAGACGACGGGGCGGGGGCGCTTGCTGATTGATCCAGCGCGTTGCTAGCTGGTTGATCCAGCGCCTTGACAGCGGCTTCCAATTCGGCCTCGAAGGCAGAAACCGTAGCCCGGACCTCTTGATACAACTCAGGGTTGATCGCCAAGCGGCCGCTGGCCCGCAAGCAGTAGCCGCAAATCACGACGTTGATGCCGACTTGGCAATCGACGCTGACGAATCCGCCGTGGTCGGCCACGGCGACATGCCCGCGGAAGGTCAGCTCCATTTGTGGCACGCCGATGCGGAACACGACCGACCAACTGATCGTGAAGCGTTTCCCGCAAACGCGGAATGAGATGCTGAAGCCGATCTCGATCCACGCCGAAACTCGGAAGCGGATACTGAGGTCAAGAAAGGCGTAGGCCATTATGCCTTTGTCGCTCAAGAGTCCGCCGTAACCGACATGCAGGGCGGCTCGGCCGTCGAGGTCGAAGCCGCCTGGGCCGGCGTTGAGCGAACGCGATATCGACCCGGTTGCCGACAATTCGTTCTTAAGCAGCACCGCGCGTTTGAAGATGGCAAAGCGGTACTCGCCAACGAACTCCATCTGCACGCCGAACATCTCGTCGCGATACGAAAGCTCGGCGAGGTGAAAGTCGACCAGTTGCGGCGTCATGCGGAAGGCGAAGCGGACGTTGCCTTTGTCGAGCAGCTTCTTGATCAGGTCGTTCTGCTCGACGTGCGCATTCTTGCGCGATTCGAGGACCAGTTCGAGCTTGCGTTGCCGCGGGCTGAGGACCATCGCTCCGACGAAGGCGGGGTTGTTCGGGTATTCGCGGCTGCCATTGAGCGAGCACGACAGCCAACACTTGCCCGCCGCGACGAGATCGAAATTGCTGTCGATGCTGACGACGAGCGCGGCTACGTAGGCGTTGAGCACCTTGGGGTCGCCGAGGTTGGATGCCAACGTCACCGAACCGATCACCGACAGATAGAAGCCGCCCTCTTGGACGAACTGCCAACCCTCAACCTCGCCGGGTTTCACGAGATCGATGTTGCGCAAAATGGCGTCGGCCGACGGCGACGGCGGAATGGCGGCGAGGCGATTGTTCAGGCCGATGCCCAGTCCGAGCGATTTGACGACCGCCCCCGCGAAAAGTTGCTCGTCGTAGTCCTGCTCGCCGTAGAGCACGAGGTTGATCTCGCGGCGACCGCTCAGCTTCAAGCCCGTGCCGAATTTGAGCAGTCCGCGGATTTCCGGCAAACCCTCGAGCATGAGTTTGCCCGAGGCGAACAAGTAGCGCTCAATCGGTGTTTCGATCCAGCCGACGCGGCCGGCAAAGCGGGCCGTCGTACCGAGCGCGACTTCGATGCCCAGCGACGACGGCAACTTGACGTGCGCCTTCAGCTTCTCGTCGAACTCGATGTGCAGACCCCCGACGCTGACCGTGACCTCAAGAGCGCCAGGGTTCTTGAAGGTGAGCTTCGCCAACTCGCACGCCAGCAACCTCGGCTTCGGGAGGCCACCCTCAAATGACCAGCCGAGTTCGAGGTCGCCCAATTCGACGCCGAACATGCCGTCGAGAATGTCGAAGCGAACCGGCTTGACAAGATTCAACGGCACCCGCATTTCGCGCAGATTCATCCGCCGCAGGTCGAGACCGATGAGTTGAATGGACGGAGCGCGCAACCCTTCGAGGTCTGGAACGAGCGCCGCCGCACCTGTGAAAGCGACGGTGCCGTCGGCGATGATCGAATAGTCCCATTCCTTCTCTTCTCGACGCCAGATCAGCCCCAGTTCGATGCGGTCCAGTGACAGTTCGAGCAGCTTGATGGAGAGTTCGGCGAGGGGAGCCTCGTCCGCCCGCTCCAGTTCTAGCGATGCCAGCACATCCGGCAACATTCCCTTCTTGCGCTGCCGCAACACGACCGAAACCTCGGCCATCAGCTTGTCCACGCCGGGCACCTCCGTCTTGGCGTAGACGCCGGCTTCCTTCAGCTCGTTGTCGATGACGACGAGTCGGCTGGTCAGCTCGCGCTGCTTCTCCTGCGGCTGGCACTTGAACGGCTTGATCAGGCCGGCCTTGTTGATCTCGCCGGAAGTGCTGACCTCCGGTTCGCCTTTGTCGTCAAAGCCGGAGGAATCGACCACGACTTCGGTCTTGCCCAGATTGGCTGCGAAGGTCAGACCGCGCGAGTTGAAGCGGAACATCAGCCGATCCGGCCCGGTTGCCGGCCAGAGCTGGGGATCGACGGTGTCGAGTTCCAGGTCGAAGCGCTTGGTGTATTCCTTGAGGAACGGGACACGATCTGGGTCGCTCTCGGGTAGGCTCTCGACACCCTCGCGGCCGAGACGCGCGGCCTTGTTGACCATGCCGCCGGGGAAATAAGCGTGGATCCGCGGCGGCGGCTGGGGGCCGACTCCCGGATACTTCAGGTCGATGACGAATTCGCGGGCGGTCAGATCGAGGTAGCCGTCGTGGTCGTCCTTGGTGGGGAAACCCATCGGCTCCGGACGGTTGGGGAACGTGAGCGTGAAGATGTCGAAGTCGATCGCCTGCCGGGGCGCCAGATTGGCGTTGAGGCTCCGCCGCTGCGGCAGGAAGAAATAGATGCGGTTGTCGAGCAGCTTGAAATGGGCCAAGTCGAAGCGCATGCCGAGCACGATTTTCAACTCGTCCCATTTGAGCTTCGGCAACGTCGGGTGCGGCACGCGGACGACCAACTCGAGCGGCACGATCGGCGTCGCCATACTGCCGAACGCCGCGCGAATCGCAGTAAGGTCCGGGAAGATCGGCTGCGGCACCGACACGCGAAAATCGACCGCATCGAGATCGCCGAGCAGGTCCGTCAGGAAACACTTCGTCAGCGGCAGAGTCAGGTCGAGCGTGAAGTCCAGCGTCACGCCGGGCCTTGTCAAAGGCTCCAGATCGGGGAAATTGCCGTCGATCAACGGGACGTCGAGTTCGAGTCCTTTCAGATCCGCGAGGATTTTGCTGATTGAGAACGTCGCCAGAACAACGCCGTCGATTTGGGCACGCAGCTTGATCAGGCGGAAGTCGATGTCAGCATCGATCAATGGCAGACGAACCTGCGGCAGAGGAGTTTTGAGCGTAATTGTGTTCAAGTTGAGGTCTGGCTTCTCGAACGCCCACTTGATGCGCAGCACATCGACCTTCAGTACCAGCTTCAATTCACTCAAGTTGATGACAAGCGGATCGAAAGTGAATATCGCGTCGACACCGGGGGCGCTGACGCTAAGTGCCGGCAAATCGATGTCTGGCGCGTTCGGGCGTTTCAGTCGCACGGACCAACACTCTTTCAACGCCGGCAAAACCAGCCCTTCGGGAAACGTCACTTTGATGGTGTTTGCACCCAAGTCCACGACGTAGTTCGGAAAGTCGAACTCAGTCAACGATGGCAGGCCGACATCGGGAAAGCGCGCGCCGTGGAGATTGAAGCGCGGAAAGTGCAGGGCGAAACCGATGTCCGGTTCCAACAAGCCTGGAAAATTCGCCGACAAATCGACGACCAGTTCAAAGCCGGTCAGCGTCAAGCTTTGGATTGGCAGCCGTTCCAACAGAACGCCGTCCGGTCGGTGGAGACGGAGCAAATCCTTCCACCGCTCTAGGTCCGTCAGGCGCAAGTCCAGCAAGTCGAGGTGTTCGGGCAGGGGCAAGCCGAGTTTCGACAGGTCCAACTTGACCTGCCGCAAGGTCGGCGCTGCGAGCGGGTCGGGCAACTCAAGGCCGGCCGTCAATCTCGCGAAGAACGGCTTGAGCAATTTGTCGATTTGCAGTTCGGCAAATGCCACGTTCGTCCAACCGGGCAACGGCAGCGACAACTGCTCAAACCACAGCAATTCGGGCAGCGTTAGATTCGGCAACTCATCGGGGGGCACACAGACTTCAAAGCTGTAGACGAGAAAATCATTGATCTGCTCGACGGTGTCCTTGAACTTCCGCTCGGCCGGCTCCAACAGACGCAGCGCCTCCAAGGCTCCGGTACCGGTGGCGTTGGCGTGGATGACGGGACCGCGGATCGTGAAGTGAACGCACGGTCGAAAACGGTTGACAATCAATCTCGGTGTTTTGTCCGCGGCGGAGTTCGGCATCAGACGCAGGTGTACGCCTTGCTGCGCGACGGACATCACGACCGGCAGGTTCTTCAGCGGTTGAAAGCTGATCGCCGGGAAAATATCCACGGCCAAGGTCGGGCCAGCGTTCGAAGCCAGGACGGCATCTGGCGTCAGGCAGACGAGCGCCGCGACGTCGAGCGTCAGGCGGTCGTGTCGGTCGTCCGCCGCGATCGTAGCACCGCCGGGATTGTTCTTGCCGGCGACAATCGCCGAGTTGTTGCACCGCACCTGCCCTGCGACGCCGGCTTGGTCGAAGTTTAATACCGGCACGACTCCATTGGGAAACTCCTGCCTCAGGTCCGCTGGCAGCGTGACGTTGGCGACGAATGCTGGATCGGTAAGGTCGCCTGCGCCGCGGAGGTCGAAGTGGCCGCGCGCCCCTTCCTTAAACTCGAAGCGATCGACGTCGAACGGCGCGCCCGCCTTGATGTCCCGTTGCCCCGCCGCGCCGGTCGCCAATTTGAGTTCTGGTGCGCCACCCTTCGGCGGAAACACGACCAAAGTGCCACCCGTCATGCTCGGCAGGTCGGGCAGGGTGAGCGCGTCGAACGCGGTGCCTGGCAAGGGATCGATCAGAGTCGAATCGGGCAGATGAAAGTAATCGAAGTCGTCGAATCCCGTTCCAGCTGCGCTATTGTTGGGATCGAGCTGAAATCCTAAGGCGCGCAACGTCGCAACGACCAGCCGATTCTTGCGCACTGCCGCAAGTTCGCCGTTCGCGGCCGCCTTCGGCACCGCGAACGCCCAATTCAGATCTGTGCCGGAATCGCCGACGCGGCGTAGCAAAGGAAAAACCTGCCCCTCCGGCGGAAGGGCCGTCGGCAACAACTGATTGATGCGGTGCTGAACATAGATGCTGGCCACTTTTCCAACCCCTTGAGTTCTAGTAAACGCGTTTGTCAGGAGTCGCCACCGAGTCCGCAGTCGTCAGGCGGGGACGTGACCGGGAACAATGGGGTAGGAACCGGGTACTGCGGAGTAGGCGAGATTCGGGATTTCCCAGTGGATCTGTCCGGTCTGAAATAAACCGTTGTTCAAACTGCATTCGTAGTTCACTCCTGACCGTTCGATCACAGGAGTTCGGAAGTCGAAGTACTTGACGGCCAGCGGCCCTTGATCGGTGCTGGTCAATTGGTCCGCGTAGCGGTCAGTCGGGACGAAGAATCCGTCACAGTCCCAGCCGTCCGGCGTCTTTCGTCCGATGGGAAGGTAGTACAGAGAGTTGTCGAACGTCCCGCCGATCTTCGGACCGTAAACGAGTAACGTCTCGCCCGTTTTATTAGAAAGCTGACCGTAGCTCAGAGCACTTAAGTTGTGGCGAGACTCGAAGTCGGTGAACTGTTGGGCGGACTTCACCGTCAAGAGTGTGCACAGAGGCAGATTCACGCTATCCCGCGCCTGGGGATAGCGGCTATTCGCGTCACTCCGGAAATAGGTGTGGCAGGCAATTCGCTTTTCGGTACCCGCGAGATAAATAGCCGAGTGTCCGTATCGGTTGAGGTTGGAATCGAAATAGAAGATCAGATCCCCTGCTTGCTGGCTGCTCAAAGAGGAAGCCGCCTGAGTGAAGGTCTTCTTCTCGGCGACGATCTCCACTCGGTCCTGATTGACAAGGTCGTTGTTCAAGTTATTCGCGCCGAGTCGTCCGTAGATCGTGTTGAAGTCGCGTGTAATTGGAATCCCACCTCCGGTTCCGTTGGGAGGGCTGCCCAGGCGGCAGGAGATGAAGTGCGTGCAATCCTCAAGATCGCCTAGAGAGATGTCCGGCCCACTGCCGGTGCGGGCGACTTCTGTGCGCGGGTCGGCGGCGGTTGTGCGAAGAAAGACGGTTGCCCCATCGACCTGCATGAAGTACGGAGACTGCTTGACGGTGACGTACCCGTCGGAGCAGACCTTGGTCCAATACGCCCTCGCGTAAGCGAGTGCTCCTGTGCGGTTATAAGTGGTTGGCATTATTGTCTCTTTCGTCGGCATTCAAGTCGACCGCCGTGGTCATCGGTCGCAGTAAATGACACTGTGCTTGCGACACATTAAATTATGTTGCAACTAGACTCTTGCAAACTTTGATTTGGCCTTGGAGAAATAGGGGTTTTGGCATCAAATCGGCTGGTTTTTCAATGGCGCACGGCGACCAGGGAGGGTCGAGTCATGCCAGGGATTGTGGACTTGCCCCAGGTGGTTCAGGAAGCGATGCGTGAATTTGCGGACCTGTTTGCCTGCGAGCCGCAGCGGCGGCACTTCGGCGAGTATCTGACCGGCTTGATGATTGCCGAGCGGAAAACCGTGTCGGGGATCAACCGCGAGTTCGCCGAGACGACCGACCAATCGTGCTTGAACCGCTTTCTCACGGAGGTCGAGTGGGATGTCGCCGAGTTGAACCGGCGGCGGCTGGAGTGGCTGCAGGAATCGCCCGACACGCGCTACAGCAACCAGGGTGTGATCGCCATCGACGACGTGCTCATCGATCACGACGGGCAGTTCATCAAAGACGTCGGCTGGTTCTGGGACCATGCGGAGCAGCGGAACAAGATCGCTCATGACTATCTCATCGCCAACTATGTCTGCACCAGCGGCAAGCACTATCCGCTGGAGTTCCGCCGGTTCAAGAAGCGGGACCAGTGCGAGGCCACGGGCGAAACGTTCGAAGACCACACCGTCCTGTTCTGCCAACTGGTCGACGGGGTCTGCCAACAAAACATCCCCGGCGACTTCACGTTCGACAGCTACTTCAGCAACGCCGAGAACCTGAACCACATTCACTCGCAACAGGACGCGACCGGCCGCGCACGCGGCTACGTGGGAGACTTGAAGACCAATCGCAAACTGGAATGGAAAGGGCGGATCCTCAAGGCCACCGAACTGGCCGCCGAGATCCCTTTCGAAGACCGCAAGGAACTGCGACGCGGCGACAAGCGGCAGTATTACTTCACATGTACGGTGCGCATCCCAAACGTGAACCACAAGGTGCGGATCGTGATTCTGTGGAAGTCCAAACGCGACGCCCAACCCTGCAAGGTGTTGGTGACCAATCGGATCACCTGGGAAGTGAGTCGGATCCTGGGCGTCTATCGGTATCGCTGGACGGGAACGGAGACCTTTCATCGGGACGGTAAGCAAGAGTTGGGCATGGGAGACTGTCAGCTGCGCGATGGCCAGGGCCAGACCCGGCACATGTATTTGGTCATGCTGGCGTACAGTCTGTTGGTGCGACAACTCGGGCAGAACCGTGCGCAAGATTGGGCCCTCCAAAAGCTGACGACCATCGGCGAAGCCTGTCGAGCCATGCTGCGCGAGACCCTGCGAACGACCCTGGCCTGGGCCATCCAACAAGTCACCGAAAAATCGAGCAGCTATGAGCATGTGGTCGCCAAACTCCGATTGACCTGAATTTGCAAAAGTCCAGTTGCAATACTAAGTGCTCATTCTTCCAGTCTCTCACTTCCCCGTCGCTTCAGATATGCAGTAACACTGTAGGGGGACCCAAGGAATGCTTCGACTGCGTCAATCGCATCCTTTGGCTCCACCAACGTCAAGAATCTCACGCCTGTATTTCACCCCAATGGCGAAACCTTAGAGGCCCTTATTGTTCTCTTCATGACTGCCGTACGGTGGTCCACGAGTAAGTCAGAGCCATTTCTTCAGGAACGAGACGCTTTGAGTTGTCGCAGATGCTTGTGACCCGGGGCTCCAGTCCGAAGGGCGAAACATCGTCGGTCGAAGATCTGAAAGCTTCTTTTGCCCAGGGTGGCCGTCGATCGGATAGGCATTGGGATCAAATGAATGCTGAATTGATTTGTCCTTAAGCCATTTGTCGAGAGTTTCGCTTTCGCCAAACTTGACCACGTCGTCCTGTTTTCCGTGGTGAATCAGCGTCGGTGGCAGTTTGGCAACGATGTCCGCAGAGATCGACGACCCTATAGTTGTCATTGGCCCGAAGAAATCCACGACCGCTTTGACTGTAGAACCGGCTGCCGCTCTAAGAGCTAGGTGCGCACCCAATGAGAATCCGACGTGTCCAGAGTGACCGGCAGGATCGTTCGCAAGCGTTTGCACATACGTGATTGCATCTTGGAGCACTTCAACCCAACGATTGAACCGTTCTGGCGCGTTTTTGGGTGCGAAAACTGCCTCCATGCCTGGTGCCGTGCCCGTCGCCTCAAAGAAGTGGGGAATGAACGCCAAGATGCCATTGTCAGCCAACCGCTTGCCGAAGTCTCGAATCAATGCGTCAAATGGAGGGTTCATGCCCTCGGTGCCATACGCGATAACGACTGACGGCCACTGAGAACCTGATGACGGGAGAAACGGATCGCCAGAAATCTTCTGCCCGTTGGAATTGAAGTCGGGAATCGGCATGGGATGGCCTCTGATTGACACTCTGTTCATCACAGGGAAGTCGTATCTTCCATTTCGTATTGTGATTCGCAATACTCCTCATATCCCCTGTTCAGGGGATGTCCACGTACTTGACAAAATGGAGCGCATGCATGATGAGTCGACTGTACGTCGTTCTTCATCGAGGATCGGTGTTCGAATGCATCCATGAAATAGTCGCAGCGGAGACTATCCTCGGCCGCGGTGACGATTGCGCATTACCCCTGCCAGATCTCTGTGTCTCACGAAAGCACGCGCTGCTCATGAAGCGGGAGACAGACTTTCTCGTGCGCGACCTAGGGAGCCGCAACGGCACGCGGCTCAGCGGCCATCTGGTTCAAAGCGATGCTATGCTCCTCGACGGATCCGAGGTGCAAATCGGCCCCTATCGCCTCACGATGCGCTTCGATGTTGGCCAAGCCATTAGAGACGTGGTAAGCTCGAATGACTCTACATGCTCTGCCGTTTTTCCCCCCGTGCAAAATGGTAATTGGAACTCCTCTGCAAAAAAGCTGACGCCAGCCCAACAACGCGTCTACGACGGGTTTTTGGAAGGACTCTCCGAGAAGGAAGTCGCCACCCGTCTTCGAATCGCCATTACGACGGTGCATGACCATGCAAAGGCGATTTACAAGACACTCTCGGTGTGCTCGCGGGCCGAACTCCTCTCCAATCGAGATGCGAAGGAAGGCCGCACAGCGAACGGATGCTTATCAGCATTTGCGTCGCAGCACTTCGTGTCAGAAAATGACTCCGTTGCATTGACGCCACGTTCGGGAGCCAGCAACGGGTGACGCGAGACCGTCAAAGATGAGAGCCTCATCGATCTTGAGACTCTTCTCCGCAAGAGCAACCACTTCTTAAACGGTGCTCCTGTGTCAGCAGCGATTCTCGCCAAGATAAGAAATGGCGGTGCCGACTCGCGAATGAAACTTGGGATGGTCGAACTTCTCGTCAATCAGGGCGTGATCGAAGAGCCCTGACCAAAAGCGGTTCACAAAGCGAGACGAGACCTTCATGTCCGCTCGGCTCTTGTCACGCTGGCGGGTTGGCATCCGAGCTTTGCGGCGATTTGTGAAGTCGGCAGGCCTTTGGCTCGCAACTTGGCAATCTTGGCGCAATTGGCCTTGCGCTTGTGGAAGGGGCGTCGGTGCAGTGTTTGATTACCGGCGCTCTCTCCGCTCCCAACACTTTGTCCTCCGACTCGACGATCCCCTTCAGCTTCGACATTTCCCGTTCGCGCGCACCAGCAGCCGAGCTTCCGTAAAGTTGCTCGGCCGTCAGGTCGAACATTGCATCACGCGAAGCCGACAATTTGTGCTATGGCCACCATCAGCGTGACGCCCACGGCACCCGTCGCCACATAGGCAGCCTTTCGAACCAATGGCTGGGTGCCATCGACGACTCGGTCGATGGCTTTGACCAGGCTCGGTCGCGAATCGGGGGCATACGATCGAGTTGGGGTTGTGCTGGCGAACGCGATGAGCTCGTCCAGGCCGCGATGGCACCGTACTTGTTTTGCAACAGACATCGCGATTGCTGCAGCTGCGAATCGCAATGCATCGCCGATCGAATGACCCTGGTCTCGTGAGGCGAGGTACGTGCCAAATATGATTTCATCGCACTGACTGGCGCTGCTATTTTGTTCCACGCAGAATGCCGGCTGATGATGCCATTCACCGTCGAGAAACGCTGTGAGTCCCCGCTGCCCGTCGGTGACGATGACCTGAGTCACTCCGCGATCACGCAGACAGTTGATGCCACCGGCGACGTCACCACGAATTCCCGTCCACGCCTCCAACTCGCCAGCGGTGAGCTGCACCAGACCGCACCACTTGGCCAGTTCGAATGTCGTTTCCCGATCTTCGCACTGGCTGCGGGTCAGCAGCAGACAGGTCTCGCACGGACTCTCGGCAAATAGCCGCCGTATCAACGGTGCCTGTTCCGCCGACATCGACGCGAGCACCAACCGGCGCGGGCGACGCAGCCACGGCTCGACATGCGCGAAGGTGGCGGCTTCGTCGATCAGTGTCTGATTCGTCCAGGTTATCGTCGCCCCCGAACGCCGACCGCTCGGGACGATGCTCGACATCCGCGTGGACGTCGCCGTGGCAATGCGCCGCAGCTTTGGGAACACACGTACAGCCATGTCGGCCAGCAGATTTCCGGGCGCATCGGCTCCCGTGATCAACCCCATCACCGAAGGAGCACCGCCTGCCTGCTGATAGGCGAGTGCGGCGGTCGGTGCTGAACCCTTGATCGACGGAGCAATGTCGCAATCGCTCATTGTCTCCTCCAATTCTCCAACCTCCCTCACTGGCTGAACCTCAATGCCCAGCACTCCGTGCCCCACAAACACCGTGTCATCGTTTGTTGTCGCGGCCATCGTCAACTCCTCATGAAAAAGAACCTGCGGGGCCAGACCGGCCCCAAACACCAGCGCTGTCAGCCAGAGCAGCCCGCGCCTTAGAGAAGCCAACCATCCAGACGCTCTCGATCCATTCGACTTTTTGCTCGGCATGATCGTCTCCTCCGTTTGTTGGAGACGGAACTGGCGGTTCTTTCAGCGTGCGAAACTGGGCTAGGTGAGCATCGCCACGGCGAGGGGGTATTCGGTTTTCAGCGCGCCTTCATGCTCGCAGGTGCCCGGTCTCTCTTGATGTCGCTATGGAATGTGGACGACGCCGCGACGCAGGAGTTAATGACCCAGTTTTACGAAGGCCTCCTGGAAGACAAGGACCGCAGTGAAGCGCTTCGGGATGCCCAACTGTGGCTGAGAGAGCAAGGTTATCATCATCCCCGTTTCTGGGCGGCGTTCATCCTTGTAGGTGACGCCGGACCTCTTCCAAAAACAAACACGTTCGAAGCATAGACAAGCGGCAAAACGTTTTACCAAATTTTCGTCAACCGGGCGATTCGCCGCAGTGACAGCGAGTTAGAATGGCGTGTATTATGTCGAGGCATTGCCACACGAATTGGTGTCACTGGTCGATTGACGTTATCCGAAGAATCGAAGCAATCCCATGAGCGTTGTTTTTTTCGGTTTCGTGCCGGGTGAACGTCCCGACCTGCCACTACATTCCAAGTGGCGCGAAGCCAGCGCTGCGGACACCTTCCCGAGCGGTGCCCAAGAACTTCTGTTGGTCGTTCATCTGCGAAGTGTCGCTGAATTCGTCGCATGGCGCGGAGAAGCAACGGCACTCGCCGTCGTTTGGGTGCCGAAAGGCGAGAGTGAGCCCGACGATTTCTGGGAAGACTTCTTCGCCATCATCCGCGAAGGCCATCCAGAAGATGAAGAATCATTCCGAAGGTACGTCCTTTGTCCGCGGGCGCTCGTCGCTGGAGAGGCAGTACAAGACATTCCCGCAGAGTGGTTCGTGGAACGATCCGGTCCGCCGCGCGAATCGGATATTGCGAAACTTCCAGAATGTTTTACAGATCAACACGCAGCCGTATTAGCGGACACTCAGGGACGCGCCGAGGTCATTGAGCGCTTGCGAGATCGGTCGAGCGACGTTTGTCGCCATTTCTTTCCACGCCCGGAAGCGATCACAGCCTGGCTTCGGGGAGCGGAATCTCCAGAGATACTCGCGATGGCCAAGCGGTCGCCGTTTTTTCGATCGCTGATTCGAGAGCAATCCGAAATTCTGATCGACGCGAATCTCTTGCCTCCCGACAAGGCGGCCGACCGCTTATGCACGTTCGGAATTGACCCACCACGGCTCGTTGAAGAATCCGAAGTCGCACCTTCATTGGTTGCCACCGCTGCCGTTCGGTTCCTTGGGGCGGCAACCATTGCGGTGCGAGATGTGGCAGACAGAATCGCTGACTTCGCGGCGAATGTGGTGGCCGACCTGATTGGCCAAGGCATGCTGGTTCGAGTCGCCGTGCGTGGTTCTGGGCATAGCCCCGTCAGATCAGGTGGTGCCGGTACGACGCCGTCAGTCCAGGATGCGATCATCCAGGCAAAAAATCGGCTCAAAGACGGTCCCGTGATCCTTTCGATATCGACATTCGACGCCGGTGTCCAACTCCGTTTCTCGCTGGTCGGTGATCGGCTGGAAATCCGCGTTCTGGATTCCATCAATGCGATGCCACCTCGAATGAGGTTCCTGAAATCCAATATGGAACTCTTTTTCATCGATCCAGAGCAAGATAAGAGCGGTTGGTTATTTCGCGTCAATGCTGAAGACCTACATCGCGCAGAAGCGGCAGGTGCCACACAACTCGAATTCTATTACTGAGGAAGAAATGGATTCAGAAGATAAGAAACGAAAATGGCGCGCCTGGCTCGAAGAAGTCGAAGGCCTGCGAGCGAGATTACTGGAATGGCTCAAGAGCCCCGTTGGCGAACGTCCGCCACGCGATTTAGAAGCCATGATTGTGTCAATCGCTCAGACAGAACTGGCGCACGAGGTGGTGCGCTATTACTACAGTGATGAGGCGTCGACGAAGGAAGACGAACATTGGGATTGGTTCAACAGTGCGAAAACCGAGTGGGAGGCGGTGTCAACCGAACTGAAGAAACCCACACATGAGAAGCTTCTTGAGATTGTGGGAGAAGCGCGAACGGAGTCTCGATCGGACCAAACTTCGATCGAACGACGCTGCAGTGGTTTTTTCGCGAGGGCGCTCTTCGCCTGCCAATTTCGCAAGCCCGTCAGTAAGAGAGATGTTCGTTCGGACGAATGGGGAAGTTTTCTTAATTTCGTCGCAGACCGGTTTCTCTCTACCGATGTTCTAAAACATGCGCGCAGAATTGCGCCCAAAGAAATCGCACAAAAAAAAGACGATCTGTGTAAGCAACTTCAGGATGATGCGAAAGGATATGTCATTGAATATGCCATCGATCCACCGCAATCGTTCAAGTTCAGTAGTTTGGGAGAAACAGTCTCTTTTTTTACAAAGCGCGCGGCATGGTCCGTCGTCAAAGACATCCGTCACGAAGGCCGAGAGATCGAATCTTCTGACTCTGGGCAATTTGACGAGGATGGTTCTGATTTGAGTGACGTTCCGGACACCTGGGACGCGTGCCAGGAACGATTCGGAGCGGACTCGGCAGATGCGTGCCGGTTGCTGTTCCTGCGACTCCTCAGGGGGCCGGTTTCGTACGATACGGAGCCTTCGGCCTGCGGGTGGGAATCGCTATCGAACGTCGTTAGAACCCTGGTAGTGATCAGACGGTTAGCCGACGAGCACATTGAACGAATCCGCGGGGCTGGCATTTTGGAATCGCAGATCATCGACTCATTCACCGTCGGTCACGGAGGCGAAGAAGTCGGAATCCTCGGTCGTATGTTGCGTTCGCATGTGCCGCAGTTGCCGGGATGCGTGCCCCCCTGGTGCGCTGATCTTTTGGCCAGCTACTATTTCTTTCAATTGCTTCCCGCGGACGAGAAATTTCGGGAGTACCCATGCCCGCCTGATGATCTGAAGGACAGTAAGAAGTGCTACTTTTGGCTAATCAACTTTCTATTCAACGGCTACCACCTGCCCAGATCCAGACTCTGCTCACCTGAATCTCCTCTCGGCGTGACTTGGGAGGAGGTTGTGTCATGGCTCTCGACAGTTGATGACCTCGTTGCAGGGCACCGCATCATCCGCGCTTCCCGCTTGCCGGCGGGTTTGGGCTGGCAGCAACTGACGGCGATTTGTGCGAAACGGAGGCGAAACGTCGATGCCGTGAAGAAATATCACTGGAACTTTAATCGTCAGAATCCCCCATCCGATTGATGATTGCGGGGAGGCGCTGACTTAAAGCAAAGAATTTCGACCGAGATATCACGCGCTGCTTCTCTCTTGAGTGAACCCAGCAGGAATCGACCTCCTGTTGGTGCATCAACACTCATGAGGGAAAAGCGATGTCAACAGATTTCTCGAATCCTCGTCCCGAGGCTGCCCCCCCACCACGTCACCCTTCACACCGATTCGGGTCACCAAGCCCGCTCCCAACGCTGCGGCCCGATGACCGAGGCTTCGCCTCGCTTCGTCGCCGTGTAAAGGCTGAATCGTTGTCGGTTGAGACCGACATGACGCTCGTCAAACTAGGCGATCGAAACGTCTTTCTCAAGCGAGAGGACCAGAATCCAAGCGGATCGCATAAGGCCTACGCTGCCAGAAACTATGTGGAGCACCTTCGCGACACAAGGTGGTTTGAGTCCGGACGCGGCACGCTGGTCCTCTGCAGTTCCGGACGCCACGCTCAGGCGTTCGCGAAGCAGACCGAGGGTGAAAACGTCGATATCATCGTCGTGAGCGACGTATTGTCCTCTCCAATTCTGCTCGACGAACTGACTGCGTGCGAGCACGTCGCCATCGACCGTCCGCTGATCAATGACCCCGACTCGACGGGTTCCCACATTCGCGCTCGGCTCAAGCGAAGCCACATCCTGGAACAAACTCAATTGAGGGCGATCTTCGTCGATCAGTATTCCGACCCCATTCTCGCTCAAGGGTACGAGAAGTACCTGGTTCCTCAGATGATTGAGCAGGCTGGCGGCGAGATTGGGGGGATATTCGCTCCTGCTGGAACGGGAGGATTGGTCAACGGAATTGTCCGTTACCGAGAAAAGGTCGGAGGTCGCTGGCCGATCTTCGCCGCGGATGCCGAAGGCTCAGCTTTGTTCCGTACACCTCCCGCTGGTAGCAAACGGCGGCTGCCGGGTTTCGGAAACGGCATCAAGACGCAACTGATCGCAGAGGTCTCGTCAAAGGTCGTACCCGTTTGGGTCACCGATGTCGAGGCCGTAGCTGGCTGTTATCACCTTCTTGAGCGAGGCGTTTATGTCGGGCCGTCCAGTGGCGCGACCGCAGCAGCCTATTTGCAGGTGATTCAGAACGCCCCCAAGTTTGTCGCCACCGACAAACCGATCGTGCTTGTCATGCCGGATGCCGGCGACGCATACCGTTCGACTGTCTATGACGCCATTTGGCTGAGAAAGAATGGATTCGTCCCCACCGTACTGCCGGCTCTGACGGCCTAAGAGACTCAGTCCAGGTCCCCAATTCTGATTCGAGAGGGACCCTCGAATCGCCTCCGTCTTTTGTGACTCCTCTCAAGTTAGAAGGAAGTGAAATGAATCAAGCCCACAACGAACTCCAGACTGACTTTGATGATTTGGACGAAGGTAGTTTGCGGCTGGATGAACGCGACGTTGACGCATTGCTCGACCCCATCATGGCGAAACGAGCGGTCAGAGATGTTCTGATCTGCCATTCCAAGGGACTGTGCGTGCAACCGCTGAAACCGTACTTGCGGCCTCGTGGCCGATTTGATGAGTACAACGGCGGTCGATTCATCGCCATGCCCGGATATGCAGGCCCGCCGATTAATGCTGCGGGGATCAAGTGGATTGCCGGATTCCCGCATAATGCGGAGATGGGCCGCCCTCGCGCATCCGCGATCTTGGTCTTAAACTCGTTAATCACCGGCGCGATCATTGCTGAACTGGACTGTGCAACGCTTTCGGCGCGCCGAACCGGGGCCGTAGCGGCAATCTGCATCGACACCTTGGCAATTCCAGGTGCAAACGAAGTCGCCTTGCTCGGGCTTGGCCCTGTGAACCATGCCGTTCTTGAGGCCCTCTTTTATGGCGACTCGGTGCCATCTCGAATCCGCGTGTTCGATCCAAAGCCGGAACGTGTCGAGATGGTGCAACGAGGGTTCCGAAACGGCCCCCAGATCCCGATTGTTGCCATGGATTCCGCGAGGGAATGCGTGAAGGGGGCAAAAATCGTCATTGCTGCAACCACGGGGGCAAAATCGTATCTCGAGCGGGAATGGATTGAACCCGGCGCGTTGCTCGTGATGTTGAGCCTCGATGACCCAACGCCCGAACTCTTCCTTTCTGCAGACAAAGTGATCGTCGACGACTTCGATCAATGCGTCCGCGAAGAGAAATTGATCCATCGCCTGGTTCGTGACGGTCGATTCGATCGTCACCAAGTCCATGCAGAACTCGGCGAGATTCTTGCCGGGACCAAGCCAGGACGACAAAACGCCAAGGAAATCATTCTCGTAAACCCCATGGGAATGGCCGTTGAAGACATTGCCGTGGGAAAAGCAGTCTTCATGGCGGCCAAACGGCGCGGAGTCGGGCGGTATTTCCCACCGGTTCGTCGACCCGAAGTGCCGTCTGGCTTCATCTTTACCCCGCGCTGGCCGCAGCCGGAAACCCGTTTGGTACGTGGGGTCAACCACTGAAAACGATCCTTCCTGATCACGAGGATCGTCCTCGCGGTCTCATGGTTCATGATAACTCGACAAAGGCTTGATCATGCGACACTTCGAAACAGCTTGTCCACAACTTCAAGATCGACCGTGGCCGGTCGTACCGGCCTTCGACTCAGCGTCCGATGACCTGACCCGGTTCCTGCGGTTGTCAGTGGAACAACAGCGAATGATGTTCTTCAACATACGCGATTCGGCTGACTGGCACGCGGGGTTTGTCAACCGCTATCTCGGTCAGATATACGCCTATCGCCTGGGCTACGCCGACTCCCCGTGTTTCCTGAATGCACATGATGACCTCGAGATTCAACTCGAACGGGCAAAGATCGTCCTGGAACGAGAACTCATCGAATTTCTCGGCGTGAAAGTTCGATCCGTTACTTCACAGGAAGAACTCGTGACAGCCCTGCAAAGGCTTGTGGTCGACAATCCAGGAGTCAATCACCCTCTATTTCGCTTCTTGGAAGAAGAGGCCTCTGCCGAAGCCGTTCGAACATTCCTGCTCAACGATGTGATCCGAAACGAGATCGTCGATGACGAGGTCGCATTGCTAGTGGCCGGTCATCAGGGCGTCATGAAAGAGGCGGCGGCCGTCAACTTGTTCGACGAATGCGGCCGAGGGAAGCAACAGCACTTCCACACCTACTGGCTTCGCATGCTGGTGGAGTCATTGGATTCCTGGGATGACCTGCTCGCCTATCGAACTGCTCGACCGTGGTTTGCGGGTCTGACGTCCAATGTGTTTGCAATGCTGCTGACCCGACCTGGATACAAGCGAGCCGCCTATGGGCACTTCATCATCACAGAATCGTGGGTACCACAGCACTTTGCCCCGATTCTAAAGGGGATGGACCGAGTTGGCTTGCGACATGGCGACAACGACATTTACTTTACGGCTCACATCACTTTGGACCCCACCCATACCGACGAGTTGATTCTCGGGCTGACGCACCAGGTGCCCAAGCTGACATCGGATGAATGCACCCAGATCTTGTGGGGCTGTCATTTGGCCATTCGGGGTGCCGTTGAGCAATACGACCGAATGCTGTCGTACTTGGGTCAAATCTAGTCATCAATCAGAAGCTGGCTGAGATCAATTGCCTTCGCCAGTCTGTTGAGTTGTAAGGCTCAGAATGAGCTTCTACTATGTCGGAAGCCGCCGACCTGACAGAGCGACTTGTGGGAACAGTTCGGTGATTCGAACAGTCCAAACCTGGCTCGTGATGTCCACCCGAAGTCGCCTCGCTTCAAAAATAATGCATTGTTTGGCAAAATCATCGTGAACTCATCACAGGCCCAACTCGGTGAAGTCGGCGCATTTTTCAGCGATTGACCGAACATTTGCCCAAATCATGACGAAATGCAGCGATGTTGTGATTATTATTAATGCACATTCAACACATCCCAGAGGTTCTGGTTTTGTGATCGGAAATCCAGAGGAGGTTCGTCGATGAGGCAGTCAAGAGAACATTGTTGTCCGCTTGGGATTTCACCGACATGTGTCGCGCAATGATTGAGACCACGCACGAACACGCTCAAATCGAGCAACTCACGGATCGGCTTCGTGAGCACTTGGGGACGCTTCCCATCGGGCCGATGCGCACTCTCATAATTGAATTGCTCGGATTCTTGGAATCCATGCGTTCAGTCACCCAGTCACTCCCTTCTTTGCAAACCGATATCGAAGCTCTTCGCCTCCAAACGGCCACTCTCACCTCTCCACCACTCCAATACGGCGTTTATCTCGGCCCTTGTGAAGTGTCCAACGGCAACGGAGCCCCAACGCAACAGCACGCGCTGTCGAAAATGGTTGAGGCATTGATTGATCGGGCATGGGCATCTGCGACTCCCAGCGAACGCGAGCGACTCACCGAAATGAGGGAACAGGTACTGGCCGCTCTTGAAGAATTGGCGCGTCCAGAGGTCATCGTGGGGGTTAACGGGCAACGTTACGAAGTCCGACTCACCCCGAGCGCTCCATCGATAAGCCAACTGAGACAGGGGCAGCAGGTGCTGCTCAATGCGAAGTTGAATGTTGTGGCGATCCGAGAGGAGTGCGGTAACGGAGAAACGGCAGAGGTGATTAACGTCCTATCCCCACCCGGTGCCGGGCGAGTTCTTGCGGTGCTGGAACAAGGGCAGCGCCTCCGAGTCGAGTGGTCGGACGGTGAAACCGTCGATTTGTTATGCCCCGAAGCACTGCGCAGTGAAGTTCGTCGCGGCGACATCGTTCGGGTGAATGAACAGCGCAGCGAAGCGATTGGGCGAACCCGTCCGCGCCTTCACGTTCGTTCAGGTGGGCATGACGGATTCATTGCCGACGTCAGCGACCGGCTGTTTCGGGATGGCGTCGAAATCGGTGATCTTGTGCGCTTGGACGGCCGCCTGCAATTCGCCTACGAAAAGCTACCAAGTCACCAGACCGGTGGTTTGGTTTTGGAGGAAGTCCCCGATGTTAGCTACGATGCGATCGGAGGGCTTGACGAGCAGATCGAGAAGATTCGCGACGCGATCGAATTGCCTTACGTCCAGCGCCGCCTCTTCGAGCAGTATCGTTTGGGACGTCCTAAAGGAATCTTGCTCTATGGTCCGCCGGGTTGCGGGAAGACAATGATTGCCAAAGCCGTCGCCAACAGCCTTACGCGTTCGGTTCGCACTCACCTCGAACGCGTCGAAGTAATGCTTGTGCGTTACGTTGAATCGCCGAGCGAGGAAGCGGCTGAGGAGCTTCGGCTCGTCGGAATGGCGCCTGAAGAGGCCGCCGATCAACTTCGGGAACTTCGAGAAACCGGTCGCGATTCGGTTCGAACGTTTTTCTTGAACGTGAAGGGACCCGAGTTGCTGGACAAATTCGTCGGCGAAACAGAGCAAAAGATTCGGAAGGTTTTTGAAGAAGCAAAACGACACGCGACGTTTTACACTCCTGTCGTGATCTTCTTCGACGAAATGGAGGCGATGTTTCGAACTCGTGGCTCTGGTCGCTCATCCGATGTCGAGACGACCATCGTCCCGCAGTTTCTCGCCGAAATGGATGGTGTCGAAGCGGCAGAAAATGTCGTCATCATCGGGGCCAGCAATCGCCCCGAAATGATCGACCCCGCAATCCTTCGGCCGGGGCGTCTGGACGTTAAGGTTCGGATTGATAGGCCGGGGCGCGAAGGAGCGAGGGCAATTCTTGCTCTGCATCTGACACCCGATTTGCCATTGAACAGTCAGCCGGCGCGACGCGAGCGTTTTCACTTCGCGCCACACGTCGCCCGCATCGGATTGGAGTCACACGCCCGGTCGATGACGAAGCAGGATATCCAAAGTATCCTGGAAGGACTGCCCGCCGGAATGGACGTTCGCCAAGCGCTGGAGTCTGGTGCTTTCGCAGACAAGTGGCGACCGATCGCCGAGGCTGCCGCTTCGGCGGAACGACTGGCGGAAGGGCTCATTGAGCGACTAATTGATGTGCTATTCGCTCCGTCGAACCGGTTGACGGCATTGATGATTTCAGGGAAACGATATTCCTTTGCGCTGTCAGAGTTTATCAGCGGCGCCGTTCTGGCGAGTCTCGTTGCGCGAGCAAAGCGACGGGCGGTAAAACGAAGGATCGAACGGCGAGAAGAAACGGACGGTATTGGCGATGAAGATTTGCAGCACGGAATGATGGAAGAGTTCGAGGAGAATGCGCTTCAATTGGCCAATGGACGAATTAACGGTGATTTGACAGGACGTGGCCCCGGATTTGTAAGTGACCCTGTGTTGAATGCCGAAGTTCGTTTGGCCGAAGTCGGTGATGACCCATGGGCGTGCGAGAAGGCGACACCCTATAAGTTGGGATGACTCTTCACGATCAGCATTAGAAATCTAAACAAAGAACTTGAGCAGCACAGATTGGAGCATGGATGACATACAGCCGGGCTGGTATGCTGCGTGTAGATTCGCAAATCGTAGCGAAAACCTGCCTCCCTGCTCATTTTCGTGAGACATCGGTGACACCCTCCCCGCTGATTGGCCTCGAAACGGAATTTGGAATCCAAGTCCACGGCACGGATGCAGTCGATTCTTTTGCTGCTTCGAGGCTTCTGCTCGCCCGATGCGATGAGGGGCGTACTGGCGGTTCTGTAAAGGATGAATGGAGCCTTATGCTGCCAAACGGTGGCCGATTCTATATCGACCACGCGCACCCGGAATACTCGACCCCGGAATCGGCCTCCGCACGTGATGCCGTCGTGGCCGACAAAGCTGGTGAGCGACTCGTCGAGCGATGCCGCCGCCGAGTTCTCGACTCTGGTGATCTCCCCTCGGGACAATTACTCTCTCTATACAAAAACAATTCGGATGGTAAGGGGAATAGCTACGGGTTCCACGAGAATTATCTCATCACCGATTCTCTTTTTGATGAACTCATTCGGCGCCGCAGTTCGCGGTTGCTATCCGCTTTGGTCCCCTTCCTCGTGACACGCATCATCCTGTGCGGGGCGGGAAAAGTCGGAGCCGAGAACCGCGCCCGCGAGACTGGTTACCAACTTTCGCAACGGGCGGACTTCTTCGAGACTCTCATCGCTCTGCAAACGACGTATGAACGCCCTCTCGTCAACTCGCGCGACGAGCCACATGCCACTGGTCTTGCCAGGCTTCACGTCATTGCGGGTGACGCCAATCTTGCGGAATACTCCACGTTCCTCAAAGTTGGCTGCCTGTCGCTGCTACTGCGACTCCTGGAAGACGGGGTTGAACTTCCCGATTTCACCCTCCAAGACCCATTGGCTGCCATCTCGAACGTGTCCCGTGATCTAGCCTTCAACGCGCCACTTCCGCTTCGCAGTGGCGGCTCTGTGACGGCGATCGAAGTACAGCAGCAATACTTGCTCCATGCCAGCCGATATTCTGACGCGTCCGATGTTCTTCGCGCGTGGGATGATTCGCTCAATCGGTTGCGCAACGACTGGCGGCTCGTTGCCGATCGGCTCGACTGGGCTGTGAAACGCCAAGTCCTGGAACGATACCTTGAGAGCATGGGAGGGGATTGGGAGAGCGCACGACTTTGGGCGCCAATCGTTCCTCTCGCGGCCTCATTGACCAAAGTGAAGACAGTCTCAGCGGCGCGGCGCCAACTGCTGATGCAGGCAATCCAGCAAATGAATGCGTACGTGATGGCCCACCACCTCGAACGATCTGATCACCCGCGCCAGCATGAAATCTACTACGGATTGCGAAGACTTGACCTGGAATATCACGACATCTCGGCGGGAGGATTGTTCGATCGGTTACAGCGTGCCGGGGCAGTCGAACGGTTGTTGAACGAGGACGAGATCGAACGTCGAGTCGCATCCCCCCCTCCGAACACACGCGCCTATTTGCGAGGGATGTTACTTGGGACATACTCGGACGACGTCGTGAGCGCCGATTGGGAGGAAGTGCGAATCATTAGTTCAGCAGCGACATGGCGTGTGGGGCTTGACGATCCCTGCGGGGGCACACGTGATTCCGTAGGCGATCTCTTTGACCGCCAATTACCACTGAAAGAGTTACTGGTCGCGTTAGAGGCCCTTGGTTTGGCCTCTCCTGATTCCGACCCGATTGAGTACCAACATGAAAACCTGTCTACAGAACCCCATTGAAGGTTACAACCATGAGCCAGGAACAGATCCGCCGGGAACCCAATCGCAGACACCAACAGCAGGACGAGAACCTGCAAGGCGTCACCCCGCCGATACCCTCTACCGCAGGTTCGGCGCACTTCAACGCCATTGATGATGCCATCAGGGCGATCCTGAGCCCGGCTGCTGTTCCCGTGGAACAGGTCGGCGTTCAGCCCGAACAAAGGACAGTCCGCCCCACCACAACTTCCGAAGAGTTTGTTCGCAACTTTCGGCAGCAGGGAGGGGAATAACGTGCAAGCGCGAGTTTTCGGCCTGGAAACGGAATATGCGATTTCGTTCGTGCCCGCCCGTGAATCGAGCGTGCCCGATGCCGAGACTCTATTTGCCGTGTTGCTCAATTTGATTGACCAATCCGGGAACCGCGGGGGACTCGGTTTCCTGCCAAACGGCTCGCGCCTCTACCTCGATCGCCACCAAATCGAATGGGCGACGCCGGAATGTCGCACGGCTCTTGAAGCCGCGACATATGATGCGGCGGCGGAATCAATCCTGATGCAACGCCGAATTGAGGCACAGGAAATGTTGGCCCGACGTGGCTATGAGGGACGGTTGTTAATCGTCAAGAACAATGTCGATGGTTCAGGAAACACGTATGGATGTCATGAGAATTACTTGACACCGCGCAAAACCCAGTGGCTCAGCGAAGATGACCAGGTGCGGCTGATGGCGCGTGGACTGATTCCGTTCCTCGTCACGCGACAAGTGTTTGCCGGCGCTGGGCGTGTGGGAATTGGAACGTCCGCTGAGAGCGGAACTGGTTTTCAATTGTCGCAAAGAGCGGACTTTCTCGACGAAATCCTTTCTGCGAACACGACGCACACCCGTGCCATCTTTAGCTTAAGTCGTGAAGGGGAGTCGCTGGGGGGCGACGAGAATCGCCGTCTGCACTTGATCTTGGGAGACTCAAATTTGTCTCCGTGGGCGACCCGAATGAAGCTGGGAACGACTGCACTGGTGTTGCGATTGATCGAAGAGTTGGGACTCGAAGACATACCTCACTTGATGGACCCTCTGGGCTCATTGAAGGCCATTTCGCGGGATCCCCAAGGTTCACTCGCCGTGCCGCTACGCGATGGTCGGCAGCTTAGGGCCATCGAGATCCAACGATTGTATTGGCAGCAGGCCGAGTCGCATCTGTCCGGCCGCACATCCCATGAAGAAAAACAGGTTTTGGAAGAATGGGGTCGAGCGCTGGATCTGCTTGAGCGGGAACCGAGGGAGCTGATTGGGAAGGTCGATTGGGTTACGAAAAAAATCATCCTGGATGCGTTTCTGCAGCAGAACGGGACCACCTGGGAAAAGCTGACGCCGACAGAGGCCTTGTTCTTTGACGTCATGCGTAAAGACATCGAATATCACGAACTTTCCCCGTCAGGACTCTACCAACTACTTCGATCGAAGATTCCACCCGGCCCCATCGATTCACGATTGTTGGCTAGCGCCCGACAAGAACCCCCTCCATTCACGCGGGCTTGGTTGCGCGGAGTACTCATCCACCACCGACGTGAGCAACTCAGACGGGAAAACTGGGATTCGATCCGTCTCCACAACGACGACTATCAACTCGATGATCCGCTCGCGCTAGATTGGCCGGCCAAACTCGAAGAACTTATTCCGGACGGCATTGCTCGCGAACGCATTCGAATGGCGTTCCGTTCATCGGAGTCCAGAATTCGGGCTTGGGCGGTATCGAAAATGTTCCACATGGGCCTTTCTTCGATTCTAGAAGTGTGGCGAATTGCCGTGGATGTTGATGAAAGTTGCGAAGTACGCTGTGCCGCCATGAATGTGCTTGCCAAGGACGGCAGCGCGGTCGCCCTGCAAGCCCTTCAGAAATTGAGCATGCCGGAAATCGATCTGGCAATCCGATGGTATGCCGAAGAACTGCTTCAACCCGCCAATTCGGAAGAGAATCCGGAGCGAATTCCGACCGTCGGGGGGAGTCGGCAGTCGCTCGTGGATGATGTGCTTGTCGAAATCCTTGATCAAAGCACCGAGCGTGGCAGTCCATCGTCCGCTGATGCGATTCAAGAGCCGCAGGTCGAGCGGGGGCGTCCCGCGATGAACGAAAATGACGAGACTCTGACGCCGTTGGTCCAATTACTCGATTGAGGTACTCATGTCTTCACTCGTCCTTCAAGCACTCGGCGGATCTCCTGTGGAGAAATCGTTGCTGACTGACGTGACGTTGGGAAGCGATCCCTCGAACGACCTTGTATTGCCAGGTACTCCTGCTCGTCAGGCTCTGATTACTCGCTCGAGTGTCTATCGGAGGTCGCTGATCCTCGACCTGACCGGTGGGGTCTGCCCACCGCGCGTCAATGGGCGACGGATTGCCAGCCTGAAGGTTCTTCGTCAACTCGACGAAATTCGCGCGGGCGAGCATAAGCTGGTGTTCTGGGAATTGGTTGTGCAGAACGTCACTGAAGGGTCGAGGTTTCTGCGACAGCGTTGCCTGGTTTGCTTCGATCACTTTCGAGTGGGTGAACAGGTCATCCTTTGCCCCTCGTGTGGTGCCGAGCATCACAAAGACGACTGGTTCCTGTTGCGTCACTGCACGCGTGAAGGGTGTGCTTATCCCGTCCGGGACAGTTTGATCCGCAGCCTTTCGGGCCGTGTCCGATTCGAGAAGCTTGATGCGCATAGCGATCTGGTCACCGGCCGGAAGACCTGCTCCGCCCGCATGGCTCGGGATCAAGGGCCGTTCAAGGACGGCGATACTTTCGTCGCGTGTCCAAATCCCGAATGTCAGGCCCCCTTTCACGCCGAATGCTGGATGCGACTCAAATACTGCCCTTCGTGCAATTTCGATGTGGGACGCCTGATCGAAGCGGCTTTGACACCGGGACGGAATTCCAACGGAGACTCGCCGTGACAGTCTCACTCGTTCCTGACACCGACCGCTACGCGACGTTGCGGCGACTGTCTTGGTATGATCACGATCGAATTCGCGGTGCTAGGGTGCTCGTCGCGGGGGCTGGTGCGCTGGGTAACGGAGTTCTGCAACTGCTGGCGCTGTACGGTATTGGCGAAGTGGTTATCGTGGATAACGACACGATCGAACCAACGAATCTCAGCCGCTCCCCGCTGTTTCGACCAAACGACGTCGGTCGCCCCAAGGCCGAAGTCGCCGCCGAAAAGCTCCGCGCGATGAACCCCGATGTGCGAACGCGTGCGATTGTAGCCGATCTGACGTCGGGAGTCGGACTGGGAGAATACCGACATGCCAATGTCGTGTTTGGCTGCGTGGATAGTCGGATCTCCCGACTTGCGATCAACCGTGCCTGCTGGCGAGTCAATATCCCTTGGATCGAAGGGGGGATTGATGTGTGGGTCGGCGTGTGCCGAGTCTTTTCTCCTCCCGACGGTCCCTGTTATGCCTGCACAATGACAGAAGTCGATCGGATGCTCGTGGAACAGCGTTTCCCATGTACACCCAGCGATCCTACTGTGATGTCGGTACCAACCCTCCCCACAACGGCGGCGGTCGTCGCCGCCCTACAAGTGCAGGAAGCAATCAAACTTCTGCATGGGATCGGAGCACCAGGTGAAGGCGTTTTCTTCGATGGACAGACCAACAGTTTGAGGCGAATCAAGTACTCGCGCCTGGACGACTGCTACGCGCATGAGACCTATTCTCCAATCGAAACACTTCACACTGGCTCGAACTTCACGCTGGGCGAACTTCTAAGTCACGCCGGTAAAGGCGCCGTCCTAAGGTTGGAACGACAGGTGCTTCGCTCGTTTGGTTGCGCGGTGTGCGGAACCCGTGAAATGGTTTATCGCCCTTACGATGAAGTGGATAAACTGAATTGCCCGCAATGTGGAACTACGCGCGCCCCTGACGTGGTGAGTCGGCTGGCGCGTTCTGAGTCTGGCGATTCCGTCTCGTTGTCGAGTCTGGGAATTCCAGCGCGGCACGTTGTCCATGTTGATGTTGACGGCCGGTCATTGTTCTTCGAGCTTGCGGATTCAAAGGAGGCCGAAAATGTCGTCTGCGCGTGAACGACGGCTGTTTCATGAATTTGACGAGATGCAAAGGTTTCTCCGTCCGGGAAGCCTAATTGACTTCCGCTGTTCCGATTTGTCGGGAGCGGAGGCGACAGCGTTCCTTTGGGGAGCAATGACAGAGGAATCGATCCTTGAATACCTGGATGGGTTTCTGTCCCCGGCAGCGTTCAAGGAACAATATCCGACAAGACCTCCTGAAAAATATCTCGTGGAATACCGATGCAAGGGGTTGATGCTCGATCAGGAGGGGCAGATCAATGTGTTAGAGAAGCATTTGTTGGAAATCGTCTACGGTCTCGACTACCCAGAGGTTCCTCCGAGCCTGGTGTGGCTGACGCCTATCTGGCACCCAAACATCAAAAAGCCATACGTCTGCACGAAGGGGCGGCCATTCGCTGTCGGAACGCTGTTGGCGCAACTGTGCCTGATGATCGGCCGGATGATCCAATACTATGACTACAATGTGGAAAGCCCGCTGAATCACGACGCTGCAGCATGGGCTCGTCACAATGCGAACCGCTTCCCCGTCGACCATCGCAGCTTGCTCGACGGTCAAGTCCATGAACGGCCGGATACGACGGGTTTGGTCGAATTGGTCAGTGCCGACAAAATCCCGCTGGTGGAACTTCTCTGAAATGCAAACGAACCTCGATCCGGTGAAAGCCGTCGCTGAAGAGGCGGGGCGATTTGATTGGGGGCCGCACGCGTCGGGCGACGCCTTTCTTACCTTTCGCCGTGCCGGCCAAACGTTACACGCGAACGCAGACAAACACTGGTTGTCCCTTTCCGTCACGTTCGATGATCCGCCCCCACCAGGACTTCCCACCTGGCAGAGTCTGCTTTCCTCGACACGTTCCTGCTTTCTCGCCAAATACGCCATTGACGGGGTTCGCCCGTGCCTGTTGTGCGAACTGCCGCGAGACGGCTTGGGTGCAAACGATTGCGCTCGTGCAGTGGAAGCGGTCAGCGTCTATGGAGCACGCGCTTCAGTGGGCATGTCTCAATTGAGTCCGACGCGCATTGCGGAAGCGGAGGTCGGCTTGTTCGGTCGGCAGGAAATGATCCGCCTCTTTAGCGCGATCGAGAACACGGGTTGGAAACTCTGGGACCAACTCGGACTCAACCATTGGCACGCCATCTATCAAGGTCAGGAACGTAGGTTTAACGTTTTCGTCTCGTTCACTAGTTCTTGGGTCTATTTCCAAATCCCCATTCTTGACGGCTTGTCCTCACACCGAAGACAAGGCGTCACTTTTCGTGAAATACTTTATCGACATCTCTTGCACTACAATCAGCGAATGCACTGGACCAAGTTCGGACTGGACCACAATGAAGAAATCGTGCTCGTACTCGACTTTCCTATGGAGACATTCGGATTAAAACGATTTCGCCAAGCGACTGAAGGGCTGGCCGAGAGTACCGCAGAATATGCGTCTGAAGTGAAGATTCTGGTGGAACTCAACCACGACCCAGATCTTGCAGCCAAGCTTGCCTTGGGGGCGGAGCTATGAACAAATCGACTGCAACGATCCAGTTATTGGACTCTAAAAATCTCGGCAAGGCTCCTTGGATTCTTGACGTTCCGGACGACGTTCCCGCAAGTCAATTGATCAAAACGATCGCGAGCGATCTTGGGCTCCCATTGTTCGACGACGATGGACTGCGCATTGTCTACAACTTGGAACACCAAAGGCGGCGACTAGACGACGATGACACGCTTCGGAATGTTGGAATCACGGATCGTTCTGTGCTCCGACTTGAAACAAAATTCGCTCGCGTTCGGTCTTTGCAATTCGACGAACTTCCGACTTTGGAAATCGACGATGTCAAGGAGATGCCTGCCGATTTTTACTCCGCGCACAATGCTCAATTGCCTCATAAGGAACATGATCGGACCAAGACTTCTAATTCCTCGAATAACGCGAATGTTCCTCCCCATGTTACTAACGCCGTTCCTCCGCCGCCACCTGATCCTAATTCCGGGCGCGTAGCACCTAAACGCCCCAGAGGAATGCTCCTATACATCAAGCTGAGGCGTGAGGTGGGTAGGGCTCCATACCTGGAGTTTTCGTTGTTTGTACCGACCGCTCAGCCAATGATGGAACCAATCATAGGAAGGACACCATTCCCCGACGACCTGAAAACATACGCCGTTCTATTGCATCGCCAACTTAATGGTTTGACTAACTGCATTGATCCGTCATCTGGGCCATACGGTGGACTGAGATGCACTCTCACAAATGATGAACGCTATGATCTTATTCGTGCCATAGGGAACCACATATGGGCGAGTTTGGTTCCAGATGAGTTGAAGGCACGGTACAACAGAGATCGCGTAGAGTGGCGCGGCGATTTCCTGCAGATCATTTCTGACGAGACATGCATTCCTTGGGAGTTGGTCTGGCCGTATGGCGATGGTTGGAATGACGAGGATCCATGGTGTGGTACATTTCGAATGACGCGGTGGTTGCATGACATTCCGACTGCGCCGACATCACTCCCTTTTCGCTCTCCAGCGCTAGTCCTTCCTGACGATTCCGAATTACCGGCGATTCGACGAGAGCACGAAATGATGACACGTATGGCTTCGGATGGAAACGCGAAGGCGGTATATCCAGACGAGCCCACTTTCAATGCGGTGAAGCAACTGATTGGCTCGGGAAAATATGATTGGATGCATATTGCCTGTCACGGTGCATTTCATCCGGCGCAGCCGTACGCAGACATTGCGCTCTGGATATACGGCCGCCCATTGACTCCTGTGCATTTGGCTGAGGGAAGGATCGTCAGCCACATTAAGAAAGAACACCCATGTTTCGTGATAAATGCCTGCGAGGCCAGTCGCCAAGGGAGTGGGTTGACGGGCTTCGGAGACTGGGTGGAGCGCCTGGTGGGGGCAGGTGCAGGTATGTTGATTGGCCCACTTTGGGAGGTTGGCGATGAAGCTGCCCTCTCTTTTGTCGAAGAGCTGTATACGTGCCTACTCAAAGACGCTAACGTGGCGGAGGCTGTGCGGGAAGCACGTCTGAAGAGTCGTCGCAAAGGTGACCCCACATGGTTGGCATATACTGTGTACGCGCATCCAAACGCGCGTCTCGTCATAGATTCGAAAACTTAAGGAACTCATGCTCGCGGAGAAGTCCATGGAACACCTGCCTGAATACGCGTATCCGAAAACCAGGGTCTTTGTCGAAGACCACACTGGCAACAACCAAAGACAGATCAATATCGCCAGTAATGCGCCTGTCCGGCAATTGACGGAGGCAATTGTTACTGCTATTGGCCTTCCTCTGCGCGATAATCAAGGGGTGAGGATTTCGTACCACCTGTCGGTCGGCGAGCGAATACTGACTGATAACGAAACCTTTCAGTCTGTTGGCGTCGCCGAGGGGACAGTTGTCCGTCTGCTCCCGCAGCCAACCGCGGCCGGGGTGACGACATGAGTGAAGATCCCCTGTTGCCGATCATAGATGTCTTGGGACATTGGCGCCGACCGTTACGAACGGATCTGTGCGGAGAAGCATTTCGCAGCGTCTCCAGGGTGGCGTGTGTGTTCAAGCCTGCTGCGATCAAGGAATTGAACGATCATTGTTCCACTCGAACCGACGTCGAGCTTGGAGGATTGCTCGTTGGAGAGGTTTTCTGTTACCGGGACAGTTACTTGGTTCGAATCACCGACGCGCTCCCTGCTCGTCAATCCGTCTGCTCGCGCTATTCAATAACCTTCACGGCTGCCGATTGGATTGATCTTGCCAAGCGCAGAGAGGCCCTCCCAGGTCGCATGACGGTCGGTTGGTATCATACGCATCCTGGCATGGGAGTTTTTCTTTCATCCAATGATCAGTTCCTTCATAAGAGCTACTTCGGAGATCAACCTTGGTACCTTGCTTTGGTTATCGACCCACTGGCGAGCGAGCAAGGTGTGTTTTGTATGCGGGACGGCGAATTCGTCCGTGATCCTGATCTGGTAATGTATTCGGCTTCCTTCGGGGAGGAGTAATGAAATACATTAAGCTTCGGCTCCTCTCAGGCGATCGCGATTTGATGTACGAACGTGACTTTGCTGTCGAAGCGCTTCGTCCGTTTGCCGTGCATGCGGTGTGCGAACTCATAGAACGGGGCACGATCTCTGACGGGGAGATCTGCATACCGGATCTGATTCCTCGCTACGGTTCCAACATTCAACGCGAGCCAGTTCTGCGTGAAGGCGCCAATCTTTTTCCAGAATCCATGGAATGGCCTGGACTCCGGTTGGAAGAACCGCCCCGTGCCGATCAGCCATTCAACACCTTCACTCTCGAATTGAATTTGCTGGAGCGGAATCTCATCTGCCGTAGCGATCTCAGCGCATCTGACTTGATTCCGTTCCTTGTGGGGCCTGTTTTAGAATCAACTCTCGTCAGTCTTGGGCTATTGCATCAAGGGGAGCTGTACCACGCCGAACTGTTTGCACGCGACGATGATCAGGCTGATTTGAGTCGCGAACGGCTGCCCGCGTTGGAACGCCGTTCATCCGAACTGGTTGAGATCATATCCGAACCCGAACCACCAGCTCGGCGATTACCACCGGTTTTTCCCGGCGCGGAATTGATTGGCCGGATCAAGGACGACGATGTTCGAGTCTACATCAGTCGGAATGAGTTGGCGCGACTTTACCTGGAAGGGAGACGCTCGGAGAAGGTCGAGAGGGGTGGCGTGCTTGTGGGGGAAATGTACCAAGAGGATGGAGGGCGGTACGTCGTTGATGTGTCGGGTTCCGTAATTCACGAAGACGAAACAGCCAGCGCGGTGGCATTCCGGTACACTGCTCGCAGTTGGCGCGACGGAAATGAAGAAATGAGGAGGCGTTTCCCCGGCAAGCGCATTGTCGGATGGTATCACACGCATCTGGTCGAAGTTGTGGTTCCACTGGCGGCAAACTTGGTGGGCCTAACCGCAATGTTCTTTTCCGACGACGACATCTTCTTACACCGTCACTTTTTCGCCGATCCGTGGTACATTGCTCTGGTCTTGGATCCTTGGGGGAACTGTCGTTTCTTCCAGTGGAAAAAAGGCGAAGTCGTGGCATGCGACGGATACTATGTTTATGACGGGGAACAGGAATGACCAATGATGACACCCTGAAGAAAATTCAGGGTTTGGCAAAACGTTTGAAAGAACGCAAGGGTGATGATGACCGGCTGTTCGTTCTGGTGCTGGGCAGCGAAGTCATGCCGCTTGTCGCCTTGGAAGACCGTGTCTTGGCCGATCGATTTGATGAGGGGCAGATTCGTCAATTCAGTCAGTTCGAACGGCTTACACGGTTCACCGAAGCCTGGAAACGACTTGAGGGCAAACATCTTGAGCGGGCGAGGATCCTTCAGCCGGTATTCGAGGCTGACGGAAACATGCTTACTGGCTATTCGAATCTGGCAAGCTTGATCCGAGAGGGCTATTTCCGTGTCATTTTAACGGCGGACATCAGTGAACGCCTGGAGGATGCCCTCACTTCCGCTGGAATGGCCAAAAGCCTGTGGAGCAGTTATGACCCTTTCCGTGACTCTGTAGAGGGCTTAAGGCAATCCCTTCAATTCGACAAACGAAAGGTGAAGATCGTACGACTGGGCGGCGACCTGAACCGTCAGGTCGCCATCCATTCTGACGAGACCTTTTCCATGGGTGAAAGGCTTCGCCCTGTTCTCGAAGAATACATCGCGAAGGAATTGCTTGTCGTCGGATATAATCAAAGCCGCGATAGGCACCTATTTTCGCATGGCGCAGGGCGGCAAGGGCTGTCGCTGTACTTCGTCAACCCCATTGAGCCGCCTTCCGGAAGCGATATTGTTGAGGCGTTGCAAGCTCGTCGAAGTGACGATTGGCACATCATCACGGGTGATGATGCGACTTTCGATACGTTCTTCGGCCGTCTCCACTCGTTACTGCTGGAGCCAGTTCGCGCTTTACAACACATTACACCACAGCAGGTTCACCACCACATTACATTACAACCGCATGTCGGCCTTACGGAGCCTCCGGATGTTCCACCAAATGGATCGTTGGAACCTTCTGTGCCCAAACCGGTCATTCCTAGCCCAGTGGAGCTTGTTCCGGACGATACGGTTATGACGGTGAGCTGTGAAGACGGACCGCCTCGAGTCTCGTTCCGGGTCAGAGGATCGACCACATACGAAAGTGTCGAAGCACACGCACTGAAGGTGAATCGACGTGAGTTGAACCAGACACTGAACGAGATGGGGGAAAATCTCCAACTTAGGCGAGAGCACGGCGCAGAGCTTCGGTGGCGACACCAGGTGAAGCGTGAAGGGGAGTTGCTGTTTACAGATGTCTTCGCGTCCAATGCGGAATTGATGCGACAATTAGGAAAATCTCAAGGAAATACAGGCGACGATGAGTCGCTCATTATGGCCTTTGGCGGACCACGCAACCATCTGGGCTTACCATTCGAGTTATTATTCGACAATGTTCCGCTTGTAGTGCGTCACCCGATCTGCCGACAGGTGAGCGGGGTTTCGATACGACCTGGGACTTTCAAGAATCTGCTGTTGCAAAGGCGAAGGGAAGGGAGACCGCTGCAAATCTTGCTAATCGCCTCGGACACAGGCGGGTTGTTTGTTGACTTCGAAGTGAAAGAAATGGCAGAAACGATCCAACGCTCTGCAGACGTGCGGAGGACTAAAATCGAAATCAAACTGCTGCCCACGACGGAAGCGGGATATGACGCGGTCGAATTCCTGTTGCGGAAATGTCGATATGATATCGTCCATTTTGCCGGACACGGTCAGTTCAACCAAGATCGTCCCGAAGAGAGTTACCTGGAATTGTGGGAGCGAAACGGCAAAGGGGGCGGAAAAAAACGACTGACGGCACGCGCGTTGGCGGGCCTCCTGCGCGGTTCTGACACTCATTTGATGTTCTTGAACACCTGCGTGGGGGCCGTGGTTGGAGAGGCGGACTTGTTGCAACAGAATTACCTCGGCGTCATGGACGCAATCATCCAGGCCGAAGTGCCATCCGTGCTCGGCTATCGTTGGAATGTGACGGATGCCGGAGCATTACTGTTCGCGACACGGTTCTACGAGGCGCTCTTCCAGACTCACTGTCCAGCGAAGGCAGCGTACCGAGCACGACGGGCAGTCTATGACAACAACGCCGACGACGAGACGTGGACTTCGCCGATCATCGTCGTCCAGAATCTTTGATCAGGAAACAACGTCGTGCGCGAGGTTGTGCGGAGATTATGGTTGTGGGAATCCATTCCATCGGAGACGAGCACGGAGGACGATGCTCGACGCTCCGTGATTGGCCTGACTGATGCCGGGGATGTCTATGTTGGAAAGAATGGAGTTTTCTTTTCGATTGCCGCCGACGGAACTTCGCGGGGCCATCTGCCACTCGGACGCGAGACGATTTTCGAAGGACTCTCGGTCGCCTCCCAATCAACGCGTTGCGTGCTCATTTCCCGGTCTGACGACGGCATTGCAACGTGCGTCGCCCGATTGATCGAAAAGGACGCCGTGATCGCCGAGCATGTGATTCACTCCGATACTGGTTGCTCTGGGAATGGAATCGATATTGCTGGACAATGGGCGTGGGCAACCAGCGATGGCGACGTCTTCACGTGGGTCGAGGGAGCATTTCAGTGGAATGTAAACTCTTCGCCCGAACACGCACAACGGATCTCGCCATTGAGGGCCGTAGCGTTCGATGGTTCAACGTTGATCCGATTTGGCCCAACGGGACTGTTTCGGATCGACTCAAACGATGAATGCCGGTTGATTTACGAGTGGGAAGAACCTCCAGTTCGATGTTTTCCCTTCCGCGGCAGCGAGTGGATCATCGCTCAATGGAATCGCGAGGTCATTTGCCTGGATGATCGGCGTGTGCCGCTTTGGCGGTATCGCCGCCCCGGAAGCCCGATAGTGAGTGTGTGCGTTTGCCGAGGGGGAAATCACGTTGCGATCACTTGCGATAATCCCACAGGATCGGAGCGGGTGTCCATCACTATTCTCGACTACGCAGGACGCAAGTTTTACGGATTTTCCTTGGATCACAGCCCATCGACAATTGAAATGGCTGGTCGAGGTCGGTTCGTCCTCGTCAGGCAGGCTGACGATTTGAGTTTATTCGATTACGGGACGCGCATCTGGAGAGAAGTCGATGGTTCCGGCCGATTCGTTGCTGCGATCTCAACGGAGGGGCGCCTGATCGCGGTGGTCAATGCGGAAGGAGTGCGACTCCACGAAAACACCCTCGTGGCGACATCCAGCGCGTTGTCGAATGCTGTCCGCCGAGTCCGACAGGCTCATCTTGCAAATTCCGCACGTAGTATTTGCCTGTGGTTTGATGAGTTCTATGATCGCCTGGCTCGCGGTCATCTCGATGTCTGCGAGGGCCTGTTGGATGAAATTCGAGATCCCGCCTATCGCTTGTCCAACGCCACCCAGGCCGCGGTGGACAGTCGACAGGCTGCTCTCGTGCTGCGAGTGGGGTTGGAGCACCACCGTCGGGGCGATTACTCCGCGGCGCGCGCCTGCTATCAACAAAGTCAGCAGACACAGAAACGCGTCAATTGCCAGCCGGGAGCGCAGCTTGCCGCTGAGGCAATTCTGATGCTCGATTCAGAACAGTGCACCGGGCAACGTAGTCCGGCGCTCGAGGAGTTGCTGCTTCACCCGTATTTTCTGGAAGGTTCAGACTCGTTCCTGCAAAGAGAGTTGGGTGCGACAGCCGATGGTGAAGCCGTCATTCTGGCCGCGATTGATGCTGGCCGTCTCCATCCGATTCTTCATGCTGTTGTGAATTGCAGTGGCCGCACGCGACGCTTGGCTGCGGCGACATCGGACCGCATCAGTGCGTTTCCCGGCGAAGAAGAACGCATCGAAAAAGCCTTGATGACGGCGTTTGGGGCAAACGACGGATTCGTCCGCTGGCAGGGGGCAGAAACGCTCAGCCGACGCGACACGGTTTCACCCGCATGCGTCGAGCACGCCGCCCGCCTATCGGAAAATGAGCACGATCCCGAAGCGAAAGCCGCGCTCATGCGACTTCTGGGACGGCATGGGTCGCGGGCGCAAACCCCTTATCTGGTCGCGGCTCTGTCAGATGATGATGCCGAGGTGCGAGCCGCCGCCGCACAGGCGCTCAGCCGCGTCGGCGACCGTCGTTGCATGGCCGCGCTGCGAGCGACGGAAAACCGGTTTGTCTTAAGAGGCAGGGCGGTTAAAGAAATTAAGGAATTTGTTGACGAGGCGCTGTGCAGAATCGAGGAACGTCATCCACTCACTCAGATTGCCACATTCGTTGCCAAGCGACGAACAAATGAGGGATGGCAAGTCGTCCGTTACTTCCGTCCGGGAGAGACGATCCACTTCCATCTCCGCGTGACGGGTATGCGTTCCGACGTGATCATGCGCTTACAGAGCGGCCGATTCGAGGATCAAGTCCCCGCCGCGACCCGTTCGCTCACCCACCGCAACCTTGTGGAAGCAGCCCCCATCGATTCCTCGGAATCCAGCAGACCGATCCGTGAATTGGACCTTTCGATACGTACCCTTGAAAGACTGGAACGCCTTGACGTCAGAACCTTGGGAGAACTGATTGCACGCAGTCCCGACGATTTGTTGGGGGGGGATGGCTTTGACACGACTCAGTTGAAAGAACTACGCGAAAAGCTGCAACGGTTTGGCTGTGCTCTGCGAGACGACTCACCCGACGATTTCAAAGCGGAAGTCATCGGTTTGTTCCCACCGGTCGATGGCTGGGCGGTTGGCCAATTCAAGCCGCAACTCTCCATCTTTGATCAAGACAACGCCTCGTTTGAATTCGGCGCTGAAACCGCCGTCGAGGTGGTCGGTGATGCTGAATTTGTTTCCTCTCTCATTGACAAGATCGATGCTTCACTCGCTAACGAAATCGTTCTACTCGCAAACGCTCATCATGATCTGCGCGAGGGCCTGCTCGGGAAGTGTCTCGAGGCGGCAAATCTGTGCAGAATCGGAAACAACCATGAATGCACTAGCCAGTGGATGAAACTTGCGGGGCGATTGGCTCAAGATTTGGGCAATTCCCTCTCTCCGGCGAGCAGAGCCAAGCTGAGGCAAGCCCTCGATTATCCGATGCCCAACGTCTCCAATCCGCTCGAATACCGGATCGAAATTGCTCTCGTTCTTGATCAACTTGGCTGCCTGACGGACAGCGAATTCGACTATGTCCCCGTTCCAGTCAGCGCAGCAACGCGATTCTTCCTGAGCAAACATCTGGTGACCAATCGACAATACCAGCGTTTCCTGAACGCGCCAGATTTCGCCGATCCGATCATGTGGGAAGATCCGTACTGCATCGACTGCAATGGCTCGCACTATTCGCTACGCCACGAATCCCTTCGCTGGCTCAGTTGGCATTCCAACCTTGATGCGGATACAGACGAACAAGGGTTACGGCAAGATGCTGGTCCACGAGGAGTCAAAAAGAATTCAGAAGACGACAGAATCCCGAGTTACTGGAATGACCACAGGCTCGGAGTCACGCATCCTGGTTTGCCGGTTGTCGGAGTTAGCTGGTTCGAGGCCAACGCGTATTGCCGGTGGCTGTTGCGTCATTGGAATGAACTCGACGAATCTCGGGCCAATTCGAGCCTGCTCCCCAAACGTATTCGCTTGCCGACCGAGAACGAGTGGTGTCGAGCCGTGAGTGCAAAGCCCCCGAGTCGATCCGTTTCGCTCGCCGCCGCACATCAACCAGATGACGATCGATCTGTTTTCGCGAACATTGGCAGGTCGCTGAACGGGACATCCCCCACAGGAATGTTTCCCGGCTGGCGAGGCTCCGCGGATCTGATGGATGTGCTTGGCAATGCCTGGGAGTGGCAGTCCAACTTATTTGATCACAGTTACAGATCACTCGCCGTTCGAGGCGGCGCTTTCACAACGTCGCAAGAAGACGCGTCCGTAAATCTTCGAGGAAATCGAACACCCGCCGGGCGCGACAACGATCTTGGCTTTCGGATCTTGATTGACACATGACACGTGCGTGGTGACTCCACCATGTGATTCTTAACACAGGAAGGCCTTGATGAATTCCGTCATCTTTCAGGGACTCGATCGCAAGGAACGTTCGAGAGCGATTCGCGATCTCGTCGCCCAGACGGATTCCTCCGTTGTCATTCTTAGCTCCAGCATCTCGGATCTGGTCGGTTCATCGAATTTGATTCGGCGAAGTGCAAGCCAGATGGTCAGGCTATCGCTCCAACCGGACAGCTATACAGACTCATTCAACCCATTCGATGTGATTCGATACGCCCTTCAGGACCCGGACGACGCGATCCCCATCTTGCTCGAACCATTGACGCGGCTCTCGTCGTCAGAATTGTTTCCGCTTCGACGTACTAATGAAGCGGTATGGCAGGTTTTGGCGTCCGAGATGATCGATTCTGTGGCCCGCTACCTCTTTCGTCGTCGAGCTGAGCCGCCGTCGCCGCAACTGATCATTAATACCTTCTACCAGGACGGCCCCCTGGCGGATATCTTGGCAGCAATTCTCAAGCACGAAGGAAAGTTGATAGATCCGAACACGCATTCCGTGTTTCTGGCCTACACGCGGCGCGACCGAGATAACCAGTCTGCCATCGAAAGCGTTATTCACGAGCGAATGTCGCGACTCAACATTGCGTCCGTTCAGAGGGCGGCAGAGAAAACAACATTTGACCTGGACCAGGTGGTGAATGGTCAGATGACAATCTATGTTGAGATGCTGCCGGCACTGTGGCGGTCGCATGGATTGCTCGCTCGTTTGTGGTTATCGGCATTATTGCACCTGGTCGCAGGCGGACCTGTCCGCAATCATCCAGTCCTGTTTGTCGTGGATCACGCCGCCGAATTGGATCTGTTCCCGCAATTGCTGGCATCGCAGCAATTGCCCTCCGAGACGGTTGAAGTGTGGAGTTTCTGGGAGAGCTTGAGCCAGATTCGAGTACGACATCCAGTGGACTGGTCGGCATTCCTCGGCGGTTGTCGGACAGTGCAAGCATTGGGACCACAAAGTTCACCCGTCGCGGTGGAATTGGCGGAAGTGTTCAACGTGTCGGTCCGGGAGTTGTCTGAGTTGTCGATCGGTCGACCGCTGAAGCTGGCCGGCGACGCGCCAGAGCTATGTGTGGAGTTGATAACGGCGGAATCTCGACCGGTCATCCCACAAGGATGCATGCTGACGTTCGCTTCTGCCCGTGCGGACAAATGGAGTTACGTGAATGCTGCCATCTTAGAGCGGATGGACGGTACCGTAATCGTGATCGAGCCAGCCGGCAAGTGCCATGCGACGACTGCAGCAGAGAGGGCGACCCGCGGGCGCGTCGTTCGCTTGGACCCCTTTGGCGTACTGGGCGAAATCAGCGATCAATTTAACCCGCTCGATCTTATGGCAGCCGACGGAAGAACTGGCGTCTACGACGCCGCGTGCTTCGCCGAGCTTCTTCTTCGCTGTGGTACGCCATCGATTGATCCGTTCTGGAAGAACTCCGCAGCCTCTTCAATCTCGGCAGTATTGCAGTATCTCTTCTGCGTTCCTGAAAAGGTCAAAACGCTGGGCGAATTGTGGAGGACGTTTCACAGTGATGACGTCGTTTACAATCTCGCCGTTGTCCTCGATACGATTGGCAAGCGTCTTCCGGAAGAATGCTATCGACAAATCGAGGGATTGCTGAGACTTTCCGACAATACGCGTTGTTCAGTAATCTCGCACGTCGTCAAGAGCCTTGTCAATTTTGGAAGCAATTCAGTTCAGCGGGCCGTCGAGAAGACGACATTCGATCTGGATGAGGTGGTGAATGGCCAGGCAACGATCTACATAGAGATTCCCTCCCCGCTTTGGCGGACACACGGATTGCTTGCCCGTTTGTGGTTTTCGGCGCTAATCCATCTAACTGCAGGCGGCCCAGTTCCTCGACGGCCCGTGCTATTCGTCGTAGATCATGCCGCTGAACTGGATTTGTTCACGCAACTGCTGGCTGCGCTGCGATTGCCTTCGGAGACAGTTGAGGTGTGGAGTTTCTGGGAAAGCCTAGGCCAAATCCGTGTCCGCCATCCGGCAGACTGGTCAGCATTCATCGGCGGTTGTCGAACGGTGCAAGCATTGGGCCCGCACAGTTCACCCGTGGCGGCGGAATTGGCGGAAGTGTTTGATGTGTCGAACCGAGAGTTGCGCGAAGTGGCGCCGGGTCTCCCACTAAGACTTGCGGGCGACGCGCCCACCCTGCCTGCGAACCTCAAAACATCGGACGCTGCTCGGGGTAGCACTGAAGGATGCATCGTGACGTTTGCCCGCGCGCGTTCGGACAAGTGGGGACACATGGCCACCGCGATCAATGAACGGCCAGACCGTACAGTCATTGTCGTCGAGTCGGCTGGCAAGTGCTATGCGGCGACTGCAGCAGGACGGGCGGCAGACGGGCGCATCGTTCGACTGGACCCCTTTGGCGTTCTTGGCGAAACCAGCGATCAGTTCAACCCGCTCGATCTTCTCATCGCCGATGGGGAAATAGGCGTTTTCGATGCCCTCCATTTTGGAGAAATGCTGTTGCCTCGCGATCCCTCGACGGTAGATCCGTACTGGCGGTCGAATAGCGCATCATTGATTAGCGCAACACTTGGTTATCTCCAAGTAGTCCCGGAAAAAGAATGCAGCATTGTTGAACTCAGGAAAGTTCTCTCCAGCGACGATGTCGTTTACAATTTTTCAGTCATACTGGATACACTTGGGAAACGTTTGCCAGGATGGTGCTACGCGATGCTTGCCGCATTTTTGCAAAAGGGAGATGCTGAACGTAATTCGTTGCTGGCGATTGCGTCCCAGGCGCTGCGTAGCTTTGGAGATCCGCGAGTTGCCGAGACAGTTCGAAAGACTTCCTTTGATATCAGCGATTCTGCAAACACAACGGCGACGACAATTTACATTGAACTGCCGGTTCTTCGACTCGACGTGCATTCGCTGCTCGTGCAGCTTTGGCTGGAATCATTTCTCGGACTGACTACTATTGGGCTTCCTTCCCGGCCGCTTTGGGTTGTTGACAGCCCGTTGTCGGCTGCTCTGTTTCAGGTTCTAAAAATTGCGCAAAGCACTGGCCAAGCCGACGTCTGGACATTTTGGGAAAGTTTGGGCCAACTTCAATCTCGAAATCCTTCCGAATGGTCAGCGTTTCTTTCCAACGCCGAAACCGTGGAGGCACTTGGCCCACAAAACCCTGTTGTGGCCAAGGAATTGGCTGCAGTCTTCGATTGCCCACCGCATGCCGTTGAATGTTTAAGTCCAACGGAGCGATTGAAGCTCAACTAATCCGGAATTGGCGGAAAGAAACGTTAGCGAGTGATTGTCGCTCGTCCGCGATTTTGGGAAAGATCAAGTCCCACTGTCCAGATTCTGAATGGTGACGGTGGAACCGCTTTCTGCGGCAGCAGTTCCAAGTGCATAGACGCACAAATCTTCAAATGAGACGTTATTCTCGATGGATATTTTATGCAGTCGTTCAAAACTGTCCATCACGTCTTGGGGAATGGCTCCACCACGGATAGTCGACAGCCACCATGCCTGATGTTGGAGTGGATGGCGCTTAGGATGCGGCTCGCCGACATACACATGGAAGGGATACTTCGTTCCACTGAAATCGCAGGGAATGGTAAAACGCTTCATCGTTCAAATTCCAAAATCAAACAGAAGTTGTTGCGACGGAATCAAACGCTCTTAGGCAGGATTAGAAAAGCGCCGAATTTATCGAGAGCGAACTGGCTCGGGCTGCTGAGCGTAATCGCTTTCCGTGTTTGCGACACTTTGAAAATCAACGCACAGATCTTCAAACGAAACCTTATTCTCGCGAGAAAGATCTAAAAGTTTTTGGAATCTGTCCATCACATCCTGCGGAATGGTACCTTTTCGTGCGTTGGTTAACCACACCGATTGATGCTCGAGTGGATGTCGATTCGGGGCTGGCTCACCAATGTAAACGTCGAACGGGGCTTTGGTTCCCCCGAAATCGCAAAGAATGGTGAGTTTTTTCATTTTAAGATTCACGGAATGTCTGCAAACTCAAAACAAACCATTCAAAGTATGGGCGTACTCCCACTCGGCCCGATGTGCCGAATCTAACACTCTTGCTCAAAAATCAATGTGTAGACGATGCCTCCGGCTGCGGCACGCTCCTCCCTTCGCCATTCGCGACGTTCAGAGCATAGACACACAAATCCTCAAATGAGACATTGTTCTTTGTCGCGAGATCTAGAAGCTTCTGGAAGCTGTCCATCACTTCCTGTGGTATCGTACCTCCACGCATGGAGTTCAACCACCGTGACTGGTGTTGTAACGGGTGCCGCGTTGCCGCTGGTTCCCCAATGTATACGTCAAACGGGGCTTTGATTTCCCCGAAATCACACGGAACGGTAAACTTCTTCATTTTCAGGATTCATGGAATGTCGACACAAAATGAACGAGTCACCCGAATTCAAAACGACACGACGAAATCGCTTCGATTTTGAATTTCCCATTTTGGCTGACCGCTCACTTTGGTCCCGTTGGGTTGAAGTATTTTATCGCGATTTCCTTTCGGCCACAATCACAAAGCCTCGTGTGCGGCCCGATTCCCGATCGACTCGCTCAGCCATTGCTCGCCATAGTTGCTCCAGAGGAACCCAAGTCCAAGAACTTGTCCTGTCCAAGATCAGCACCATATCCTTCGTCGCGCTATACGCTTCCAAACGGGAAATATGCCCGCCGCGCTCTTGCGCAAGCACGGGTCTTGGATAGTTGACCACAATTCGCTGAGAAGGGTACGACAGCGACTTCTCGATTTACCTACGAAACTCTTCCAAGGCAATGTCGGACGCAAATCGTATCTCAACATCGACTAGAAACGCACGCAGCACACGGCGTGACACGCTCGGCCAAGTTCGCATTTTGGCAAGGTGAATCCCGGATGACTCTCAGCCATCAGCCGGAATCACAATTGCCACGCACCTTTATCAGCACTTTGCCTTGAGCGTGTCGGCCCTCCAAGAAGCTGTGCGCGTCCGCGGCACGATTGAGTGAAAAGACTTTGGCGATTCGAATTCGCAATTCGCCGCTCGAGATCGCTTCGAATACTTCACGGCAGCGGTCCTGCAATTCAGTTGGACCAGCGGTGTAGTCGGCGATCGTTGGCCGCGTCACGAAGACCGAGCCTTGGGCTTTGAGGGTTTGAAGATCAATTGGCGGAACCTCCCCACTCGCCTGCCCGAAAACAATCAGATAACCGCGCCTGGCGAGGGATTCGAGGCTCTGATTCCATGTCGCTCGACCAACACCGTCGTAGACAACTTGCACTCCGCGACCGGACGTCAGCGACATCACTTCTTTCGCAACGTCGCAAGAGGAATAATTGATTACATGATCAGCGCCTTGCGAACGGACGGCGAGCTGCTTTTCTTGTGTCGAAACTGTACCTATCACTCGGGCGCCCCTGCGTTTGGCGAGTTGGACGACAAGCCCTCCAACGCCACCCGCGGCTGCATGTATTAAGACCGTATCTCCCGACTGTACAGGGTAAGTGGATTGCGTCAGAAAGTGCGCGGTGACACCTTGCATCATTGTCGCTGCAGCAGTTTTGAGGTCGATCGAATTCGGCAGACGCACGAGCTTGCTGAAGGGGACGTCAATTGACTCGCTGTATGACCCGGCATGCAGACACCAGGCAACACGATCGCCGACAGCTAATGTTGATTCACTGGATCCCAAATTGGTCACAACGCCCGAACCTTCCATGCCCGGCAATATCGGAAGAGCTTGTCTGTAATCGCCGCGTCGATGGTAAACATCGAGAAAATTGACGCCGGCGTACTCCACTCGAATTCGGGCGCAGTATGGTAGAAGGTCAGCAACGGCGTGCTCTCTCATCACGAGAACTTCCGCTGGCCCGTTTTGATGGACTTCGATTCGTCGCATGACATTTTCCTTTCTCTAGAAGGAGTTCTTCCGCTCAGCTTGCCGGGCAAGAAGTCAATCAGCAAGCCAGCTACGAACGCCTCCAACTGCTTTCTTCAAACTTGTCCATCAAAATCCGTCTACCGCAGTTGGCTTGAAGGCTATTCCCCGCCGACATGTAGTAGACATCTTTCAAAATCGCCGCGTACGAAAAATTGACCTTCTCTCTCAATCGATCATGGTTGAGTCGGCGAGTCGCCGGGGAGACGCTCAGCCCACCATAGTTCAGGTAGCGGATCGCTCCGTCGGAGTCGCGGGCAGGCAGAACCGCCCCCCGAGCATGCCGACTGGCTGGAAACGGAATGTCGAGGATGCCTAACTGGAATGCCCGCGTGATTGACGAAACCAAGTCATCGGTCCCCAACGAATAGACGGCGCTCAAAATCTCGTTGACTTCCCGTTCGATCAGGCTCTGCTCGATATTGACGGCTGCGTCAATTTGATTGCACAACTCATCAATCGCGTCCGCGTGTTCTGCGAAATATGCAACCAGTTCCTGACAATACGCGATCGCCGTTGCATTCGCTTGTGCCGTGGGAAGGCCCAACGCTTCTTCTGTCGTCTTGTTGATCAACTTAGTCGCCCGCCCTGCAATGCCCGCGAGCACTCCGTAAGATATTAATTTGTGGGCTTGAGATTGGTTGGTCGGAAAGACCCCCATCCATTGATGCATGGCAGTGAATATTGTCGGATTGGTGCCAGGGGCGACTTGGTCGGCATGGGTCTTGGCCAACCGCGGAATCACTCGCAATGCCGAGACATCCTGTACGAGATTCCCCGATTCCGGATAACTGATCGTGACACATCGTACTCCCTGTTCAACGGCCAGTAACATTTCAAGAATACTGATCGCGATGCTTGTCGAAGGGGGAACCAAAACTGCAGTCAATGTCCCGAACCCCTCTCGATCAATCAGTACACCACTTGCCTCTGTCAACAACCCGGTAAGACGATCGACGTACTGCCAGTCACTCAACGACCGCTTCAGCGCGACGTCCTTGCAATAGGGGAGATTGTAGCTAATGCCCCCACCCTCGAAACTCGTAATCCCACACGCAAATGCTGTCTCTGCCAGCAGACAACCATTTGGACTGCCGTGTCGGACCTCAAGTGGAATCGGAACAGATGCAAGTAGCTCGCGTCCCAGTAAAACCCCTCGAGTGACCAACGGATATCCGTTGAGGCGGGTTTCAGTCCTCGCCTTTTCCCATAGATTCAACCGTGTGTACGCGTCGATGGTAATCGATCCGATGTCAGCATGTTGCAATTGGCCGAGGAGAGTCAACATCCCCGCGTGGTCACTGACGCCGCTCCTAGGCTGGATCAGCAAGTGGCGGGCGGTGTTGAGTTTCGAAGCGACCGTTGGTCGCTGTTCCGACGCACTTCGCAATTCGGCAATCGTTTCTTCAAGCGGCCAATCGTCAACAGGAGCTGTCTGAAACAGGCATTGGCGTTTGTCGTTAAACTCGTCGATCGTGATTTTCATGATTGGACTCGCATTGCATCTATGTTACTGGGGACAATTCGTATTCAGTGACATGAGAAATATCGTACTTGCTCTCACTGGAAACCACCGACTCGTAAGTAGCACGCCAGCTAGTCGCGATCGTTCGTATAACTTCCTCGGCTTGCTCGAAACTCTCGATCACTTCAAGCCCTCGACTGAGAAACGCCTCACGTACCCGATTGGGATCCTTCTCACTCCCAACTGTGAGGTTGCCACCGACAAACACTCGGACGCTAGCAAGCCCATGCATGTTCAAATGGTCTCGTAGCAAAGCCAAATCCTTCAGTCCGTGCCCGTTTTGGGAAGAAATGCAGATTGCCAACGGGTCGTGGTATAGCGCGGCAGCCGCGATTTCTCTGGAGTTGCTGCAAACGCCGATATTGACGACATCCCATCCCATTTCGATCAAAAAGAACTCCAGCAGCTTGAGGCCGACGACGTGGCAGTCGCTTTCTGGTCCTGCTAGCACGACAGTGCCTAGAGTCGTTTCCGTTTTGAAGTGTGCATGTAACATAGTATTGAGAGATCCTTTCCAGAGAACTGTGGTAATGTGTAATGTTTGCGACAAAAGCGTCGTGATGTCCTGTGTCTAACGTGTGCACGTGTCGGACGGTGTGTTGAGGTCGAAGTTACGCTTCGGACAGAGAACGCAACCCCGCGTCGATCGCCGCGTGCAGTGACCAGACTTCGGTATACGGCTCGGTCGGCCCGCCTTCGAGTGCCACCTGCCGTGCGAAGATTGGGTTGATGAGAATTCCAGCCTTTGGTTTCCTATGATGATAGTCATGCACGACGCTGAAACCCGGACAGAACAAGGCACGAGCCGGCAGGTGGTAGAACAGCATGACACATATCCAACCGACTCTCCCTAACGTGCTGGAGGGAAGCGCGGAACCGAAGAATACAGCGTGCGTACATATGGCCCGGGCTGCCCGCGAGTTCAACTTGCCCGCGGAACGTGGCGGATAAACATGTTCCATGCACGAACGGACTGCCAGACCGATATTCGTGATGACGAAGCAAGGAATCCACCACGCGACAAGCATTTGGAAGGGCCAAGATAGCGTTAGAGCGATCAAGGAGGTGAGGAAAAGTGAAAGTCCCAATCGATGCCATCCCGGCTCTCCCCAGCATGAAACGAGACGCACTGTCGTCAGATGGAATTGAAACTGTGGACTCAATGGCAAGAAGAGGAGTCGTGTCAAGCTTTCGAATTTCGACATGCCTCGTTGCAGACCAAGGAATTTTCGTTGAAAAGAAACGGTGGGATCATCTTCCGTCATAAACCCCTTGCCATGATGTTTGGACGAGTGATCCGGCCGATAGGACTCCCAACTCTGACCGAGAGTCACCACCCCCAGAATCCTGCCAATCAAAGTGTCCATCAGTGCGTTTCCGGTGAAACCGAGATGGGAACATTCGTGGAAAATCACAAGGGTCAGGTACCGAAGTGCGTGGGCGGTCAGGACGACACCGAGACTCAATACGGACCAGCATCCCCCCCCAGTAATCGCCATCCATGCAAGAGCGACGCCGATGGCGATTTCAGAAAACGATATGATTAACATCCGACGCGGAAAGGTCGGGCAGGGAATCTGTTCGGCAAGCGGCTTGCCACTCAGTAGTGTCAGACTCGACTGCGTCCAATGGGGCAAATAGCGCCAAGATTCTCTGATCGGTGAACTGACGTGCGAAACGAATGCAGCGCCTCGATCGACTCCCCTGAGAGCAATGCGAGGAAAAACGCCCGAAATCCCGACTGCGATTGAACAGACGGCCTGCCAACCTCCCAAATACGCACTGAATGTGAACATCGGGATCCCAAGAATCTTGGACGCGTGCCACAGCATTAAGGCTGTCGTTCCCCACAGCAAGCCTTGCACCAGGGGGCAGATTTCGCACTTACGGCGAGCCGTCGTTGACGGCACAGTTTTCAACGTGATCGATTTATTCTGATTCTCCCAGGACATGGGTTTCCTTTCGACGAAGTAGGACGGAGAGAGTTTGTCATCAAATGGCAATGGCGATGCGGTAGGATGGCTACAGATCGCCTTCGAGATACCCGCAAAGCGGACAGCGAGGCCCGCTATCTGGCAACACTTCATACAACTGCTTGAGAATTCCGCAGTACCGCAACCGAGTGGGTTGGGAGAGTGCCTTGCGCGCCGATTCGGTGCTCGAGCCAACTAGGGGCTCTAGGAACGTTGACTCGATCGTCTCTTGATGAGGTGGGCGAGCGGCCAATTCCGCGCCGGAATACGAAGAATCTGTCATGGGCTTCTTCCTTTCTTAAGTGTCGTTGCGCCAACAGGAGGTTGTTTCCCGTTGGCTCCACTCAAGAGAGAAGCCACATGTGACAATTCAATCGGAATTATCGGATTAATGCCCCGTCTTCACTGTAACCAATGGTGAGAAAAAGCATTGCAGCAGCGGACCTCAAAGCAATGGAATCTATTCACAGCATCGAATTGGTGATTCTGGCTGCGATAGCTAGTCGTCATTCCCACAGGCAACCGGGAAGCAGAAGTAAGTCGGCGAGATGCACGAAATCATCGACAGGCTAGATCCATAGTCCAAGCTCGGATGCAGTTGCTGTCGTTGCAAAGGCCGAAGAGTTGGTCGCTCGTACGGGCACCGACTCAGGATCTGAAGTTCCTGAAACCGGTGTCCGCCATCTCCGCGCGGCCCGCAAGATCTGCGCTCGAGTTCCCGCCATCGACAGCGGACCGGTAGTCGCTCCAGTTTCGGCCGAAGCTCCAGCACTTGCTCCACCGCGCGATTGACGGGCTGCTTCCAGCGTGCTGTTCTTCGTGCAGCCAAGCACGTTTACTTGCAAGAGTCGGTTCATTCGTCGTCCGATTCTCAAACGTTCCGAATCCGCGAGGTTGACACCTGTCAGCCTGGCGAATTGCATTGCTGCACTCAATGTAGGACGGACATCATGTGGCTCGCTCGTTCTCAAACCCACACGCCCATGTTCGTCGAACGGGCGGCTCGAGATTACGACGCATGGACGCGCGCCAACTCATTCGAGATTCACGCCGATGTCATGCGCTGGGCGCCGCGGGTCAGCGCATGGAAACGATTTGCGAATTGCTCGACTCAATAGGAATGTGGCAGATCGTCGAATGGTCGCGGCACGATTCATTCTAAAGCGAGTTTTCGGACACGGCCTGTTTTCCTCCTCGGCAACTGACCACAATGGAAATTGAAATCGGTATCGAATTCCCTTCTTGCGATTGAGAATCTGGCGAATCGGACCAACAATGGAAGTGGAGTCAGCCGAGTAAATCCGCCAGACTTGTGTCAGAGATTCTGTCAGACATACCATCGCAAGCCCACTATATGAAGTGCTCGTAATTCCTGTAACCGTAGGCGCGTCGCTGCAGTGCGCCACTTTTGTTGTTGATGACTTCGAGCGGTCCGCTGGAGATTGGTTCGATGTACCAGTTGAGCAAATCTTGGCGGTGAGCCTGTAACGTCTTGGCCATCGTCTGGAGGACTCGGATTCCTGAGGCGTTGGCTCTGCGACATCAGTCTTCCAGGAATCGGCGGTGACAGTTGTCGATTCAAGGATTAACTACGGCCTCTCAAACATAGACCGCAAGCGTCGAATCCCTTCGCCATCAGGTCAGCGACTTGGCGGCATTTGTATGAATCAGATCGACGCTCTGCGCGTTGTTCGTTGGGCTGCGATTGTCTGGACATCTTGAAATTCAACTGTTCATGACGTGCTTTGCCCAGAGCAATGATTCGCCACGACGACACGAGTCGACAAACAATTCCTTTGTGGCAGTTTTGTGGTGTTCGTGTTTGAGTCAGAGGTCGTCAACATGAGAGTCGGCAGTTGACGCCCGCAACAAAAACACTACAATCCAAGCGTAAATCGTCACATCCGGCATGTAGTCGGTCCGTCGTTCAGAGAATCCCGCCCTCTCCGTTCGTCTGACACTCCTCGCCCGAACCGATTGATTTTCAATGGGTTCGGGCGAGTCTGTTTTTTTGGCACAACTCAATTGTGCCAAAGTAGTTTTCAGGTGATGAGATGGTCGATTCGACGGGCTCGTGTTCCGCAGATCTTCAGATCCGGAACATCATCGACACGGCGATGGACGGCATCATCTCCATGAACGAGGAGCAGAAGATCGTGCTCTTCAACGCGGCGGCCGAAGAGATCTTCGGGTACCACGCGGAACAGGTGCTCAGCCAGCCCATCGAGATGCTGATTCCCAGCCGCTTTCGCCCGCAACATCGACATGACGTCGGGCAGTTTGGACGCGGCGTCATCCAGAGCCGGCGCATGGGCACGCAGCGGACAGTGATGGGGTTGCGTGCGTGGGCGAAGAGTGTCCCATTGAGGCGCCGATCTCACAGTCTACTGTCTACGTAGTGTGACTGCCCGCACGGCGTGTCACGGCACTCCGCAACTGTGAGATGCTCGCATCATGCCCAGGTATGAGAGCATGCCTGATGGCAACGATTTACTGAGGCGCACCGGCTAGCGGCTGACCATCTGGGAAAAAAGACTCCAGGATTTTCCAAGCAGGTCGCAAGGAGTCATACCTTTCCGGGGCAGAAAACTGCTCTCTTTGGTGATCCGCCATATTCAAATGTCCTTGGCACGCGCCGTGCGATGTCGAGGATCAATTCGGTCGAGAGTGTCTCTAATTGAGCATGCCGAATTGCGCCATCACCAACGCATCGATCACGAGGCGGCCGTCGGCTGCTGCGATGCGGACCAACTGTGGGAAAAGGAGAACTGAAATGTCGCTTGGCACCATACTACTCGTGATTTTGATTCTGATGCTTCTGGGTGCGTTGCCCGCATGGCCTCACAGCAGAAACTGGGGCGCTGCTCCGAGCGGTGGGCTGGGATTGATCGTGGTGATTCTGATCATCCTGCTGCTCATGGGACGCATCTGATCATTGTGGTTTGTGGTTTTCCCCCGAGCGGGGGTTCATCAGGAGGTTATGTCATGGTTCCAACAGCCATAAGTTTAGCCGGAACGGTCATTCTGCTCTTGGATATTTTCGCCATCTTCAGCGTGTTGCTGGGGAGTTCCGGAGCCCTGCGCAAAATAATGTGGATTGCGGTGATTCTGTTGCTGCCCATCCTCGGCATGGGGTTGTACTTCCTCATTGGTCGGAGCTCAGCGGACGCACACGCCTGAAGAGGTCATAAACGGTGAACGACGAGGAACCGGGCGCGTGTTCGGGAGCCTTTGAAGTTGTTGCCTGTAAATGTAAGGGAGGTTTCAATCATGGTGCGAGGGTTCTGTGTGATGATGTTGGCCGGGATAATCGCGGTCTTGGGGTGCGAGCAAAAGCCCGCTAATCAGACGCCCGGAAAGGTCACGTCCGAAGACGTACGCCGCGACGTCGGCCAGGCCGTGAATACGACTGTCGAATTATCCCAGCAGACCAAGGAAGAGTTCCAGAAGAAGCTCGATGTCCGACTCAAGGATCTTGACGCCGAGATCGTCAAACTCCGTGAGAAAGGCCGCGACCTGAAGGATGAGGCCAAGGCCAAGTGGGATCAGAAGATGGCAGAGCTCGAAATCAAGCGGGATGCAGTCCGCGCCAAGTTGGACGAGATCGGCAACTCGAGCGCGGCGGCTTGGAAGGATGTCCAGCAGGGAGCCCAGTCAGCCTGGGACGAATTGGACAAAGCCTTCCGCGAGGCGTCGCGCGAATTCTGATCGATAGGCTATGCCATTGGTTCTGTTATGTCGCAACGGGCAAATGAGTATTCACGTCGACCGGGAACTCGTGATTACGGTTCAATAGCACAGGATCGGGTCCAGCCGCGGTTTTGAAACCCAGGAGCCTGTCTTGGTAATCCGCCACCGAGGCTTCCGCTGTCCACGGGATGCTCGAAACGGAGACTGTGAGTGTGAGATCATTACACATCGAACGACACCGTACGGACCGTATTGGCTGGCTCCGTGCTGCGGTGCTAGGCGCCAATGACGGCATTGTCTCCACCGCGAGCCTTGTGGTTGGCGTGGCCGCTGCCAATGCCGCGAGCAGCGATATTCTGGTCACGGGTGTCGCCGGCCTGGTCGCTGGGGCGATGTCGATGGCGGCGGGTGAATACGTCTCTGTCAGCTCTCAGGCCGACACCGAACAGGCCGACATCGAGCGGGAGCGCCAGGAACTCGCGGCCGACGGCAAGTTAGAGCACGAGGAACTCGCGGCCATCTACGTCAAGCGCGGTCTCGACGAGTCCCTGGCGAAACAGGTAGCCGCACAATTGATGGCCCACGACGCCTTGACCACTCATGCTCGTGACGAGCTCGGCATTTCCGACATCACCACGGCGCGGCCGATCCAAGCCGCTTTGGCCTCCGCGGGAACCTTTGCGGTCGGTGCGGCGATGCCGATGCTGACCGTGCTCGTCAGCCCCAGAGGGGTACTGATTCCAGTCGTTGTTATCACCTCAATCTTGTTTCTCGCGCTGCTGGGCGCTTTCGGCGCTCACGCCGGCGGCGCGCCTCTGCTGAGGAGCACCTTGCGGGTCACGTTTTGGGGTGCGCTCGCGATGGCGCTGACGGCAGGCGTTGGAGCGATGTTTGGTGCGGCGATTTGAGGTCGCGCCAAAACTCTCGCCAGACCACTTAGGACATGGCTTACGCTGTTGGCGATCTCTTCGCCCAAGGACGGTCGAGGTTCGGAGGAGGCGCTGATCTCGGTCACAATCGCGGAGGTTGCTGGTGAGAGACGGTCGGATAGCCAGTAGTCGATCGTCAACGGATTTCGTCGGTACTCGTTGGCTCTACCGAATCCATTGCAGTTCGTTGACGACGCCAGGCGGACGAGACTTCATAGGCCCGATGGCGAACCCGGTTGATGCCTCCCAGGGGACGATGGGCGGCGAACGCATGCCATACGTTGAACGCGAGGCTCTGATACGCAGCTTGCTGCCGCAGCAAAGCGATCTCCTGCCGCGGCAGCAACAAGTGCGCGACCGTGCGAAACGGTGATTCGCTCTCCGGCCATTCGATGCTGGCGTCTTCGATGGGCATCGTGCGCTCGGAGGTGCGGAGTTGCACTTGGAACTCGAACCGCACCTGCTGCGTGCGCAGTGTTTCTTCCAGCACTAGTCGCAGGGCGTCGGCCTGGGAGCCTAATCGCTGGACCAGTTCCAGGTACGAGTCGTGGCGATCTTCGGCAGGCTTGGCCCGATATTTCGCCACGTAGTTGCCGAACCGGATCGGGGCCATGCTGAAGTAGGTGTTGTTCGCCGGGTGCGCGGGGAGTTGGCCTGCGATGCGGGCGACGGTGAGCAGCTCGCGCCAATGCCAGTGCAGGGGATTCCAGTCGCCGCCAGTGAGCGCTCCTTGCAACGTGGCGAGCGAGTTGTCGTCCGCATGCACGAGAACCTGCTCCAATCGCAGATAGTCCTGCACGTTGCGGGCGAAGAACACCGGGTGATTGATCATCACGAAATCTTGCGTGGGGCTCCTCTGATCGTCGGGCAGCACCAGATCGCCGTTCACGTCCAATACTTTGATTGCCAGTCCGCGACCATCGGGAATGGCATCGGATTGAGCGTGGCTTGCCGCGTTTGAGAATCGCACCTGGGCCTGGTAGATGTGATCGTGCTCAAAGAGTCCTTGCGCGAGCTCGCCGGGCAGATTCGGTAGCACCCGGAACTCCCCCTGCGCGTAGCCATGCGTTTTCACATGCACGTCGGCGGTAAACCGCCCGCTCTTCGCCTGGCTGCGCGAGAGCAGCACTTCCAAAGCGGCGAGCACCCGCTGGATATCCTCCGCCTCACCGGGCGGAATCGTTTCGACGTCGTCCGCATACGGCAGCGGCGGGCAGGATGTTGACATTGTAGATACCTTGAATGATGGCTACTTCGCGCGCTTCCGAGGCGTCGTATGTTCAACCTTCTTCGGGGGCTTGGCTTTGCCGTCGGTCGCTGTGGCGAAATGCTGGCTGACTTTCGGAGTGAGCTGACGATCGTTCATCTTGTCGGCCGTTTCTGACTCTACGGCCATCCCGCGGACCTTCTTGGATTGGATGAGCTTGTCAAGTTCCATTCAAGGTTGGCGGGAGGTCACTTCGCCTCGTCAACCATCTGGATTGTCGCTGTCTCCACCTCTTCGGCAACCTGAAGTAATGCGGCGTCCTACGACAGCGCTGAGAGCATTGGCACGTCCGGCGGATCACTGAGCTTGTCGTGTGGTTGTCGTCGCATGTCGCAAGCTTCCTGGTGATTTCACTTTGGTTGCACGACGTCCAGGTCGTCGCGGACTCGCTGCTGATTCGAGTCCGTCCCGGGGAGTCTCATCAGGTTTCGTCTCAATTCGAGTCAATGCTGATGAGTGGTGGAGAGTTCGACAAGCGGCTGAACAAGATCGAGTCGTGAAACCGAACCGCACGAAATCTGGGTTTGCTTAGTATTACGTTCCGAGTATTTCGATGTCATCCCCACGAGTGATAGCGCCTGTTTCCCATCAACCGGATTTGTCCTGCGAGAACACCAACACACTGTACGATCCGATGCTGATCGTTCCCGCTGCGGGGAATCCATCGCGCTCGATGGCGTTCGCGGCGGACGGTTTGTCACTCGGTTCAGTCCCGGCGACGACGTCGGAGCAAACCTGATTTCCAAAGGCGCGGCTGTAGCCATTCCAGTCGCTGTTCAGCCGCAAACGCCATGTTCCCGGTGCCGGAAAACCCAGCGTGTAGTTCTCGTGGGCGAGATGGGAGAGATTCACGACGACCACCACGTCATCACCGGGGCCGCCCTGGTGCCAACGATGATAGGCCAGCACGTTGTCGGCCTGATTCTGATGGAACGTATTCAGTCCGGATCCCGTCAGACCGCGGGTCGAGTTCGACCGGTTGAGACGCAGGCGAATCAAGTCGCGATACATCCGTATCAGGCCGCTGAACTCTTCCGACTTGTCCCAATCGAGTGGCACCGAATCCTGGAACCAGCCGTCTTCCAGGAACTCTTGTCCCTGAAACAGCATCGGGATGCCCGGTGCCGTGAGTACCAGCGCCGCCGCCAGGGTCGTGCGTTTCTGAGCGGCCCAACTTTCCGGGTTTTGAGGATCAATTTCTGAAGCGACTCGGGATTTTCCGTTGGCGATTTCATCGTGCGATTCGCTGTAGATCACGCGCTGGAACGGATCACCGTTGTAATGGGCCTCGAGCGCTCCGCGAATGCTGTCGAGCGACCGTTGCTCGTCGTTGGGAGTGATGACCGCGGCGCGGATCGGGTGAACAAACCGAGCGCCCCATTGAGCCGTGAAACCCGCTCCGTCCTGGTCCACCGGCTTCGTCAATCGGTCGTCGTTGTGCAGATCCTCGGCGATCGTGATTCGTCCCGGATACCGCTGTTTCACTTCGCGATTGATCCACTGAGCCAGGCTCCAACCGTCAGGCAAGTCACCGCCGGGATCACCGTCCCCACGTACGGAGCGGATATACACAGTCATGTCGAACCGCAGGCCATCGACGTGATACTCCTCCAGCCACATCAGGGCGTTGTCGCGGATGAATTGACGCACTTCCTTGCGGCCATAATCGGGACGGGTTGCCCCCCAGGGAGTCTCGGCATGCCAGTCGTTGTAAAAGTAGATGCCGCCCTGCCCGTTCTCACTCCATCCGTCAAACTGCCAGAGGTCGAGATCGCTGGGGCCGAAGTGGTTGTAGACCACATCCAGAATCACCCCGATGCCGGCCCGATGCGCCGCCTGGACGAACCGCTTGAAGCCCGTTGGACCACCATAGGAATTCTCCACCGCGAAGACACAGGCGGGGTTGTAGCCCCACGACAAATCCCCGGCGAACTCGGCCAACGGCATGATCTCGATGACGTTCACCCCCAGCCGCTGCAAGTGGTCGAGCTTCTGAATGGTTTCTGCAAACTTGTCTGAGTTGGAGTCCTCATCGTCGTGAAATGTTCCCAGATGCATTTCATAGATCACCAGCTCGTTGATGGGCGGCAGGTGGAAGTCGTCGCCGTCCCAGTCAAACTTTGGTTCGTGGACAACCGAGTTGCCCACCGAATTGGTGACTTCCCGCGCATAAGGATCGATGCGCAGCATTTCCTGGTCGCCGTTCAGAATCCGATATCGATATTCGTCGCCAATCGAAGCCTCGGACAGATCCGCATACCAGTACCCGTCTCCCTCCTTTGTCATGAGGTGCGCATCGGACGACCAATCGTTGAATGATCCCGTGACGGACACGGCCTCCGCGTGAGGTGCCCACACGCGAAAGGCGACGCCCGATTCGTGCGGCATGGCCCCCATTCCAGTGTGGACTTTTGCGGTGACGCTGGTCGGCATCGAAGTATTCCTAAACTCGCGGATCGAATTCGCCCTGGTCTTCGCCATCCAATGATTGCCACCGCTCATCGCCGGGGAAGATCGGGTTTTTGTCAGAGACCGAACCCGGATTCTCTTGACCGAACCTGGTGCGTCCTCAGTGGAGGTCCGCGAAGTCGATCTGATGGATGAGCGATTCGATCTTGGTGGCCACGTTGATGTCGTCGGCCTTCGTGGTGATCCGGATCTTGCTTCCAACCTTCAGATCCTCGGCCCGGCAGGTGACGCCGTCGCAGCAAACGTAGGCGTCCGTGGCCACGCTGAACGAGTATTCCTTACCCTCGTGGCACGCCATCACCAGCCTGTCACCGGAGAAGCTGACCACCGTGCCATCGTGGAAGTCACCAAAGGTTTCGCATTTCGGCGCAGCGCCGAAGGGGATCACGATTCTCTTGTCCTCTATTTTCGTAGTCATGCCATTCCCTTTCCTTGCCGATGTGCTTGGATCTTCAATTAGGGCTTCAGTGCTTTCATGAATTCGTCAAGCTCCTTCTCCACCTGCTCCTTGGCATAGCCGTATCGCTGCTGAAGGATGCCAGCCAGTTGGTCGCGTTTACCGGAAATCACGGTCAGATCGTCGTCAGTCAGCTTGCCCCACTTCTCTTTGACTTTGCCGGTCATTTGCTTCCAGTTGCCTTGAATTTGATCCCAGTTCATGGTCATGAGTCCTTGCTAGTTGAATTGCCAGAACAAACACTATTTGGAAGACGCGATGCGAAAGCGTTGAGCCGCCTCAGGTGACTCATTCCGCTCTGAGGAATTACGTGTTTCGCTCGTTCCCTCGGTACGGCCGGCCTGATTGCGAGCCGGATTTCCGGTGAGATAGTCTACCACCTGGGGGACGGCACGAGAGGCGACATCCTGCACAACTCCAATGAGCGCCCGGATCGCCAGATCTTTCAGTTGATGCCGAGACGAACTCTCATGGCCTGCCTCGTAGGCAGCCGCAATGGCGGCGGCGGTCGCAGCGGACTCGACTGCGGGGTTCCCGGTTCGATCACCCGTGTTGTTCGTCGATGGAAACGGCGCGGGGGGCGTCTTTGATGTCTGATCACACTTCTTCTCCGACCCCGCCAAAAATTCGACCGCCAGATAGCCCAAAACGACAGCTCCACCGATGGCCAACAGGGGATGTTTTTCGATCTGACGCCGAAGATCAAACGCATTGCTAACGGACTGCACCGCGTCCTGAACGGCCCCCGTCACGGTCTCAACGGTCTCCTGAACAGCCTCCACCGTGGCGTTCACTGCGGAGCCGGTGGATTGAACGGTATCGGTGACTTGTGTCTCCAATGAGACCAGCTTCTCCGAGAGCTGTGACTTGGTCTCTTCCATCTGTTGCCGGATCGCTTCGGGGGTGTCGCTCATGTGTGATGCTCCTGCAAAATCTCGGTGACGGGATTCTGATACGGGTCGATCGATCGGAATCTGGCTCGGCCAACAAGCGCCAGAATCCCGCCGATGACGACGAGCAACGCCGCCACCACGGCGTGACACACCCACAACGGAATCGCCGCGGGATCGGTCCCCGGCGGAGACGCGACCCAGTGCAGCCAATGAGCCAGAGTCAAGCAGATCACGATGGCGTCGATAAAGAAGACCGCCATCCCGAGACCGAATACGGCGGCGGCGGCTGCACGCTGACGAAGTTCTTCCTCGATCTCCCGCCGCGTTAATTGGAACTGCTGTTCGACGAGGTGTTGGAGATCGCAGAGAATGCCACTCACAAGCGATGCGGCGGTTTGCTCCGGCGGATACTCGACTTCGGCGGACATGGCTCATTTCCCCAGTTTGCGACCCACGAACCAACCGAGGCCGATGGCGATGAGGATGGCCGGGATGGGGTTCCTTCGAACCAACTGGGCCACATCCTCAGTCATTCCACTGAGCTTGGCGTGTTCCAGATAATCGCCGCCGTCCTTGACCGTTTTGGCGACCGCCTGGGAGGCGCTTCCCAGTATGCCTGCGTGTGGAGCGCTGTTGCTGAGCCGGTCGCCCAACCCCTGGATGCTGACACCCGCGCTGGCCGTCAGTTCGTCTGCCTTCTTGCCGACTTCGCATGCTGCCTGATGCGCCATCGCGCCGACTGCGGAGCCGGCGTGACTGGCCATCTCTCCCACGGACGCTGCAGCCTCCTTGGCTTTGCCTGCGGCCTGAGTCCACTCATCGTTGTTGACGCACGGCGTCAGTGTTGAATTCGACATGGCTCAATTACCTTTCTGGGGAAGTTGTGCTCGGGCCATCCAATGCACGCAACGTGCGTCCGTTGTATGACTCAGAGTTCAATGTGTAGCGGCGGGCAAATCGGCGGCACTTGCCGATTGCACGGCCTGTGCCACGATTGCGGAATTCCTTCCAGTGGCGAGTAACCTCCTTCAATCCACGAGAAATTCGCGTTATCGTGCCCCCCTTGTCGCCAATTCAGACCGAGGCACCCTGCTCGGGATGGCGGATTCTTTCCAAGTGGTCGGTTTCAGGTGGTCGGTTTCAGGTGGTCAGGAAATGATTGATTCGACGGGCCCGTTTTCCGCAGATCTTCAGATCCGGAACATCTTCGATACGGCCATGGACGGCATCATTTCCATGAACGAGGAGCAGCAGATCGTGCTCTTCAATGCGGCGGCCGAAGAGATCTTCGGGTATCGTGCGGAACAGGTGCTCGGTCAGTCCATCGAGATGCTGATTCCCGGCCGCTTTCGCCCACAACATCGGCACGATGTCGAGCAGTTCGGACGGGGCGCCATTCAAAGCCGGCGCATGGGCGTTCAACGGACGGTGGTGGGGTTGCGTGCGTCGGGCGAAGAGTTTCCGATCGAGGCGTCGATCTCACAGACCACTGTCAACCAGGAGAAGATCTATACGGCCATCGTGCGAGATGTGACCGAGGCGGTGCGGTATCGGCAGCAGATTGAGCAGCAGTCGCAGATGCTCGACCAGGTCTCGGACGCCATCAGTGTCGTCGATCTGGAGGGCCGGATCACGTATTGGAATCAGGCCGCCAGCAGACTCTACGGCTGGCTCGCGGAGGAGGTCTTGGGGAAGAACGCCCACGAGATTCTCTATCGCGGCGATCCCGAGGTACTGTGGGCCATGTTGCGGGAAGCGAACACCCGTCGCTCGTGGTCGGGGGAACTGACCAAGGTGACTCGTGCGGGCAAGGCGATCATCGTCGAACATCGTCGCACCGTGCTGCAAGACGAGTTGGGTGCGCCGAAGGGATTTCTCTGCATCGACATCGACATCACCGACCGCAAGAAACAGGAGCGGGCGGCGCATCGCAGCCAGCGTCTGGAAAGCATCGGCACGCTGGCGGGGGGCATCGCGCACGATCTCAACAACGTGCTGACGCCGATCCTGATGGGAGCCAAGCTGCTCTCCTCGGGCCGCCCGACCGGCGATCGCCAGGGATTGTTGGACACGATGGTGGCGAGTGCCCAGCGCGGCGCGGACCTCATCAAACAGGTGCTGTCGTTTGCGGGCGGCATCCGCGGCGAGCGTAGTCCCGTGCGCCTGGATCAACTCATCGCCGAAACGCGCGGTCTGCTGGAGCACACGCTGACGAAGTCGATCCAGATTGAGACCCAGGTCGACTCCAACTGCCCGCCCGTGCTGGGTGACGCAACCGAGTTGTCGCAGATTCTGATGAACCTGAGCATCAACGCGCGCGACGCGATGTCCGACGGCGGCACGCTGACCATTGAGGCCACGCCTGCGCTGCTCAATGGCAATGCGAGCGGTTTGCACCCCGACGCTCACCCAGGCCAGTACGTGCTGCTCAAGGTCTCGGACACCGGCAGCGGGATGACGCCCGAGATCCTCGACCGGATTTTCGACCCGTTCTTTACGACGAAGGACGTCGGCAAGGGAACGGGACTGGGCTTGGCGACCGTGCAGGGGATCGTCAAGAGTCACGGCGGCTTCATCAACGTCTACAGCGAAGTCGGGTTCGGGACCAAGTTCTCCATCTATCTGCCGGCTGCCACGACGGCCACGTCCCCCGCGAGTGCGTCGAACGAAGCGGCTGAAGAAACCGGGTACGGACAAACGCTGTTGCTCGTCGACGATGAGGCCTTCATCCTTCAGATGACGTCCGCTGCCCTGGAAGGCTCCGGGTATCGCGTCCTGACGGCCCGGGATGGCGCGGCCGCGATTGACGTGTTTGCGCGGCACCGCGACGAAATTGCGGTTGTGTTGCTGGACATGATGATGCCCGGGCTGGACGGCTTGCAGACGCTCGATCAACTGCGACGGATTGATCCGGAGGTTCTGGTCATCGCCTGCAGCGGCCTGCGGACCTCACAGCGCGAGGCCGAAGTGCTGCAACGCGGCGCGAAAGCCTTCCTTCCCAAGCCGTATTCCGAAGAAGAGCTGTTGCAGACACTCTCCCAAGTGCTGAGATTAGGCTCCTGACCAGTTGTCGTCGTCTCGGCGACGAGATTCGACTTGCGTCAATGCTATGATGATGCGGCTCATGGAAGACCCGGCGCTCAGCTTGATCCGGCCTACAAGAAAACTCGAAAGAACGAATGTCATGCCGAAATTGCTCGTCGTCGACGACGACACTCTGATCCTGGACTGTTTCCGGTATGCCTTCCCTCCGGAACTGATGGCCCTCGAAACCGCCACGAGCGTTGCCGAGGCGCTCTCCCTGTTTCGCCAGCAGTCGTTTGACGCCGTTGTGACGGATATCCGACTGGCCGACTCATCTGGTTTGCAATTGCTCCGGGATTTGCAGGGACTCGATGTCCGGGTGCCCGTGATTCTGATGACTGGTCACGGCACGGCGAATACGGCCATCGAGGCGATGCGGAGCGGTGCGTTCGAATACCTGCTGAAGCCGCTCGATCTCGATGTCCTCCAGACGGTCATCGACCGCGCCTTGGAGATGTCGCGCATGTCCCGAACTCCGGCCAGGATTGCCAGTGACAGCGACGCCGATGCAGATGAGGGCGACCTCATTGTCGGTCAGTGTCCCGCCATGCAGGAGGTCTACCGCCAGATCGGTCGCGTCGCGGGACAGGATGTCATCGTGCTGATCCTGGGCGAAAGCGGCACGGGCAAGGAAGTTGTGGCCCGCGCGATCTATCAGTACAGCAAGCGGGCTGAAAAGCCGTTCCTGGCCATCAACTGCGCGGCCATCCCCGAGAACCTGCTGGAAAGCGAACTGTTCGGCCATGAGAAGGGCTCGTTCACCGGAGCCGAACGGAAGCGCATCGGCAAGTTCGAGCAGTGCGATGGAGGCACGTTGTTCCTCGACGAGATCGGCGACATGACGCCACTGACGCAGACGAAAGTGCTGCGCGTCTTGCAGGATCAGCAATTTGAACGAGTCGGTGGAAACGAGATGGTGCGCACCAATGTTCGCCTCATCGCGGCGACCAATCGCAACCTGACCGAGATGATGGAGCAGGGGACTTTCCGCAGCGATCTCTACTATCGACTCAACGTTTACACGATCCACCTGCCGCCGCTCCGCGAACGAACCGGCGATCTGCCCCTGCTGGTCAATTACTTCCTGAGCCGCTTCAACCGGGAACTCGACAAGCAGGTGCGACAAATCTCTCCCGAGGCGATGGACCTGCTGACGGAGTACCCGTGGCCGGGCAATCTTCGCGAACTGCAGAGCGTCCTGAAACACGCCGTTGTGGAAGCCACCGGTCCCGTGATTGTGCCCGAATTCCTGCCCGAGACCGTGCGTGGAACAGGGGCCGGTTCAACGTCGGCTCCGGCGGCACGAACGGCTGCTGATGGGCGGACCAATCCCGATGGGCGAGCCAATGACGAGCTCGTCAACTTCATCCACCAGCGAATTCGGGCCGGTACCGAAAGCCTGTACGACGATGTCATCCAGCGTGTGGAGCGGACACTGCTGACCGAACTGCTGCAGCAGGTCGACGGCAACATCAGCCGTGCATCGGCAATTCTCGGCATCTCCCGCTCGACGCTCCGCGTCAAGCTCACCGCCCTGGGCATCAACCTCGACCGCTCGGTCCGCATGACCGAGTGACGGTACGCTGGCAAAGGCTTCCCCAAGTGGTCGAGCGATGACCGTTGCCTCTGCATCGTCGGTCGCCTAGCAGCATGAGCCGGTCATTTATCAGACGACTGGATGAATTCCGCCATCTGCTCTTCATCACGAGACTCGCGAAACGGCTGTGGAAGCTCGAAGCGACTCATCTTGAGCGAGATTCCCGAAGCCAATCGTTATCTGCAGGGATTTTCAGAGTGGCACGAACCGTGCGTATCGACTCCTTCGTTGAGATCGAATGGCTCACGAAATCAACACGGCAGTCCCAACGAGATTGAGACGCCAAGACCCGACAGACGCCCTTCACAGCACCTTGTTGGTGCTGTCACGGCCTCCGACCACACAGATCTGGTCACGGCAACAATGGGGTGAGTTCTGCGGTGAGATTGAGAAACGGGTGATACAGAATTGGAAGGAATGAATCATGAATGCTCTGGTTCGCATGACGTTGGCAACAATGGTCGCTCTGACGGTGGTGGCATCGGTGTTCGCACAGGATGTGACCGACGCAACCCGGAAGTTCCGAGGAGACTACGGAACACATCAGTCCTCAGCGTACAACCGTCACGCTCAAGACTACACGCGGTTCATGTATCACGCACCACAGCTTCAGCCAGCCGCACCACTGCCGGTTCTCCAAGAACAGGCGAAAGCGGTTCGGCAGAATACGACGAAGGCCAGCGACGCATTGAAAGACGTGAAGGCAGCGCATCCCAAGGATGCGGAAGCGGCCAAGCTGGTCGAGTCGATCCAGAAGCACTATGCGAACGTCTTGACGCATTGCGACATGCTGGACGATTGCTGCAAGAACAAGGATGCGACCGGCAAGTTGGCCGACTGCTGCGTGGACATCCATGCGGAGTTGGAGGCCGCCCAGTTGGAGACCGACAAGCTGATGAAGCACCTCAAGGTTGAGCCGCTTCCCGCCCCAAAGAAGGCTCCCGCGAAGAAGTAGTCTGATCGAACGAATGGCCCGTCACCCCTGTGACGGGCCATCCGCGATCGGGCGTCAATTCCCAGATGTTTGGAATTCTGACGCACAGTCACAGTCTGACCTGCTCCCCCATTTTGCGAACCGGCAACTGATCCGGATTGCGAATCGCGCTGCCGCCCCTCGACAGGCGGTCATGCCAGGAGAGATTCTTGGGATTTCGTAACTCCCGTCGGTTGTTTCCGGACTCTTGGCTGATCATTCAAGATTCAGACCGTGCCGTCGCATCAAAGCAGAAGGTGAATCTCATGTGGTCGTTCAAGTTTCACAGCTTGATGTTCGGACAGTTCCTGGACTCGGTCTGTCAGCGGTGGGAACGGTCGAGCCGGGAGCGTCGGCTCGCGCAGGTCCGTTCGCGTCGGAAATGGCAGTCGTGGGACTGTCGCGGTGCGCTGGTGCAGGTGTTGGAGCCGCGCACGATGCTGACGATCGACCTGGGAGACGCGCCGACTCCGTATCCGACGACGCTTGCGGAGAACGGCGCGCGGCATACGGACACCGGACCAACGCTGGGTACGGCGCGGGATAGTGAAGTCGATGGAACGCACTCGGCCAACGCGACCGCAGATGGTGCCGACGAAGACGGCGTGGCGTTCGGAACGATCATGGTCGGGGCGTTGGGGGCGACGGCGACGGTCAACGTGGCGGGTGCTCCGAGTGGGGCGAAGCTCGATGCGTGGATCGACTTCAACGGCGACGGCAACTGGGGCGGGCCGGGCGATCAGATCGCCAGCAGCGTGGCGGTCGTGAACGGCGTCAACGCGATCACGTTCGACGTGCCGAGTTGGTCCAAAGACGGCACGACCTTCGCGAGGTTCCGCTTGAGCACGGCGGGAAACCTCGGCCCCGAAGGCCTGGCGGCGAACGGCGAAGTCGAAGACTACGCCGTGACGATCATCCCTCCCGCCGCCAGCATCGGTGCCTTCGGCGGTACGAACACGGTTTCCACCGGAGTCAATTCGGTGCGGAGCGTATTTGCAGCGGACATGGACGGGGACGGCGACATGGACATGCTCAGCGCTTCGTTCCAAGACGACAAGATCGCGTGGTACGAGAACGACGGTAGCCAGAACTTCACGGCCCACAATGTGAACACTCCCGATCCAGACGGGGCCGGGGCCGGCCAAGGCAACGCGAATGGTGCGCGGAGCGTGTTTGCGGCGGACGTGGACGGGGACGGCGACTTGGACGTTCTCAGCGCGTCGTTCTATGACGACAGGATCGCGTGGTACGAGAACGATGGCAGCCAGAACTTCACGGCACACAACGTGAACTCCCCCGACTTGGACGGTGTTCATTGGAACGGGTCAAATGGCAATGCCGACGGTGCATGGAGTGTGACTGCAGCGGATGTGGACGGAGACGGCGACATGGACGTTCTCAGTGCGTCGGACATAGACGACAGGATTGCGTGGTATGAGAACGACGGCAGCCAGAACTTCACGGCACACAACGTGAACATCCCCGACTTGGACGGTATTGATTGGAAACCGCCAGATGGCAATGCCGACGGTGCACGGGGCGTGACTGCGGCGGATGTGGACGGAGACGGCGATATGGACATCCTCAGCGCGTCGGAAAACGACGGCAAGATTGCATGGTACGAGAACGACGGCGGCCAGAACTTCAGGGGCCACACGATCAGCACTGCAGCCTATGGTGCGAGCCACGTGGCCACAGCGGATTTGGATGGAGATGGCGACCTGGACGTCCTCAGCAGTTCGCACCAAAAGATTGTCACGTGGTACGAAAACAACGGCAGCCAAGCTTTCACGGAACACGCGATCAGCACGACTGCCGGCTTTTCGAGCGTGTTTGTTGTGGCGGACATGGACGGCGACGGCGACTTGGATGTCCTCAGCGCGAGTCAAGCGTGGTACGAGAACGACGGCGGCCAGAACTTCACGCCCCACATGATCCCTACGGGGCGGCCGGGCGTATTTGCGGCGGACATGGACGGGGACGGCGACTTGGACGTACTCGGCCCGTCGGATCAGGTGATGGCATGGTACGAGAACCTCGATCCGGAACTCGTTGTCACCACGACTGCGGACGTGGTCAATGCGTCCGACGGATTGACCAGCCTGCGTGAGGCAATCAACTTCTCCAACAGCCACGTCGGACTGGACACAATCAGGTTCTACATTGCCGGAACGGGCGTGCAGACGATTTCGGTGACCAGTCAGCTTCCGGACATCACCGACGCGGTGATCATTGACGGGACGACGCAGGGAGTGAGTGCCACGCCGTTGATTGAGTTGAACGGCACGAGCGCCGGGGCGGGGGTGGCCGGGTTGACCATCCGGGCGGGTGGGAGCACCGTGAAGGGGTTGGCCATCAACCGGTTCAGTGGGGCCGGGATCAGTCTCGTCAATGGGAACGGCAACACCATCGTGGGGAACTTCATCGGGACGAATGCGGCGGGAACGGCCGATTTGGGGAATGCCGGGGACGGTGTGCAGATCATCAACTCCGCCAACAACATGATCGGCGGGACGGCGGCGGGCGCAAGAAACCTGATCTCTGGCAATGACCGGTTCGGAATCTCCATCCAAGGTGTCCCCGCGACCGGCAACAACGTGCGGGGGAACCTGATCGGGACGAATCTTGCTGGGACCGGTGACTTGGGGAACACGCTCAGTGGCGTGCTGATCCTGTCCGCCTCGAACACGATCGGCGGGACGGCGGCGGGAACGAGGAACATCATTTCGGGAAACGACCAGCGCGGCGTGTTCATCGCGTCGGCGTTTGCCACGAGCAACCTGGTCCAGGGAAATTACATTGGGACCGACATTACCGGGACCGCCGATCTGGGCAATTCGCTCAGCGGTGTGCAGATCGACGGAGGTGCGTCGTCGAACACGATCGGTGGCCTGACGGCTGCGGCGCGAAACATCATCTCGGGCAACAACGAGTATGGCGTTCGCTTGCAGGGCTTCGGAACTACGATGAACAAGGTGCAGGGGAACTACGTCGGTACGAACGTGAGCGGAACGGCGGCGATCGGCAATTCGCTGAGTGGTGCGCAGGTCAACGCGACCTCGAACACCGTCGGCGGGACTACGGCCGGGGCGGGTAACTTGATCTCCGGCAACGTGCAGCATGGACTGCTGATTCAGGGTGGCGTCAACGTCGCGAATCAGGTGCAGGGCAATCGGATCGGGACGGATGTGAACGGGACCGCGGACTTGGGGAACCTGCTCAGTGGTATCCAGGTCTTGAATTCCAGTGGCAACACGATTGGTGGGACGACGGCTACCGCGCGGAATGTCATCTCGGGCAACAATGAGAACGGCATCCATCTGCTCGGGAGCAGCACGACAACGAACACAGTTCACGGGAACTACATCGGCACGACTCTGAGCGGGACCGCCGATCTGGGTAATTCCCTGAGCGGTGTGCAGATCGACGGCGGCGCATCGTCAAACACGATCGGCGGCGTAACGGCTGCGGCGCGGAACATCATCTCGGGCAACAACGAGTATGGCGTTCGCTTGCAGGGCTTCGGGACCACGATGAACAACAGCGTGCAGGGGAACTACATCGGCCTGAACGCAGTCGGGCAGGCGGCTATCGGCAACTCGCTCAGCGGCGTGCAGGTCAACGCGACCTCGAACACAATCGGCGGGGCGGTGGCTGGCGCGGGGAACGTGATCTCCGGCAACGGGCAGCATGGGGTGCTGATTCAGGGAGGCATCAACGCCGCGAATCTGGTGCAGGGCAATCTTATCGGAACGAGTTCCAACGGAGCCGTCGATCGAGGCAATCTGCTCAGCGGAATTGAAGTCTTGAACTCCAGCGGCAATACGATTGGCGGAACGACGGCCGCTGCGCGGAACGTCATCGCAGGCAATGAGGGGAATGGCATCCATCTGCTGGGGAGCGCCGCGACCACGATTCAGGGGAACTACATCGGCACGAGCCTGAGCGGTGCGGCCGATCTGGGCAACACGCTCAATGGCATTCTGGTCGTCACAGCGAACAACGCGATTGGTGGGTCGGTGGCGGGCGCAGGGAACCTGATCTCCGGCAATGAACAGATGGGGATCGCCATCCAGGGCGTTGCCGCGACCGGCAACAACGTGCAGGGGAACCTGGTCGGCACCAACGCGACGGGGACGGGAACCATCGGCAATACGCTCAGCGGAATCCTGCTGGACGATGCCGGAACGAACACGATTGGTGGCACAACGGCGGCAGCCCGCAACGTGATCGCGGGCAATCTTCAGGACGGCGTGTTTCTCTTGAAGGCTGGTGCGACGAACAACCTGGTGCAGGGGAATTTCATCGGGACGACGCTGAACGGAGCCGCAGACTTGGGGAACAAGAAAAGCGGCGTCCACATCGACGGCGGGGCTTCGGCCAATACGATCGGCGGCGCGAGTACAGCCGCGCGAAACGTGATCTCGGGCAACGATGAGCACGGCGTGTACTTGGTTGGTTCCGGCGTCACAGGGAACCTTGTGCAGGGCAATTACATCGGTACGGCGGTCAACGGAACGGCCGCCGTGGGCAACACGTTGTCTGGCGTGAAGGTCGCGAACGTGTCATCGAACAGCATCGGCGGTACGACGGCGGAGGCGGGTAACTCGATCGGCTTCAACGGCCAGGCTGGTGTCCGCGTGGCGGGTCTCGGAACAGGCAACCTGATCCTGGGCAACTCGATGTTTACGAACACCGGCCTGGGAATCGATCTGAACGGCGATGGCTTCACCGATAACGACACGGACGATGCAGACTCGGGCGCCAACAAGTTCCAGAACTTCCCGGTCATCGCGAGTGCCATCCTGAGCGGGTCGGACCTGACCATCACCTATTCGGTCCCGTCACTCGCACCGAATTCGACGTTTCCGCTGCGGGTGGAATTCTTCATCGCCGACCCGGCGGACCAGGAGGGAGCGACGTTGCTGGCGGCGGTCAATTACGCCGCGCCAGGCTCGACGGTCGAGACCTTCCCGGCCCTCGGCACTGTGCTCGGGAGCAAGATCGTCGCCACCGCGACCGACGCCGATGGCAATACGTCCGAGTTCTCCCTGTTCGTCACTGTGGCATAACATGGAATGAACCGATGCGACGCCGTCTTGATAGTGGCTGCTGGTCCGGATTGCTCTCAACGTGTTTGAGAATTGTTCGCAAGCGACCACCTTCCCGGTTGCGATCAACGATACCATGCCGAACCGGTACGGCGGCCGTCTTGGAGGGACGACTGCTGTCGAGGAATGGTCGCCGCCGGACATCACCATGAACAACAACACAACCTGGTGGAATGAGCCGGTGGAACGGCTGCTCGACCGCCTGCGGACGAATCGTTGTGGGTTGACTGGTGTCACTCAGCCAGCATGGGCCAGCGCCAGCGCTCGACCATGAAGCAAACAACAAAACAAGGGCCAGTGGATGGAACACAACAGCCTCGATTCAATTTTCGCGCCGAAATCCATTGCCGTGGTCGGTGCCAGCAATCAGCCGGGCTCGGTGGGCGGAGCCGTCTTTTCCAACTTGAAAGCGGCCGGTTTTCAAGGACATCTCTTCGCGGTAAATCACAAGCGCGGGGTCATTCAAGGCGAGGCCGCATTCAGTTCAGTGGCCGATCTTCCCGAGACACCCGATCTGGTCGTTGTTTGTACTCCGGCCGCAACGATTCCGGCGCTCGTTCGTGAGTGCGGCCAGCGGGGTGTCGGCGGGATGATCGTGATTTCGGCGGGCTTTCGCGAAGCCGGGCCGGCCGGTCGCGAATTGGAAGAAACCGTGCGGCGCGAGGCTGCTCAGTGTGAAGGACTGCGCATTGTCGGGCCGAATTGCTTGGGAATCATTGTCCCTCGCCTGCGGCTCAATGCGAGCTTCGCAGCGGGAGTGCCGCAGCCAGGGCGAGTTGCGTTGCTGTCGCAATCAGGAGCGTTGTGTACCGCGATCCTCGATTGGGCGATTGATCAGCGGGTCGGGTTTTCGGCGTTCGTGTCGGCCGGAAACATGCTGGATGTCAGCATGGCAGACCTCATCGACTACTTCGCGGCCGACCCACAGACCGAGTCGTTGATTCTGTACATCGAATCGCTCACAGACGCGCGAGAGTTTCTCTCCGCGGCGCGCGCATTCTCTCGCAAGAAACCCATCGTGGCCTTCAAGGCCGGCCGGTTCTCCGAATCGGCTCAGGCCGCGGCCTCCCATACCGGAGCACTCGCAGGCGTGGATGCTGTCTACGAAGCGGCCTTCCGACGGGCGGGCATCGAGCGTGTGTTCTCCGTGGACGACATGTTCGACTGTGCCGAGTTGCTGGCTCGGCCGAGACCACTACGCGGGCCGCGACTCGCAATCGTGACGAATGCCGGCGGTCCTGGCGTCATGGCGACCGATGCGCTCATGGAACAACGAGGGCAACTTGCCAAGTTGTCCGCCTCGACGATGGAACGGCTCAATCAAACGCTGCCGCCGCACTGGTCGCACAATAATCCCGTCGATGTACTCGGCGATGCGACACCGGAACGATACGCGACTGCGCTCGATGCCGTACTGGCGGACGACGGAGTCGATGCCGTGCTGGTGATTCTCACTCCGCAGGCAATGACCGAACCAACGCGGATCGCACAAGTCCTCGCGACGACGCCGAACCCACAGCGCAAACCGCTGCTCGCCGCATGGATGGGCGGGCCGATGGTCCGCGAGGGACATCAGGTGCTGCACGAGTCCGCCATTCCGTCATACACGTCGCCGGAGCAGGCCGTACGCGCTTTCATGCACTTGGTGTCTTATGCGGCTCGGCGTGAGTTGCTGCAAGAGACTCCTCACGATGTGCCGATCACCTGGCCGCATGACCGAGCCGGCTTGCGACGAAGTTTTCTCGCAACCCGCACCGCTTCCCTCGCCTCTTTGAGGAAAGGGGGCGGGGATGAGGAGCCGACGTTCCTTTCCGAAGACGATTCCAAAGCGCTGCTCGCCGCCTACGGTATTCCTGTCAGCGAGCCGGTCGCTGCCGCGACAGTCGATGAAGCTGTTGAGACAGCGCAACGAATCGGCTTTCCGGTCGTGATGAAGATTCGGTCGCCCGACATCACTCACAAGACGGATGTGGGCGGAGTGGCATTGGACCTCACGAATGAAATCGACGTGCGAACTGCCTTTGACCGAATGCTGGCCTCGGTGAAGTCCAAGCGACCTGACGCGGTGGTCGAGGGCGTGACATTGCAGCCAATGATCACCGCCGCACGCGGGGTTGAGTTGCTCGTTGGAGCCAAGCAAGACCCGGTGTTCGGTTCTGTGATACTCGTCGGAGCTGGCGGTGTCACGGCGGAACTATTGCAAGATCGCGCGTTGGAGTTGCCGCCCCTCAATGAACGGCTGGCTCGGCGGATGCTGGAAAGCCTGCGTTGCTGGCCGCTCCTGCAAGGCTATCGTGGCCGGCCGGGCGTGGACGTCGAACGATTGATCGAAGCCCTGATTCGATTTTCGTATCTCGTCGCCGATTGGCCGGAACTTACGGAGATTGACGTCAATCCCTTGTTGGTGACCGCCGACCGGCTGATCGCGCTGGACGCTCGAATGCGCTGGCAGCCCTCTTCGGCGCCAGTCGGTTCTCCGCGGTACCCACATTTGGCGATTCGCCCCTATCCCGAAGAGTTGGTCGAAACGGTGAACCTGCCGGGTTTGTCGCAACCAGTACGGATGAGACCAATTCGTCCTGAAGATGAACCTCTCTGGTTGAATTTACTGGCAAACTGCTCCCCAGAATCACTGCGGCGGCGGTTTCAGTCTGTCTTCAAAGAAGCCACGCACGAGATGGCCGCGCGGTATTGCTATGTGGACTACGACCGCGAGATTCCGCTGGTCGCGGAGATCGACGTCGCTGGACAACCGCAGTTGATCGCCGTGGGGCGGCTAGTGCTCGACAGTAGTCATCGGTCCGCCGAGTTCGCGGTGCTCGTCGCAGACGCTTGGCAAGGTCACGGAATCGGGCATTGGCTGACCGAACGCTGCTTGCGAATCGCTCGCGCACGAGGTGTCCGACGAGTCATCGCCGAGACAACGACGGACAACACAGGGATGATGGACGTGCTGCGCCACTGCGGGTTTGACGTCATACCTCAAGCCGATCCTCGTGCGGTGCTCGCGGAGAAAACGTTTAATTCGTCGTCACCGAACTCTTGATGGTCCACAAGTCGCCGAGATGCAGCGCGTCGAGCAATTCGCGCTCGCACTTCGATAGGTTGCAGAGCACCATTTCGCTGCCGCCGTCTCTCACTGCGCGTGCAATCCGAATCAACGCACTGACGGCCGAGGATCCGAAATACGCACAGCGATGAAAATCGACAACCACCTTGTGAAAGGTGGAGTCTTCCAGCAGCTTGAGCAGCCGCTCAACCTCCGCTTCGATTTGCTCGGCCTCGAATTCACCGAGGTTGGTCGCAGGACGCACAATGAGCATCTCGCCGGTTTGTTCATACTCGAACAATTCAATGGGCGGGTGCATTGCGGTGTCCTTCTGTCGGTGTTGCGCGCTATACGATTCGCAGTCCGACCAGCCCCGGCTCATGCCTCTGTAGCATAGCCAGAGTGTTGAAAGTCGCGGAGGTATTGCGACACCGCGGTGATAGACAACCTCGCCAAAGCCGTGCCACGGAACTGTCGGGACGGTGTAGACCTCGCAGGCTTCTCCGTGAATCGCTCATGAGGAGCGGATCGAATCTGTAAACGGCGTCTGCGGACCGGATTCATCGATCAGGCCACTCAACGAGCAGGGTCACAACAAGAGGGCGTCACTTTCGACTCGCAGGTTGTGGTGCCAGCCTCAGTATTCGTAGCCGGCGACTTTGGAACCTGATTCCATGGCATTTGGGCGAGCAGCAGTCCCATGCCGCAGGTATCGGTGATCCCGGCGAAAACGAGGCCCGCCCCGACGAAGGCAGCCAAACCGATCCAATAGAGGCTGACGAAGGCACCCAGCGCCGCCCCCAGAAGCACCAGTGACCCCGCCGCGATGCGAACTTGTCTTTCCAGAGAAATGGCCTTTTTGCCGCGGACGACCGGCAGTCCCGCTTGATCCCACGCCTGCGTGCCTCCTTCGACATTGACCACATTCGTGTAGGAAGCCGAGAGCAACTTTTCGCAGGCCTGCTTGCCACGGCTGCCAGACCGGCAAATCACGTACAGCGGCTGGTTCGTGCCTTTCCGACTGGCCACGAGTTGCGCTGCATCCATCTGATCGAGCGGCACATTGCGCGCGAAATTCACATGAACTTCGCGGAATTCCACTGGTGTTCGAACGTCGATCAACTCTACGACCTGGCCAGCTTGGACAATGTCGTGCAACTGTTTTGGGGAAATGGTCGTGATGCTCATGGCTTGTTCCTGAATCGAAGTTGACCATTCCATTGATGACAGAGACTCGGTGCAGGGCGATTGCTGGAGTCGGACTGCTACCAATTCGGAAGCCGGCTGTAGAGTGACGAATGGCCTGATGCCGCCCGACACGTCGTGCATCAAGACGATTGATACGGCTGAGCCAGACTCTGATCCTCCACGTTATTTTTTGCCTTCGGCGATGCGAGTGCCTCGAACGAACTTGTGACATTCCAGGCACTTCATCGTTGTGTCGATCCACTTGAGCGCGGCCGCGTCATAATTCCCCTTCTCGGCGGCCTCCAAGAGACTGTTCGCACTGCGCTGAAATTCACCGCTGAACTGGCGGTACATGACGTCGTTCCTGACCTTCCATTTTTCAGCGGAACTCATCTCGACAAGTGCCTTCGCCCCTTTGATGACGAGTTGTGCGTCCTCGGACGTCAGACCTTCGAGGATTTGGCTCGAAGCGTCCAACTTCTTTCGCATGAACTGAGTCTGGTCGAGATCCAGTTTCGCGTCGGGCACTTTCTTCTGCGGCTTGTCTTGTGAGGTGACAGGATTGGCACCCAGCATTGTCCAAACCATCACAATGCCGATCAGCCCGAAAATCATCGACACACGTTGAGTCTTCGACATTACCTGGATTCCTTCGATGGGGAGTCACTGCTGAACACAAAGCACATCCGCGCGCCAATCCGGTCACACGCCGAATCTTCGCGACAATGGATCTGACAATTCGATTGCCTGTCCTGCCACAGATTACTTCTTCTTGGCCTCAGCCCGTTCGCGACGGACGTGCTGATGGCACTCGATGCAATTCTTCATCGCGTCGAACCATTGCAAGGCGGCGTTGTCGAAGTTGCCCTTCTCCGCCGCTTCGGCAAGCTTTCTGGCGTTGATGCGGAAATCGAGGCTGTACTCGCGATATTCAGGGTCGCTGAGAATCTGCCACTTCTCAGTCTTGCTGAGTTCCGTGAGAGACTTTGCCCCCTTTTGAATCAACTCAGCGTCTTCCGTGGTGAGACCTTCCAGAATCCGTGACGAGGCATCGAGCTTCTTGCGCATGAAGGCGCTCAAGCTCAGATCGGGTTTCAGATCGTCGTCGTCGTCGGCGGCGGCCGGCCGAACATTCCAGACGGCACACGTGGCGGCGATCAACGTGAAGACGATCGCCATTCCCATGACAGTTCGGGTTAGAAACGCTTTTCTGGTGTTCATGTTCGATTCCTTAGTGGTGATGTTTTCCGGTTGCGTGTTGATCGCGACAACCGTTGTGGGGACGGGGATCATGTGCCAAGACTCAGACGTTCGTAGTCTCGTTCATTCGGAATGGATGGTCTTTGGGGTGGACCGTCAGCACTGGACAGGTCGCCAGGCGGACGACCTTTTCGGCAACGCTGCCAATCAGCAGATGAGACAAACCCGTGTGACCGTGCGTGCCGATCACGATCAGGTCGATCCCGTGTTCCTTCGCATAGTCGATGATGGTTTGGACGGGTTTGCCGACATGGACCGAGCGGACGACGGTGAGGTTTCCAGGCAGGGCCGCTTCCATCCGGACTGCCAACTCCAACTCGGCTTCGTGGATGAGCGTCGGTACGCTGAGATCTTGCAAGACCCAGGAACCTTCGGGGCCGGGTACTGGCAACGGGTCGGGCACGACATGCAGCGCATGCAATTCGGCAGAGAACTGTTCTGCGAGTGCGCAGGCATACCTCTGAGCCTGCAGCGACGACGGACTGAAGTCTGTCGGAAACAGGATGCGATGGATTTCCACGTTCATGAGTTGTTCCTTATCCAACCTAAGCGGGCGCGGCACACATGCCCCAACCTGAGTTTTGCCAAGTTGGGATGTGAGTGACGGCAAGTGATGAACACCATCATTCGCACGACGTGTGCCAAGGTCCGAAAAATATTCCGCATGGCAGTTCGCACACGAAATGATGCTTGCGCTGCTTTGCCACGTGCCAACTTCGGCAGAAATCGCATGCTGTGAGTAGGCGAGCAGGTGGCGGAATTCTTCCAACTGGCAAACGAACGGTCAGAGAATGAGCCCGAGCAGCATTGAAGCGTCTCTGGCGGCAATCGGCGTCCTTCGCAATTCCCACGGCAGATCGTCGAGTACTCCTCGCGGTTCTCGATGGAGCAAGATTGCCGGGGCACTGAATTGGTGCCGGAAAACGCTCAAGGCCCTCTGACATGCCGCGGTGAAACTGATATTGAAAGCAGCGGCATTGATCCAACGCGAAAGAGATTTGGGCTGAGTTGGCACGCATCGTGCGTGAGGATGATCGCTGAAGGGCTTCCCTCGGACTTGGTGGAAGCTGCTACTCAATCCGCAATATGGAGTGCGCGATTGGCCTTTGATCGCACTCAGCCTCTTTCGATGGTTTGTAGGACACCACCATGAATACTTTCGATGTGATTCTGCATCCGACGGATTTCTCCACGGACTCCGACCAGGCCTTTCAGCTCGCTTGCAGTATCGCCCGCGATCAATTCGCCGAAGTGGTCGTGGTCCATGTTCTGGCACCGTCCGATTGTCCCGATTGCGACTCGGACGTGGATTTGTTGAACGAAGACAGCCCGGGCATCCGCAATTGCCACGAACAGTTTCAACGAATGAGATCGCGCGCCGGCGACATTCCCCTTTCATTTCGTCTCGTCCTGGGATACGCGGTGGGAACGATCCTGAATGTCGCTTGTCAGGAAAAGGCCGACCTGATCGTGATCGCATCGCACCAGCACAGCCGGTTTCATTTTCAACTCCATGGCAGCATTGCCGAGGGTGTTCTTCGGCAGTCGCAATGCCCCGTGCTCTGCCTGAGACAACCGAATCCGCAATCGGCGATGCCTTCACCTTCCGCCACCAAACGGGCATCACAGAACGAATGCGTCTGGTGACGATTCGTGGGACTGCGAGCGCATGCGGTCGATCGGTCGTCCGAGAGTGCTGGCGGTGACGTGAGGTGAAAACGACACGAAGCCCAAAAAGAAACAGCCCCCGCCTGATTCAGTCAGTGCAGGGGCTGTTTATGTTCCTGTGACCTTCAGAGCGATCGCTTCTTGCGATACTCGACAACCGTTTCAACGTTGTCGCGCTCAGCGGCCAGTTTTTGAATCACATCGCGAAGTGCCTTGTCGATGAACTGGTGGTCGTCGATGCCCGCTGAATTGGCCGGCAGATTGTCGATGTTCGCGGTGAGGTCCATAACGCGGGCCTCATGGAATCGCTGCGTCCCGTCGAGAAAGCCTTGGCCAGCTCGTCCCGTGTGGTAAGTGGCGTGGCTACGCCTTTCTGGTTGGATGCTCTGCTCCGCCGCCATCAACACGGACAGCTTCAGGCGAATCAGTCCGAGAAAGTTACTGAGCGCCAAGATGGCCTTCAACAGAGTTTGCAAAATGACATTTCATCACACATTTTCTCGACGCAGCGCTGAAACCGTTTCTCAATGATGGCTCTGCTGAGTCTCAATTTCAGTGATGGAAGTGAGGAAGGAACGCCAAAAAGAGAAGCCCCGCGAAGTCTCTTCGCGGGGCTTGTTCGTTTCGAGTCGGACCAGGCGGCTACCCGACGGGTGGGGCAAATTCAGATCGCTCCAGTGTCGTGATGCGGAGGCGATTTCAGAAAGAATCTCAATCTTCGCCGTCCTTTTCAGCCGGTTGGCCGCGAAGCTGGATGGCCTTGTCGCGCACAAACCGGTGGCACTCGATGCAGTTGAGTGTGAGTTGCACGTACATCAACGAAGCCCCATCCAGGTTCTTGTCCTTGGCATACTTGGCCAGTTGAGTCGTGACTCTCTCGAACTCTTTGCTGTGCTGGATGAACTGGGGATCTTTGCTGGCATTCCACTGTTCCGCCTTCGTCAACAGGAACATCGCGGCGGCGTTCTTCTCGATTTGGTCGAAGTCCTCCACCGTCAGTCCTTCGAGCATGCCCTGCGCCTGGGTGAGCTTGGCCCTCATGAAGGTCTGCATCACCGCAGACTTCTTCGGTGGAACCTTCTTCTGCGTATCCTCCGCCTGCGTCGTCCCGCGGGCATTCCACGCAATGACCGTGACGCCCAAAGCACATAGTGCGACAGTGGCCCAAACCGAGTTCTTGTTGGTCATGAGGACTCTCCCGACGGCATGCCGTCTGACTGAGGCATCGAACAGCGAAACAATGAACTCATCGCAGTTGCATGCAGCGTGCCGTGTCAGACTCAAACTAAGAGTGTCGGCTCGAACGAATCTGTGAGCGTCACCCAGACTCCTGAATCGGGTGTGTGATTGCTAAAGGACTCGGTCTTGAAATGAGTTCCGTTCGGTGGCCACTCTGACATCGTTCTCGCTCGGTTGTGTGATGTCGTGGCGAGATTTTTCCAACTGGCAGAAGAATTGCCAGAACGGGCTCTCGCGGAAAACCATCCGATGCTCGCGGTGTCCGAAGGGTTCTGAGCTCGATTACATCGAAAGTTAGAGGCCATCGACGTGGGGACCAGCCAGAGCCGAGCAACAGACTCGAAGTCACTTCCTCATGGAGAGAGACGGTAGTTGCAATCAGGCAAGTCGATCACGCCGAACGGTACGAGGTGTGCTTTGTTGCGAGTGATCCGAATGACGGTTGAACCGCGAGTAGAGGAGCCAAGCCCGGTCCGGCAACCATTGCCCAAGTCAATCACTGTCTGCGCCGCCTGCGACACGAACTCGAAAAGGGCGAGACCAGGAGCATCGCACTACCGATGCTCGCAACTGGAGTCGGCGGATTGGGCTGGGCCACTGTGTATCCATTGATTCGACTGCATCTGAGTGATCATCAACTCCCCGTGTTTGTCTACGTCAGCTACCAGAAGGGGCAGCAGGCCCCTGAACCCGGCACATGATGGAACGCCGACTCAAAGATCCATCACTTCAACTTGGTTAAGGAAAACCGCTCATGTGGAATCGTTCAACAATCACTTGGTTGGCGCTGGCGTTGATTCCTGTCGGAGTCGCCTTGGTGGCGAAAGCCCAGGAAAATGTCCCCCCGCCCGCCGCGCCTCCCGCGGGCTATGTCCTCGTCGAAGAAGACCAGTGGCATCAACTGGCCGATGAGCCTGACCGGCATCTCGGTCGAGCACGCGAAGCGTTCTTGATGATGGATGCTCGGACGGCGGCCGCTGAGTTCCGCAAGGCGGCCGTCCATGTGAGGATCGCGATAGGCCACGCGGCCGAGCGTGGAAAGAATGCGTTACGGCGCTCCGCGCACGAGTTGGAGCATATAGCTCGGCGAATCGAGGAGGGAACCGTCAGTTCGGTGGAGGAACTTGACTTCGCATCCGCACGAGCGTTGCATGCCCTGTCGGACTATCAATATGCCAAAGCGGCGGAGGCGTGGAAAAAACGTGAAACCCGCCTGGCGGGACAGTACCTGCGGGCCGCAGCCAACAACCTAGAACATGCCGCAACTCGTACTGACGCGATGATGAAAGCCGCAACTGCCAAAGTTGCCAAAGACTCGCGGTTGATCGCAGGCAAGCTGATCGAAGGGACGGGCTTCGTCATCGATGAAGTCGGTGCGGGGATCGAGACCATTGGTCATGAACTCGTACGCGTCGGGGCCATTGTCATCCCGCTCACTCCACCCAAATGACAGGCGACTGCGCCAGTTGTCTCCCTGCTCACCAATTTGCGAAGGTCTCGTATGTCGATTCAACAGGCTGCTCCCTGGATCCGCTGGTTCGCCGACACGTCAATTGCCGACGTTCCGCTCGTCGGTGGCAAGAATGCGTCACTGGGTGAGATGGTTCGCGAACTGGCCTCGCGCGGTGTGCGGGTTCCCAATGGCTTCTCAATCACCGCCGCCGCCTACTGGCACTTCCTGACGAAGACCGGGACCGATGTGAAGATTCGCTCCGTGCTGGATCGGCTGAAACCCGATGATGTGGAGAGTCTTCGCGAGTGCGGTCAGGCCATTCGACATGCGATCGTCTCCGCCGAGTTGCCTCCCGACCTGCAGAGAGCCATCATCGATGCCTACGACATCCTCAGCGGCGGCCCTGAGTTGAGTTTGGATGTCGCTGTCCGCAGCAGCGCCACGGCGGAAGACCTTCCCGACGCGAGCTTCGCCGGTCAGCAGGAGACCTACCTGAACGTGCGGGGTCGGCCGCCGTTGCTGGAGACCTGCAAACGCTGCTTCGCGTCCCTGTTCACTGACCGCGCAATCTCGTACCGGCGGCACAAGGGGTTCGACGATTTCCGTATCGGCTTGTCGATCGGTGTGCAGTGCATGGTCCGTTCGGATCTGGCGACCTCGGGCGTGATGTTCTCGATCGACACCGAAACGGGTTTCCGCAACGCGGTCCTTATCAACGCCGCGTACGGGCTGGGCGAGAACGTCGTGCAGGGGGCAGTGAACCCCGACGAGTACCTCGTGTTCAAACCAACGCTGGCCGAGGGTTTCCGGCCCATCCTGCAAAAGCGACTCGGCAACAAGGAGTTCAAGCTGATCTACGACATCGGCGGCGGACGCATGACGCGCAATGTGCCGGTTCCCCCGGAAGACCGCGCCCGCTTCGCGATCACGGACGACGAGATCCTGATGCTGTCGCGCTGGGCCTGCATCATCGAAGAGCACTACTCGCAAAAGCGCGGCGTCTTCACCCCGATGGATATGGAATGGGCCAAGGACGGTCTGACGGGTGAACTCTGGATCGTGCAGGCGCGGCCCGAGACCGTGCAGTCGCAGAAGCAAGTGAACGTTCAGGAAAACTACTCGCTGAAAGAGACGGGCCGATTGCTCGTCCGTGGTCGCAGCGTTGGTGAGAAGATCGGTCAGGGACCGGTCCACGTCATCTCGCACGCCCGGCATTTGGAGGAGTTTCGCGAGGGCGAAGTGCTGGTCACGGATAAGACCGATCCCGACTGGGAGCCGACGATGAAGAAGGCCGCTGCCATTGTGACCAATCGAGGCGGCCGAACCTGCCATGCCGCCATCGTCAGCCGCGAACTCGGACTGCCCGCCGTGGTCGGCACCGAGAATGGGACTGAGAAATTGCAGAACGGCCAACTCGTGACGGTCTCTTGTGCCGAAGGAGACGAAGGGCACGTCTACGAAGGGCAACTGAAGTTCGATGTGGAACGACTCGACATGCGGGGACTGTCGCGTCCCGTGACGAAGGTCATGCTGAACATCGGCAATCCCGAAGAGGCGTTTCGTCTGTCGTTTCTGCCCAACGATGGTGTCGGGCTGGCGCGTGAAGAGTTCATCATCTCGACCTACATCAAAATTCATCCGCAGGCTCTGTTGGACTACGATCGGCTGACCGATACCGATGTCAAACGCGAGATCGATCGCCTGACAACCGGATATGACGACCAGCCGCAATACTTCGTCGAGAAGCTGGCTCAGGGAGTTGCCACAATCGCCGCGGCGTTCCATCCCAAGGATGTCATCGTCCGCCTCAGCGACTTCAAAACGAACGAGTATGCGAACCTGATCGGCGGCAAGCCCTACGAACCGGTGGAAGAAAATCCGATGCTCGGTTTTCGAGGAGCCTCACGTTACTACGACGAACGGTACCGCGATGCCTTCGCACTGGAATGCCGTGCGATGAAGAAGGTTCGCGATGAGATGGGCCTGCGCAATCTGAAGCTGATGATCCCGTTCTGCCGCACGGTCGAAGAAGGCCGTAAGGTACTGGCCGAGATGTCCAAACATGGTCTCAACCGCGGCGAGAACGGTCTGGAGGTCTACGTGATGTGCGAGATCCCGAGCAACGTGATTCTCGCCGATCAGTTCGCCGAGATTTTCGACGGCTTCTCGATCGGTTCAAACGATCTGACTCAGCTTGTGCTGGGCGTGGATCGCGACTCCGAAATCGTGGCCCATGTCTTTGACGAACGGAATCTGGCGGTGATGACCATGATCGCCAGTGTCATTCAGAAGGTTCAGGCCAAAGGCCGCAAGATCGGCATCTGCGGCCAGGCTCCCAGCGACTATCCCGAGTTCGCCCAGTTCCTCGTTGGCCAGGGAATCGACAGCATTTCGCTGAACCCCGATTCGGTGCTGAGGACGACCGCGAAGATCGTCGAGATGGAACAGAAACTCGGCCGCACGCGTGAGACAATGAAGGACTGACGCCGATACGGCAGCCGCCGCATGCATTGCGACCGTGTCGTTGCTGTGCTCGCACATTCTCCCGACTCGCTGCAAGACCTACCGACGGACAGTCCGTGCGGGGACCGGCAGGTCGTCGTCTTCGGCGGTGGTCGGGATGGGGACCACTTTGAGAGTCCGCGTGTTGTCCGCGATCTTGAGCACGTCGCGGCAATAATCGTGGCAACTGATGCAGGTCGTCAGGGCGTGAATGTAAGAGTACGCGGCTCCGTCGAGATTCTCGCGGGCGGCGGCGTTGATCATCTTTTCGGATTGCCGCATCAGCTCCTTGCGGTGGTGGGCGTAGACCTCATCGGAATGAGCCTCCCATTCTGTGGCCTTGCAGATCTTGAGCAATTCTTCCGCGCCGCGAGTGATGTCATCAAAGTCTTTCGAAACCAGACCTTCGACGATCTTCTGCGAACTGGCCAGCTTGGCGCGCATGAGTGCGGCCTGTTGATCGTCTTTTTTGCGACGCGGAGGGTCGGAGTCGCCTCGAACAAACGACCAACCCAATCCCAGCACCGCCAACACAATGAGGCCTGCCCAGCCGCGATGAATCATGATCTGCGTTCCTTCTACGATCACGGAAGACTCCGCACTCAATATCGGCCCGATCGACGGGTGTTCTGTTCGGTTCTCTCGGAATAACCCACCAATTTCCCGGGACTGAGAAGCTGCTCGTCCTCGTCAAGCACGTCACTTCACTTCAGCAACCAAATGTTCGACAAGAACGACTGATCAACCTCGTTCTGCTCTGATCCTTAGCAAATGCGAGGCAGTGGTGCGCCGGACGGTTCGTCGAGAGCTACTTTCCGACCGATGCCTCGGATCACTGTGACAGGTGTCATCCGTCGTTGACTCACGCCACCGATGACGGCCGCGCGGCTGGACACTTCATGCTGCCGCAGCACGGTCAGCGTTGGCTCAACCAACTCCGGCCGTGTGGCGAGTACGAACGTTCCCTCGTTGGCGAGATGCAGGGGATCGAGGCCCAGCAGTTCACAGACCGCTCGCACTTTGGCGTTGATCGGAATCGCCGTCTCTTCGAGATCGCAGGTCAGCTTGGATGCCTCGGCCCACTCGTGCAGAACGGCCGCCACGCCACCTCGTGTGGCATCGCGCACCGCGCGGGGAGTGAGTTTCGCGTTGTGCAGCGCGACGAGTGGTGCCGTCAGCGGGGCGCAGTCGCTGGCCGGTGGAGGCTCAAAGTCGAACTGCTCGCGCGCACACAGAATGGCCGCGCCGTGGCAGCCGATGGGACCGCTCACGATCAACACGTCCTCGGGCTGAAGTCCGGCCGGTCCCGCTGGAGCAGGGGCGAGAACCTCACCGATCCCCGATGTCGTGATGAAGAGCTTGTCGGCCGCTCCGCGCGGGACGACTTTCGTGTCTCCCGTCACAATGTCCACCTTGGCCAAAGCGGCGGCTGCCTGGATGCCATCGAGGACGCGATCGAGCACCGACCACGGCAATCCTTCCTCAATGATGAGAGACAGGCTGAGCCATCGAGGGACCGCTCCCGACACGGCCAGATCGTTCACCGTGCCGAAGACTGCCAGCCGGCCGATGTCGCCACCGGGAAAAAACAGCGGTGTGACGGTGTAACCATCCGTCGAGAAAGCAAGCTGACTACTATTCGTCGTCACGAATGCCGCGTCGCCCAGCGATCGCAGTTGATCGTTGCCAAATCGAGGCAAGATCCGTTCGCGAATCAGCCGTCGTGAGAGTCGTCCACCCTCCCCATAGGCCAGCGTGATCCGTTCGCCACCGGCATCGCCCGGAATCGGGCAACCGAACCATTCGCCACCGCTGTCGAGTTCACTCATGGTGGACCTTCATGGCGTCTTGTTATTTTCTTGTCCCCTCTCCCGCCCGTCTTCGGGGGGAGAGGGTTAGGGTGAGGGGGGATTCGCTTCAGTGCCACAGCAACCGAAGTGGCGATCCTTGAGATTGTTCTGCTTCGATCTCCAATTCCAATGTCGCTCGGCCGCTCGCCCCCTCACCCTAGCCCTCGCCCCCGAAGACGGGGGAGAGGGGACCGGAAGAAGACTCCGTTGAAATTGGACTCCGTGCATAGCGGAAGTACGCGGCACAGGCTCCCTCGGAGGAAACCATCGGCGCGCCGACCGGTGTCTCGGGCGTACAGGCTTTGCCGAACAGTGGACATTCGGGCGGCTTGATTCGGCCCGCCATGACCTCGGCACTGCGACAGTCACCGTCGCCCGACGACACGGACGTGGCCAGTCCGAAGCGGCATCGTGCATCGAAGTCACACAATTCGGATCGCATCACGAGACCGCCGTCGGGAATCTCTCCCAAGCCGCGCCAGGGAACTGTCGCGACGGCGTAGACGTCGTCGATCAGCCGCTGCGCGTGCGCATTGCCTTCGGGGCGAACGGACCTGGCGTATTGATTGCGAAGCTGCGGCTGCTGTGTCTCCAGCAGACGAACGCACTCCGTCAGGCCGGTCAATAAGTCCAGCGGTTCAAATCCGGTCACCACGACCGGCACATTGAACTCCTCAACGAACGCGTTGTAGTGAGCGAAACCCGTCACCGTGCAAACGTGTCCGGCAGCAAGAAAGCCTTGAACACGATTGTCCGGCATTTGCATGAGGGCTCGCATCGCCGGCTCGACACGCACGTGATGCACCAGCACGCTGAAGTTCTTCACCCCGAGTTGCCTTGCCTGCAACACGGCCAGTGCCGTCGCGGGAGCCGTCGTTTCAAAGCCGACTCCGAAAAACACGACCTGCCGGGTCGGCTCCTTCGCCGCCAATTGCACGGCATCGACGGGCGAATAGACCGTCCGGACATCGGCTCCCGCAGCTCTGGCCTGCAACAGACTGCCGTTTCGTCCCGGAACGCGCAGCATGTCGCCGAAGCTGGCGAGGATGACATCCGGACGCTTGGCGAGTTCCACGGCGTCATCGATCGCCTCGGCAGGCGTGACGCACACGGGACAACCCGGCCCATGCACCAGTTCCAGCACATCTTCCAGAGCCTCTTCCAGCCCGTGCCGCAGCAGACTGTGCGTCTGGCCGCCACAGACATCCATGATGACCCACCGCCGCGTGATGCCGCGCCGCAGTTCGGCGAGCTGGCTTGCCAGCAGAGTGGGATCCCGGTACTCGTCGATAAACTTCATCATGTACTCTGCATCGTCCCCTCGCCCCAGCTTTGTGGGGAGAGGGCTAGGGTGAGGGGTCTTCGGATTCGTGAATCTCAGAGTCCTCCAGCGCAGTGAATGTCGCCAGCAGTTGCTCGGCCGCCGCGCGGTCGATGATCGTCAGCGCGATCCCCGCATGGACGAGGACGTAGTCTCCTTCTTCAGCCTCCGGCACACAGGCCATCTGGCAGCGTTTCCTAACACCACCAAAGTCGATCTCGGCCGCCGCCATCAAGGGGTCACGGTCGATCCAACTGGCAACGCGGCCGGGGACTCCAAGGCACATGTCGCACGATCCCTTTCTTCGGCGAGTTTGCTCGCGACAGCCAACTGGCCGGCGGCGAGGCCACCGTCATTCGGCGGGATGAGGCCGGGCAGGCCAAGTGGCGCGCGATCTGTCGGCCACAAGTCTGCCAGCAATTCCACGAGGACACGATTCTGGAACACTCCTCCTCCCAGTACAACCGGCAAATCGGGCCATCGGACGCAAACGGCCTGTATAGCCGTGGCCAGTCCGCGATGAAATCGCATCGCCATCGCATCGGGCGTCGTTCCGTTGCGGAGATCCGCGATGATCTGCTTCAACACCGGACGCCAATCCAGTTCGAGGGGCTGGGATGAACCGAGAGCAAACGCATACTGGCCACACTCTGCGACGTCACAGGCGGCTTCGAGGCACATCGCCGCCTGGCCTTCAAACGCCGAGTGACGTTGTCGAAGGATCAGGCACGCCGCCGCATCGAACAGCCGACCGCAGCTCGTCGTGCGCGGGCTGTACGAGGAATGAAGAGCCTGCTGAACGCGAAGCACGTCGATCTGCGACAGTCCCGACAATTCAGCGATCTCGTCCGGTGAGAGGTCTTCGAGTTGGCTCAACATCGAAACCCCCAGCCAGCGCAGGTCCGTGATCGCGGCTTCACCTCCCGGCAGCCCGAAAGGCCGCAGGTGGCCGACTCGCTGAAACTTCGTGGCCGTGGCGATCAGGAATTCACCACCCCAGATCGTGCCGTCTGGACCAAGGCCTGTGCCGTCGAAGGCGACTCCCAGCACGGTTCGATCCAACCATTGATGCTCCAGCATACCGGCGGCGATGTGCGCGTGATGATGCCAGACAGCAAGCCGGTTCGCAGAGAAAGCTTCGCTCCATTGGGTCGAAAAGTAGTTCGGATGCGGATCATGCACAACGTGCTGATCTGCCCCGTCGGCGAAAATGTCATCTCCGTCACACATTCGTTGAACACGCTCGCACCAATGTTCCCGGGCCGCGATCGTGTCGAGGTCTCCCACATGCGGACCAAGCCAGGACTGGCGGTCATTGGACAGTGCGACCGCCGACTTCTGGTGACCTCCCAATGCCAGACACGCTGAGTCACTTTTCAACGACAGCGGCAGTGGCGCGAGACCGCGCGCGCAGCGAATCGTCACCGGGCGGTTCGCGATCACCCGCACGACGCTGTCGTCAATGGACTGGCTGATGTCGCGATCATGATGCAGGAAAAGTTCGGCGACATTGCGAAGCCGATGCTGTGCCTCGTCGACTCCCGATGCGAGTGGTTCTCCGTCCCTGTTGCCGCTGGTACAGACCAGCGGCCGTCCGGTGAGTTCCGCGAGTCGATCGTGGAGGGCGGTCGTCGGCAGTAACAGACCAATGTCGCTCAGCCCCGGATTCACTTCGGGCGCGCGATGACTCCCAGTGCGCTGCCGAACCAGCACGATCGGGTTCTGCGGCGAACGCAATTGCTGCTCTTCGACCTCGCCGAAATCGGCCAGCGTGCGCGCTTCGTCCAACGTGCGACACAACACGGCGAGCGGTTTGGCTGGTCGCCGCTTGCGTCGCCGCAGTTCGGCCACCACGCGCGGTGACGCCGCATCGGCGAGAAGCTGATACCCGCCCACGCCACGCACGGCGACGATCTTCCCGCAGCGAAGAGCCTCCGCCGCACAGTGAACGGCATTGTCTCTGGAGGCGACGAGATGCCCTTGATCATCAGTGGCCCAGACTTGCGGACCACACTCGGCACAGCAGATGGTTTGTGCGTGGAAACGACGATCGGACGGATCTTCGTACTCACAACGACATTTGTCACAGAGAGGAAACGCTCGCATCGTCGTCCGCACCCGATCAAACGGCATCGAGAGCAGCACGCTGTAACGCGGACCGCAACGGGCGCAGCTTGTGAACGGGTAAGCGTAGCGCCGGTTGGCGGGATCGCGGACCTCAGCCAGGCATTCGCCGCAGATGGCGACATCACGCGGGACCGGTGCGGCGAGCGGACCGGTGGCGTCCGAGTCTTCAATATGAAAGCCCGAGCCTGCAAAGGTCGGACGAGTTGCGCACGTCAGTTTGGTTGTCACCGCTTCGTGAGGCAGCGCGTCGTGAATCATGCCCGCGAGCGACTCGGAGTCGGGCAGGCTCCCCGACAGGATCAGTTCGACGCCGGCGGTTGTATTTCTCACCGAGCCCGACCACCCGTGTCGGGCCGCCAGCCGCGCGAGCGCCGGTCGGACGCCGCAGCCTTGCACGGCTCCCGACAACAAGACTCGCACGGCATGATCGGGCATGTCCTGCTCACAGGTTGAGATTGGCGTCATTGAGAAGCTGCTGGCGCTGAGCGATCAGGAAATCACACCACGCGGCGACGCCGTCGCCGTTCAGCGCCGAGACGGCCATGACGGGCAGATCGCTTCGGACAAGATGGGCATCCTCGGTGACGGCGTTCAAGGAGAACGGCACATACGGCAGCAGGTCGATCTTGTTGATGACGCACGCCTGACTCGTGCGAAATGCCTTCGGATACTTGCCCGGTTTGTCATCGCCCTCGGTCACGCTCAGCACAACGACCCTCAGGTGCTCGCCCAAATCATGCGATGCCGGGCAGACCAGATTGCCAACGTTCTCGATGAACAGGAACTCGATGCCGTCCATGTTCAACTGGTCGAAGCCCGACCGGACCAGCGGCAGTTCCAGATGACACGCGCCGCCTGTGGTGAGCTGCCGCACCGGAACGAGCGGAGCGAGCCGTTGGGCATCGCGATCCGTGGCGATGTCACCCACGAGCACAGCCATGCGCGGCTGACCGGCCCAGTGCCTGGCCATCGCCTGCAAGAGTGACGTCTTTCCCGCTCCGGGCGACGAGATCACGTTCACGCACAAGATGCCTCGCGCCGTGAGCGACCGCCGCCACGTTTCGGCCTCCACCCGGCGCTGGCTTTGAATGTCGCGTTGAATCGGAATGGTCTCGATACTCATGACCTCGCTCCTTCACAGACAGTCTGACGCTCTGCACGCACGCTGGCGAGCCGCATTTCTTCACCGGCTGTCACCTGAACGTTGCCTCCACCGCACCGGGGGCAGACAAAACGGAAGCCCTCCACGTGGAAGGCTTCGCCGCAGGCGCGGCAGGTCGCCGTCAGCGGGATGACTTCGACCGTCAATCGAACTTCAGTGTCCCAAACTTCAGGCGCCATCTCCGCGAAGGCCGACTCCACGAGCCGCGGCTCGACGCCCGAGAACTCGCCGATCTGAAGCTGGATCTCGTGGATTCGTCCGAGTTCGCGGACTCGCTTTTCTTCGAGGACTTGTTCGATGAGTGTCTTCACCAGTGATCGCTCATGCATGGTGATGACCCTCCCAGATCGCGTCGGCCACGCGGGCAGCGGCCGATTGGACCGCAGCGGAAGGTTCAGAACCGGCAAGCCACGAGTCCGCTTCCACGGCCCAAATCTGAGCCATCTCCGGAAAACAACGAAGTCGTCGTCCGATTTCCATCACGTCGCCAAGCGACAGGTCGTGCGATCCCGAGGGACGCTGATAGACCAGCTTGTCCGTGGGCCAGCGAAAGCAGTGGATCGTGCCGGGCTGGCTCGTTCCCACGCAGGCATCACAGATCACCAGGGTCTGTTCGGCCTGTTCGGTATCGATGACATCGAGCAGATCGGCCGGATGCTGGAGAGTCACGAGTCTGCCGCCGGGATAGCCGAGCTCTTGCAGTCGCTTCAGCACGAGCCAGCCGGCCCGATCGTCGCCGTGGTGGCTGCCCAATCCAACGATGAGGGGCCACGTCACGACGACTCCTCCCAGCGCACCTTCAAGAAGTGCGTCGAGCAACTGATGCAGGGATCGTAGGTCCGCACCAGCCGCTCGCAGTCGACGGCCATTTCGTCGCGAGAGGCCGCTGCCTGCAACCGGCCCGTCAGATAGTCAGTGACATCCCGTTCGATCTGTCTCTGATTTTGCGACGTCGGCGGAATGATCCGTCCCGAGACGATCTTGCCGTCGGCATCGACGTGGTATTCGTGGAAGAGCAGCCCGCGCGGTGCCTCGGTCGCCGCGCAGCCACAGCCCTCCTGCGGCTGATAAGCAATATGAGCCGGTCCAGACGGGTCGTAGTCTCGCAGGATGGTCAGTGCTTCCTCATAGGCATGCACCAGTTCGAGGCCGCGCGCGATGATGCTCTGGAACGGGTTGCAGCAGTGGGGAGGGAAGCCAACCTCGTCAACCAGCCGCTGCGCCGCGGGCGACAAGCGGTCGCGATTGAGATTCACGCGGGCGAGCGGTCCGAGAAAATAGGGCGTTCGCTGGTCGCGGCGCACCGCGTGGAGAGCCGTCGAATGCGCGACGTGTTCCTCCACGAAGTGCTGGTCGTACTCACTCACCGGGATGCGAAGGCCCGTGCTGGAGACGATGTCTCCCTCGTTCATCGGGTACTCGTCGGGATGACTCAGCGAAACGAATTCGTAAGGTTGCTCGAAGCTGGGAAACGGGAAGCCGGCCACCCAGCGAGTCACTTCGGCTGCCGCCTGCACTCCCCACTCGAAGTGAGGGATGAGCGAAGCCATGTCGTCTCGGTTCGGCAGTCGGTGAAACCCGCCGACTCTCACGTTGATCGGGTGAATGGCTCGCCCGCCCAGGACTTCCAGCAATCGGTTCCCAAACTTCTTGAGTTGCAGGCCGCGTTTGATTTCGTCGGGAAAACGCTGGGCGAGTTCGATGCCGCTGGCCGCGCCGAAAAAGTCGGGTGCGTGCAGCAGGTGGATGTGCAGCGCATGGCTCTCGATCCACTCGCCGCAGTACAGCAGACGCCGCAGACACCGAATTGCAGGAGTGATCTGAATCCCCAACGCCGCTTCGAGGGCATGCACGGAACTCATCTGATACGCGACGGGGCAGATGCCGCAGATCCGCGCGGTGATATCGGGCGTGTCTTCCAGAGGGCGTCCGCGCAGCAGAGCCTCAAACAATCGAGGCGGCTCGTAAATGTTGAGTTCCACGTTCTCGATGGCCCCGTCGCGCAGACGGATCGTCACGCCCCCTTCGCCTTCGACGCGGGTCAGGATCGGAACCTCGATGATGTCGGGAGAACTCACGATGGTTTCCCCTCGTCGTTCGTTCCGAGGATCGTCAACTGCTCCGAGGCTCTGCGAAACTCGGGGGCCGCAGCGTTGAAGTTTCTCAGCAGCGGAACGAGCTCACTGGGCGCGCGGCCCAACGTCCGAAATTGATTCAAGAGTGATGTGGTGTTTGCTGGCTGACTGGGACCATAACAGCCGTAACAACCCCGATCGAATGCTGGACAGATCGCTCCGCAACCGGATTGCGTGACCGGCCCGAGACAGGGAATGCCGCGCGAGACGACATGGCAGACGTTACCACGCCGTTTGCAGTCGAGACAGACGCTGTGACTCGGCACGCGCGGCTGTCGTCCCTCGGCGAGAGCCACCAGAACGTCCACCAGTTGATGGTGGTTGATCGGACAGCCGTGCAGCTCGAAATCGACATGAACGTGCTCAGCGATCGGAGTCGAGGTGGCGAGGGTGCGGATAAATTCGGGACTCGGATAGACCGAGCGGACCCACTCATCGATCTGGCCCCAGTTTCGCAGAGCCTGCACTCCGCCCGCAGTCGCACACGCGCCGATCGTGATGAGGAATCGGGAGTCCGCTCGAACGCGGAGGATGCGTGCGGCGTCCTCATCCGTCGTGATCGAGCCTTCGACGAGGGCCACGTCATACGGACCGGCCTGCAAATCGCTGCTGGCTTCCGCGAAGTGCGCGATCTCGACCCGATCGCAGATCACCAGCAGTTCGTCTTCGGCGTCGAGCAACGACAGTTGGCAGCCGTCGCACGACGCGAACTTGAAGACCGCCAGTCGTGGTTTGCGGGCCATTACAATTGCTCCTCAAGGCACTCGTCTTGTCCCCTCGCTCCGGCTTTGCGGGGAGAGGGTTAGGGTGAGGGGTCTTCTCTGCACGGCGGCCCCCTCACCCTAACAGCCCGTTGAAAAAGGATTAATCGAGTGCCACGGCTGTGTCAGCCGTGTGAATTTCGAGAGACTTGTGACAGTCTCCACGGCTGACACAGCCGTGGCACTCCTTTTTCAACAGACTCCTAACCCTCTCCCCTGAAGACGGGGGCGAGGGGACCGGAAAGCCATCACAGTTGCTCCACAAACAGGTACGGTCGAAGGCGGTCGTAGCGCAGCACGGGGCCATCCTTGCAGATGAACTCCGGCCCCAGTTGGCAATGTCCGCACAGGCCGGCGGCACACTGCATGTTCCGCTCCAGCGAAACCCACATTCGTTCTGCGGCGATGCCGAGCCGGAGGCCGCTCGCCGCCGCATACTTCATCATGACCTCCGGCCCACACGCCACCAGATGCGTCTGGTCCGGGCGAGGCAGTTGCAGACGGTCAATTGGCAGTGTCACCACGCCGACGTGACCGGTCCAACCCGCGGTCGCTCGGTCCACCGTCAACTGCACGTCGATGCGGCGCTGCCTCCAAGCGTCGTACTCGCGCAGGTACAGCAACCCGTCGGGAGTTCTCGCTCCGCAGATGAGCGTGATTTGGCCGAACTGGTCGCGATGATTCATCACGTGGTAGATCAGCGGACGAAGGGGAGCCATCCCGAGACCTCCCGCCACAATGACGACATCGCAGCCAGCCAGTTCATCAACGGGCCAGCCCGCTCCGAACGGACCACGCAGGCCGAGCGTGTCACCTCGCACCAGACCGGCCAGCGTTCTGGTGACGTTGCCCGCCACTCGGACTGTGTGCGTCCAGCCATCGGTTCGAGAGGGATCGCCACTCATCGAGATGGCCGACTCGCCGACGCCGGGCAAATACAACATGTTGAACTGGCCGGGGACGAAGCGATACGCGGCGGAATCGCCGCCGGCATCGAAGGTCAGCCGGTAGGTGGCCACTCCGTTCGCCTCGTCGATCACGTCGGCAATCCGAACGGTGTGAGTGAGCCACGGGTCGTCGCGTAATGCGGGCGATATTGGCGAGGAGGCCATCATGGGGCGGGCGTCTCCCGGATCGCGGCCACTTCTTCGGTGAGATCGATCCCCACGGGGCACCAGGTGATGCAACGGCCGCAGCCCACGCAGCCGGATGTTCCGAACTGGTCGTGCCACGAGTCAAGCTTGTGCGTCAGCCATTGACGATAGCGCGACGGCGTGTCGTTCCGCACGGGACTGCCGCCGAGATAGCTGAAGTCGGGATTGAAGCACGAATCCCACACACGCTCTCGCTCCACGCGGTCCATGTTGAGGTCGCGGACTTCGGTGACGGACGAGCAGAAGCATGTCGGGCAGACCATCGTGCAGTTCGTGCAGGAGAGGCATCTCTCGCCGACCTCCTTCCAGCGCGGATGATTCAAGTTGCCAAGCAGCAGGCCCGGCAAGTCGCTGGTGTCCATCTGCCGCGTGATCTGATCGACGGCTTGCTGGCGGGCATCCTCGGCCGCTTGAAGTTGATCGGGCGTGGCTTCCACGACCGAGCAGGCGGCGACGACGTCGCGTCCAAGGTCCGAACCGATTTCGCAGAGGAAGCCGCTGTCGATTTCTGTCAGCGCCAGATCGAAGCCGTTCTCGCAGCGCGGGCCGGTCTTCATCGACGTGCAGAAGCAGGTACTCGCCGCCTGGGTGCAGTTCACAGCGACGATGAAGAGTTTCTCGCGCCGTTCGAGATAAAGCGGATCCTGGTAGGGACCATCGAGAAAGACTCGATCCTGAACCCGGATCGCCGCCAACTCACACGCGCGCACACCCAGCAGCGCGTAGCGGGTCGAATCGGCGGCGCGCGGGATGAAGGTCCAACCGTTGTCCGTCTTCTCGGCACTCAGCAAAGTGGTCTTCGGCGGAAAGAGGTACTTCTTCCAGGAGTGCGGTCCCACGACGAAGCCGAACCACGCGTCATCGTCGCGCCGTCGGAGGCGATACTGCCCCGGAGCCTGCTCGTCCGTCCAGCCGCGCGGCAATTGCTCGACCGATTGCAGTTCGTTGTAGACGATGGCTTCCTGGTCGATGGTCGGGCCGACGACGCAGTAGCCGCGCGATTTCAGTTCGTCGAGCAGCGATTGCAACCGCTCTTTGCCAAAGAAGAACGGTGGTGAGGATGCTGTCATGTGAAGGTGCTCGATGAACTTTCACGGGATCGGGGGCAATGCAAGACGGCCCTGCTAAGTGCCCTCGTTTGAAAAGCCATCTCCCTGGCTCTTTCCCCACAGATCTGGAGCGAGGGGACGAGAGTCAACATTCCGGATCACCGGGACGCCCCACGAAGGGAGTAGTATCGACCGAGGGATCCTGGTCTGCAAACAGATCAAGAAGCTGCAACCTGGTCGCCACCAATCGGTGTGATAGCGCTGCTGCGAGTTGCCGCATCATGTAGTAGCCGATCTCATGATTTCGTTCGCAGAGTTGTCGCAACGCATCGCCGTCAAACGCGATGGTCCTCACTGGCTCCTGGGCCACAGCCGTGGAGGTCATGATCTTTTGCTGGACCAGTGCCGACCATGCCAGGACATCGCCCGGCCCCGTAGAGAGAATCGGAACCCGCCCCCGACCGGGAATTGCCATGTCCAACCGCACATGTCCGCTGGCGACGATGTGAAACTCGCCATGCGCCACCCCTTCCTGAAACAAAATCGCTCCGGGTAGATAGACGCGATCCTGCGCAAGGTCAGCCAACTGAGGAATGAGTTCGCGGGGGATCGCCCGCAGAAACTCACATTGAAGAACCGTGTCCGCGAACGGCATGAAACCTCCCCGCAGCGAATGATCGTTTTGGATGGACCGCGCGGGAATTTTACCGTCACATGAACCGTGGTGCCTTCATGGGGACCATCGCTGGTCGTGGGAGAGGCGATTCATCCGGGTCGCGATCACGAATGGTGAGTACAGGGCACCTGGCATGACGCAGCACGTATTCGGCCACGCTGCCGAAGAGAAGATGCTTCAGTCCGCTTCGACCATGCGTTCCCATGACGATCAGGTCGCATTTCCGCTCCTGAGCCATCCAACAGATGACCTCACCCGGCACTCCCGCATGCTGGAGTCGATGAATCTTGTGAGCGTGGGGCGAGCCAGCCAGCACGGCATCCAACTGCAACTGCAAGTTGGGATCGCGAGGATGTTCCTGACCAGACAGGGTCCATGTGGCAGGAGTGTCGAAGGCATGGAACAGGAACAAATCCGCATCGGTCTCGCGGGCGAGTTGCTCGGCATACACAGCGGCCTTCGCTGCAGAAACGGAGAAGTCAATGGGACACAGGATTTGGTGGATTGTTTGCATGGCGTCACCTCTAGACATCGGGCGTTTTGGATTGTGTGCTGGCCGTCAATGGCCTTGGAAACGAATGCGCCGTCGAGCATCCTTTCCCGAGTCGTGATGTCCGTGGAACATAAGCCCATTCAAGTAAGCCGCCAAGTCACCTGTCAGGTGTGGCTCGATGGACTCTCGATGAAACTTGAGTTCAAAGTCGATTCGGTCGCTGTGGTCGGTGCGGTGACAGCTCCATGCGTCGGCGTATTCCCGCGTGGCGAGATGCTCCAACAGTTCCTGCACCAATTCCGCGAGGTTCGCCGACAAGGCGAGATCATCTCGCTTCTGCCATTCGTGCTCGCGACGGACGTAGACCCAAGCCTCCGTCGCCATCTGACCAACTCGCAACAGGCGAACCTGGATTCCAAAGCCACCTTCGCGGATCGCTTCCGCAAGTCGTTGGCAGAGTTCGCGCCGTGCTTCATCCATCGTTGCTGCCGGGGGATCGACGTGTGTGGGCATACCATTCTCCTGTTCGTTGAGGACTTCCTGCGAAGTCAACCTTCGCGGGGGCAATCGTGATTTTGGGGATGTACCAACCATCGCAAGCTGTCGCCGTTCTCAATCTCTGCCTCTTCGGTTCGTTGAGCCGTCACAGAGGGATTGATCAATGCGAGTTGCAGGTGTCATTCCAATGAGTGTTAAAAGTGGACTCACGTCAGCCGGCTCATTCCAAATGCTGACAGACGGCCGCCGCGTAATTCCAGTTCGGTTCACCCTGATCTGGATTCTGCCTGTGGTCGGATGAGAGTTGACCAACTGGCTGAAATTCGCCGGTTCGCGAATTACTACTGCGTGGCGAAGCGACTCGTGATTGATGAGGCAATTCAACGTGCACTGTGGTTGGTGATGGCTTACACGCATAGGCATCTTACAAATGGCATCACCCACCTCGCCTCTTCGACTGAGCGGCAACGTGTCCTCTGGCGACTCATCTGGAGGTCAGGCGGCAGGCGCACCTTGGCGGGCAATGCGGCCTGGGAAGTGCTGTGCTCGACCGCTGTCACCACGCACAAGCAGAACAGGTTCACCACAATGCGTCTCCGGCGGTCCTTCATTCACCTCATAGCACTGCAACTCGCCTTCGTTGGTGATCGTCAGTTGCTCGCGGCCGACCCAGCCAGCCTGCGTCCCACGATGGGCGAGTTCATCGGTGTGAACGGGCACACCATTCAATTCAAACCGGAGCTTTACGGGCAGGTCTGCCGCAAGGTGCGCGACTATCACAGCTTTGAATGGGACATGGGCCAGGACACCGATTTCGTCCCGCGTTTTCCCGAGGCGCGCAATCGCGTCAACTGGGATCTCGTCTACGGTTCATGGCAGAAGGCCGGGTTCGAGACCGACGTGTGCGTCATGTTCAACAACACTCCGCCCGATTCCTGGAAGGATCTGTCCAAAGACGCCCACGCCTACGGTCTGGCGTTTGCCAAGGCCTTCGGTCCCTCGTCAGAGAAGAAGCTCGTGTCGTCGGTCGAAATCGGGAACGAGCCGGGCCGCTATCGCGATGACAAGTACCGCGATCTCTTCCAGTCGATGGCCAGCGGACTGCGCGCCGGCGACCCCAAGCTGAAGATCGTGACCTGCAACATGACCACCGGCAAAAGCGGCGACTATGAGAAGAGTGTCACCTGCGTGGCCGGTCTTGAGTCTCGCTACGACGTCCTCACGATTCATACCTACGCGATGGCCGCAGGCTGGCCCACCTGGCGGCGTTCCTATCCCGAGGACTCCAAGATCGAGTTCTTGAAGTCGGTCGAATCGCTCATCGCCTGGCGGGATGCGAATGCAAAGGGAAAAGAGGTCTGGGTGACCGAGTTCGGCTGGGACGCCTCCACGAAGCCCGTTCCCAAGACAGGCGACGCGGCCAAGTGGGACGGCAACGTGAGCGACGAGAAGCAGGCCCAGTACCTGGTGCGCGCCTTTCTCCTCTTCGCCGCGATGGATCTGAATCGAGCCTATCTCTATTTCTTCAATGACTCGGACGAGCCATCGTTTCACGCCTCATCCGGGATCACCCGCAACTTCAAGCCGAAGCCGTCGTTCCATGCCGTGGGACATCTGTACCGCTCGTTGGCGTCCTACCGCTTCAGCCGCATCCTGCTGAAGCAAGAGGGCGAGGTCTACGCCTACGAGTTCATCCACGAATCCGACCCCAAGCAAAAAATCCTCGTCGCCTGGTCCCCCACCGGATCAGGCCGCACAGCGGAGTTCGATCTTCCCATCGGCACCGCGCGTGTCGTTCGTCTGGAGAAGATGCCACTCGCCGCCGGTGAGGCTTCCCGAATCCCACACACCCTGAAGCCCGGTGCCGTCCGCTTCACGCTCGACGAAAGTCCCGCCTATGTCTCGATAGAAGAGTAGGACGATCATTCCGTGGGGCGGGCGGTGCCACACGTCGAGCGAAACCTCTGGGACAGTCTACGAGAAGTCCGGCAGGCTGTTGACGATGCGGACGGTCTCGACGCTAACGTGGGTGACCTGACCGATCAGGCGGACGATGTATTCGGGATCGTCGGCGCGGTTGGGGTCGGAGCGGATGCCGCTCCGCTTGTCTTCGGTCACCTGATACTGGTCAATCACCCACTCCAGGGCACTCCGATTCCCCAGCCGGTACTCAAACGCCTCGGGCGGAATCCCGGACAGGGTGAGCGACGGGTTGACGATCACCGCCGTCTTGTCCTTCGTCAGCTTCAGCTTCTCGACTCGATACGACAGCGGCACGCCGGGCGTTACATTCCAGCCGAGTTGGTACTCTTCGGACTGTTCGTACTTGAGATGCAAGTCGGCGAGCGCTCGGCCTGCTTTAGTAAACGCCTTGAAATCGGGGGCAAGCGGAATGCGCGGCAACTCCCGTTTGAGATTCTCAGCAAACTTCCCACGGTAGCCGGGATTGTGGAGCAGTCCGTAGGTGTAAAAGAAAATATCCCACTTACTGAGTTTCTTGCTCTTGTAATGCAATCGAAACCGATCGAGTGCCCAATCGGAAATATTCTCTCGACGGTCTTCGCCATTCTTGCCATACAAGTAGAACGGCAAACACTGCCCAGCACGACCTCCAATTGCTCGGTTTGTGATGCAGTTCGTAATCTGGACAGTGAACGGCAGTTGCGTATGACACATACAACAAATGATGCTGTTCTCTGATTCACACATTACGTTTGGTAATGCTGATCGAAACAACCCGGGACGTTCATTCAGAATCTCATCAAAGTAGTGCCATTTCTTTGTGAACGGTCGGTATGCACTATTTCGAACTTGTTCTGAGCTGAATTCAGCGTACTCGCCACGTTTCAAATGAATTTTGAGTGTGCTACTCCAGTCGATTGATTGGAAGTCGACTAGATCTTCCACTCGCTTCCCTCGCCCCTTTCTGCGGTATTGATCAACGTGCTTGTTGTACTCGTCGGACACACGTTCAACTCGGTCACATAACGTCGTTTGATTGAAGTCATACACCACGTCGTCACGATTCGTCTCCACACCAGGTCCGCTTACGAGGAAGATCGCACCGTCATTACTCTTCGGAAGCGCGATTGGAATGTGGCCATGAAATTCGCTCGTGTTTTTCAACTGAATCCAGTTGTAGTTGTTGTCAGGAGTGATTGTTTTCCATTTGACGCCACCGATGGCTGTAACCTCCTTCAAATATGCGAGTTTGTTTTCTCTTCGCCAAGATTCATCCACGCGAACGTACTTCAAGACGGGTTTGCTGTTGATTGCTCTGCGAATCGCGATGGTGATACCGACTCCCACTTGTATGCCAAAGACATTGTGCGTCGTCCCACTTAGCTTCGGGTTGCGCCGTACGTTTCCATGTAGATCGAGGTGGTAAAGTTTGAAGAAATCACGGCGTAAATGCTTCCGCATTCCGTCGAATGAAACTTGATCGACAAAACTGTTATTCGTAACGAAGCACACGATGCCGTCGCGACCATTCAAACGATCCGTCGCCCATCGAATGAATTTGACGTAGGGATCGTAAAGCTGCATGCGTAACGTAGCGGATGAGTCTTTGACATAGGTCGCGGCGAGTCGGCCATCGACAACCGGATACTTTCGGTTCCGGTTCTGGTCGTTCTCATCCTGCTGTGACATGTTGTACGGCGGATTCCCAATCACGACGGTAATCGGGGCCTTCTTCTGCTTTGCCACGCGGGCCGTGTTCTCTTCCGTGAAGAGGGAGAGTTGCCGGTTCTCGGCCAGATCGAGGGTATCGACGAAGCAGAGGCCCTCGAACGGTTCGTAGTCGCCCGTCAGCTCGAAGTAGGCGTGTTCGATGTTCAGCGCGGCGATGTAGTACGGCAGCAGCATCACCTCGTTGGCGAAAAGCTGCTCGCGGTACATGCGTGGCAGGTCTCGCTTCGGAATGCGGTGCAACAGGTTGACGAGGAAGTTACCAGTCCCCGTACACGGGTCGAGGATCTGGACCCGCTTGTCACCGAGTTCCATATCGAACTCCGTCTTCAGGACTTCGACCACGCTGGCGCACATGAAATCGACGATCTCCTGCGGCGTGTAGACGATGCCGTGCGTGTCGGCCGTCTTGACCGAGTAGCCCTGAAAGAACCGCTCGTAGACTGTGTTCAGGAAGTGCTGCTTTTCGCTGAAGTCCTCCAGAATGCGGGCGGCGTTTTCGATGGCCCGGTAAAAACGGTCGAGTGACTTCAGGAAGGCGTCCCGGTTGAAGCTCTTGCTCACCAGCGCGGCGATCACCTTTTCGACCTCGATGGCGATCACGTTCCGTTGCGAAAACTCGGGGTTGTCGAAAATCTTGCGGATCAGCCGCTCGGTCAGCAGGTGCTGAATCAGCATCTCGTCGATGGCGGCCGAACTGAGGTTGGGGTTGAGCGCCGTGCGACACAGGTCATAGAAGCCGTCGAAGGCGTCCTGAAACTTGGGGTTGTCGGAGTGGGCTTGCGTGATCTTGGCCGCCAGCGCCAATGCCAACTCCGGGACGCGTTCCTTGAACTCATCGACGGCCTGCTCAAAACCCTCGATGTCGGGTTCGGTGAAGGCATAGAACGCATTGAGCAGATCGGCCAGTTGCTGTGGCTGCTGCAAGTCTGCCTCGAAAGCGACCGCTCCATTCTGGAAGAGGACCGCGCGGCGGGTGTCTTCAAAAATCGTGTTGGTCAGCGGGTAGCTCTTCGCCGTTTTCTTGACGATCTCGGCGGTCAGGTTGTCGTCGGTGTCCTTGGCCTCCCAATAGCCGCGATGCAGGCTGAACTCATCACGCAGCGTCCCATCGGGAATGATCTGCTTGCCGCCGCGCTTGATCGCCAGCTTGGGAATCAGGAACCAGCCGTGCGACTTGGCGGTGTCGGCCAGCAGTCGTTGAAAGGCGGTCTCGGTCGCCCCCTCGTGCGTGACCCGCTCATCGCTGTAGCCTTGCAGCGCGGCATGATAAGTCTTGATCGTCTTGTCGGTGGGCTTGATCTGACCGGAGACTGGCATGGGCACCTAGCTTCCTGCTGGTGAATGATCGGCGCGAAGACCGACGTGATCGACTCGGTGCAGATTGTAAGCCCTACGGGACAGGCCACAACTGATCAGCGTCGAGTATCGTTAGCGGCAATTTGGCAGCGCCAGCGGCAACATGACTTACTGAGGGCGAGAAGAGACGATGGCATCATCACTCGACAAAGCCACGGTTTTGAAGCGACTGACGGAATTGGACCGTCGCGATCCTCAACGCCGTTTGTTTGGTGCGGCCGTTCACGAATACCGACTTCATCCGCCGGTTGCTCAATCCGAAATCGCGGCGTTTGAGGCGGAGCACAAGGTCACGCTTCCGGAGGACTACCGCGTCTTTCTCACCGAGATCGGCAATGGCGGGGCTGGTCCCTGTTACGGTCTGTTCCGATTCGGCGAGCACGATGACAACGCGGATGGTTTTCGTTCGTGGCAAGATGGTGATCTCGTGGGCGATCTGTCGGCCGAGTTCGTTCACACGGAGGCGTGGAATCTTCCCGAAGCCTTCTGGGAACACGCGCCTGATGTGGGGGTGGACATCCCGCAGGACGAAGAAGACCGGCTGTACGAAGCGTGGGACAGGGAACTCCGGGAGCATTACTGGAACCCGAGGATCATGAACGGCGCGATTCCCCTCTGTCACCGCGGCTGTGGCCTGCGGCAGTGGCTGGTGATCAATGGGCCTCAGCGGGGATTCATCTGGAACGACGACCGCGCGGATGAGGCTGGCATCTCTCCGCTTCTCAATGAGTATGGCCAACAGGTCACGTTCGCTGGCTGGTACCTGACCTGGCTGACAGACCCCGATCGGGCGATAAAGACCGGGACCATTTCGTTCGTCAGCGCTCGGAGGACATGGCGTCAACGTCTCGCGGACTGGTTCGTCCTCTTCCTGTTGATCTGTGTCGGAGTGCTGGGATTCGCATCCTACTTGGCCATTCGCATGGCGCTCGGGCTACCACTCCCCGGCGACCGAACACGTTAAGTGGCGGGGTGGCGTGGAGAGCGGAATCAGGGCCAAAGCAGGACTGAGGTATTGCCCAACTTCGCTTGAAGTGACTCGACCAGATGATTGCCAGCGGCGGAGGCAACCAGTTTGACGGGCACCAAAAAACAAACGGCAAGGCAAGTAGAGATGGGAGCCCCCAGACGTTCTCATCGGATATAAGCGATGACACCGTTTCGTTCACTCTGAGCAAGTTACGCGCAGTGACCGGAGAGTTACGAAACCGGCAGCCTCACCCGATCTTCAGGCCCTTCATGCGGTTGCAACATGCCATTGAACGAGTGGCATGGGTGTTGCGTAACACATATTCGCCGACCTCATTGTTCTCGTAACATTGGATCCCTCTTCATTCTGATCCGGCATTCCTGCTGATCCGGCATTCCTGGCATTGAAGACTCATTCCATTCTCTGAAAGGAGATCATGATGAGTATCGGTCCGCGCGTTGAGGTCAGAATCGACGAAGTGCTGTTCCGTGATGGGCATGATCCCTATGAACCTAAATGGGCCATCGGTGTCGCAGACGACGGACGATCCTATTTGCTCTACGGTGTCCGTCACGAGATCCCCGCACGGATGGGAATGTGGGCGATCATGGAATACCGAGACAAAGACAAATGGGTGCTGATTGAAGAAGTCGATCGGAAAGTTGAGTGAGGAGCCGTTGCGACGGGTTTCACGTTCCGGGTCGTTGTTGCGTGAAGTATCCGGGAGAGGCTGAGAATCAGCGTTTCTCTTTCTTTACGGGAATGACCGGCATGACATGCTCTCCCGGTGTCGCGCGAGTTGTCCGTTGGGTTCTGTTGCATCGTTCTGCCAGGTGCTTGTTCGTGACACCGGAAATTCCAACGTGAGAGTTTCAGCGGAGAACCCTGCGCTGCCGCAACATTACTGCCATAAAGCCATCAGGCATGCGGTTTGCGGAACCATCTGCGGGCCGTTTCAACCCTTCCCTCACGGAGCAGTACGGTGATCAGCACTTCAAGATCCAAGAAACCAGCCGAGCGTCATCTGCGGGTCATCCAGCAGCAAGTTCTACTGATGGAACGCCAAAAGGAGCGGTTCATGAACGGGCCAATCGGCCGGTATCTGGATATGCGGCTCAGTGATTTGAAGGCCGAGGTGAGGGAGCTTGGATACGGAAGCTGATGATCGCGGACGAGCCAAATTGATTGCCCAGCGCTCAGGGTGTTTCTTCATTTTTCGCACAGACCGCTTTTGTCTGTCATGACTCCCCAAGGATCAGCCACGCGGAGAGCAGCGTCAGAGGACGGATGAACCAGAGTCGTCGGAGAGTGAAGGACGTTCTTTCGGTAAGGGCCGACAGCCAACGACAAACGGAGAAGAGAGAAGAGGATTGTGATCGCAATGTCTTCTGCTCAATCGTGAAGTCTGTTTCCAGGAGACACAGCATGGTGGCGACAAGATTGGTAGAAGAGAATTTCACGAAGCCAGTCGCAAATGAGCGCGACCAACGAGTGCGAAATGCCAAGGATCAGCCGGGTGGCAAATACATCGGCACCGAGCCCACGCTTCATTCATGGATGATTGTTGCTGCAGGTTCGGTCGTTCCTCTGGGGGTCGCGATCGCGGCGGCGATCACCACACGGATCTCGTCCTCCGAACGAGTCGGGGTCACGGCTTGGGTCGCCGTTGCTGTGGTGGGCACCGCTTCGGTCATCTCGACTGCAGTGGCAGCACGCCGACGCGTCAAATCCGTTTTGCCGGATGAGGAAGATGCGAGAAGCCTGTCCATAGGTGACGAAGTTTCGACATCCAATACTTAGTAAGCATGGGGAAATGGTCTGCGTAAGTTTGCGAGTGTGGTTGATCGGTATGTTCCACAGACTTTGCAGGCCAATCCCGAGGAGAACGATCATGATTCCTTCCACCGTTGAACGCGTACCTCAAAACACGGCCGACTTCGTCAACGAGGCGATTCGTCGGCGCACCGAAGAGAATGTGGCCCACTATGCCGCCGCTGGAGATGGAGCAATCGAACGGCGTTTGGTGGAACTGGACCAAGAGTGGGACATCGAGAGATTGTTGGAAACGAATGCCTCAATTGCGTGCCTGATTGGTGTGACGCTCGGTGGCAGTGTCGACCGCCGCTGGTTTCTGTTACCGGCGGTGGTCGCCGGATTTCTACTCCAGCACGCCGTTCAAGGCTGGTGCCCTCCGATTCCAATCTTCCGTCGCCTTGGTGTCCGGACGGCATCCGAGATCGACTACGAACGCTATGCACTCAAGGCGGTTCGCGGCGACTTTCGACACCTCAACGGGAAGGGGCGGCGCGGAGCGAATGGAGCCCACAACGCGCTGGAGGCGGCGCGGTCTTGAAGGGGAGATTTTTCCCGTTGAGCCACACGTTCAATCGGGTTCGAGAAAGCTCGATCCCGACGC
>JANODP010000400.1:0-2694 GCA_031412755.1 Schlesneria sp. | reverse complement strand
AGGACAAGTTCATTGAGCTCATGGAGGGGGCGCGGGCGCATACGGCGAACATTGACAACTATCTGTCGCGGCTGGGGCAGGCGCTCGAGGACGACTTCAACACGCAGTTCTACTTCCCCGCCTTCAAGGGAATTCGGGAGGCGAGTCGGTACTGGGACGTGAACATGGGGCAGATCGAGACGACGACGATCCTGACCAACAACCGGATGCTCGCCAAAGTGTCGCCCCAGGCCACGATGGAGTTCGATCTCCCCAAGCGAGACATCCTGATCCAAGAGGCGTTCGAGGCGGCACAGGCGGCGTACGACGATTACGGGGCATTGCTCGGCGATCCGACGTTCTTGTCCCTGACGAAGATGCACCGGGGACAACCGGCATCGGCTCTGTTTGGGAGCGACGCCTCGAATCCGGCCGTTCGCAACGTGCTGCCGTCGCTGCCGTCTTCAACCGACGAGAAGATGGTTGCTCAGAACCGGGCCGTCGCGCCCGACTTCCCCTCGGCGCTGGAGAGCCTGATCCCCGATCCGGCCATCTACAAGTTCGAGACCGGGACCGGCTATGAAATCCGGCCCGTCATTCAACCCGACGGACAGGCGGTCGTGTTCCACTTCAACTACATGTACACGACCAACATTCGCGAGCCGGTGCGGGCCGACGAGAAGCACCTCGGCCGCGTCAAGCGACACTTCATCGACACCGACGTGCAGACGGGCAACTACGAGATGCGCGAGGTCAGCAAATACCAGGTCGCCCTGAAGGCCTCGCGCACGTCGCGGGGAGTGCCGCTGTTGGAAGACATCCCCGGTGCGGGAATCCTCTTCCGCCCGTTGCCCAATCAAGAGTCGTCGATTCAGGAGAACATCATTCTCGCGCAGTCGGTGATCTTCCCGACGCTGTTCGATCTGATGGGCCTGCGGTGGGCACCGGCCGTCGCCGACCTCGACTCACTCCGCCTGATTGAAGCCGACTTCGTCACCCGCAGCCGTCAGCGCGGTCTGCGCGAACGGGTCTTCGACTATTCCAGCCAGCAGGTCGATGAGTTCCTCAGAATCCCGCAGTCCGAACGCCGCACCGATTTGTATCGCGCGCAAGAAACGACGCCCTCCGTTCACCCGAACGGCTATTCCGGCCCTGGCATGCACCTGCGGGATGGCATCCTGCGTGAAGGCTATTCCCCCGAAACGACCCGACCCGAATCAAGATTCACGCCGGGAACCAACCGCGAAGGAGCGGTCGGGCCGAGGCAGATGCGGGGCGATGCCATACTGTTGGAAGAACTGGAGTTGCCACAGCATGGGGAAGGGCCTGACATACAGCCACCCCGTCCAACTCCCGGTAGCGAGTCCCCAGTGCCAGCACCAGCACCGGCAAACCCGTCGTCCGTACACTTGAGGACGAATTCTCGCCCGTCAGCACCCTCGAACCGGACGATGGACACGACTGGCAGATCGTCCATTCAACAGCAGTCGTACAGCGTCGAATCACCATTTGAGCCGAAGTCGGCTCCGTCGGCGAGTGCGCCGCGCGGGTCGAGGCCGATTCCGAGACAAGCGGGATCGACACCGGGGTTGCTGCCCAATGTCAATCCGCCGCCGCAACGACTCCCGGCGACCACGGGAAGTCAGAAGCCGACCGCGGGTGCGGACGAGCATTCGACGCAATCGAGATACTCGCCGACGACGCCGCCACCTCGTGTTCAAACTGCCAATGAACTCAAACAGACGGGGGCGGCCCGTTCCTCACAGGTCGTTCAGGTGAACGGGACGGAGTCGAGCAAGCTTGAACCGGCGCAGCCGGCCGCTCCCGCGAAAAAGAAACTCGGAGCCTCGTCCTTCTGGCCGAAGAAACCGTGACGTGGATTTCTCAAGGGTTGAGGGTTGAAGGTTGAGGGCCAGAAGGCGGAATTGAACTCTGTCCCTCAACCCTCAACCATCAACCATCAACCATCAACGAAGAACCGGTGCCAACGCCGCCCCGCTCAGAACTGTCTGGTTTGGAAGTGCGATAGGAGAGGGAACTCGCTCATGACGCGACGAACTTGGGGATTGGGCTTGTTGCTCGTGGGGACCGTCGCGGCGACAGCGGGTGACTTACTGCCCTACCATCGCCGGGCGAGGGTTCATCGTGACATCCCCCCCTACGACTATCAGACTCGCCGGCTCAGCCTGCCCGATGTGCGCGAGACCGCCATCACGCTGGTGCTCGAACAGGTGGCGGCTCCGCCGAACTCCTTCCTGGCCGCGAACGATGCCCGGCGTCAGTTGCGACTGTGGCAGGTGGTCGATCGTCCGCTGCAACTCGACCACTGCTCCTTGTCGAACATCGCCGTCTGGATCGACGAAAACGGGAACTGGTCGGCCAACATGACGGCCGCTCAGCAACCGTTTGTCGGCCCGGACAAGCAGGCGACACCGGCCGTCCGGTTCCTCCGCAACAAGTTTCACGTCACGGTGCATGCCTATGGCATGGCCAAGGTGCAGACGGGGAATCGCGCCACGGCGGTCGGTCAGCCCGAGATCTTCTGCATGTGCCTGAACCCGTTCTGGGTCGATCGCGAACAGATCAAGTTGCACAACGACGGCGGCAGGCTCAGCGAAGATCAGCGTCAACGCTTGCCGCTGGTCGATCGATTGGAAGTTGAGTTTCGTTACGAGTAGGGCGTATTTCAAAACTAGCCCGACGCGCGAGCGAGGG
>JANODP010000399.1:0-13878 GCA_031412755.1 Schlesneria sp. | reverse complement strand
TGGAGTCGATGCTGGTGATGTCATTCTGCACGCGATTCAGGTCGGCCAGGATCTTGCTGTTTTTGGGCAGGAATTCAGAGGGATTGATGTCGGGCTTGAGCAGCGTCAGCCCGTATCCGGTGACGAACAGCAACGCGACGGCCGCACTGAGCAGACTGAATCGGTGTCGGGCCACCCAATCGCTCCACGCACTGAAATTGAAACTGAAGCTGCCACAGCGGGCCGTGCGGCAGGGGATCACGGTCAGCAGCGCGGGCGTGATTCCCAATCCGACCAGCAGGGCCACGATGGAACCGGCCGCCGCGGCGTATCCGAACTGGCTCACCGGCAGGATGCTGCTGACGTTGAGCGACACCAGTCCGAGCAACGTCGTCAGCGTCGACAGCAGACAGGGGTTGCACGACTCGCGCACGGCATACGAGAGCGGATCAGCCTCTCCCCGTTCCTTCGCCGTCGAGTGGTAGCTGACGACATGCACCGCGATCGACAGCGTGAAGATCATGACCATGATCGACAGCGAGCCGAGGATGAAGTTCATCTCGCCACCGCAGACCGCCAGGATCGCCTGATTCAGAACGATGCCCCACAGGGTGACACCCAGCACGGCCAGCGACAGGCCCAAATGTCCAAACGAGTAGTACAGCAGACACAGGCTGATGGCGCAGGTGATCAGGAAGAATCGCTTGTTCGATTTGGAACTGCCGAGACGATCCAGTTCCGTGACGATGATCGGTGCTCCGGTCAGGGCGACCTGATCGGGTTGGAACTGACAGTAGGCCAGCGTCGCGTGAACGTCGGCGGTGGTCTTGGCCCGATCCTTGATACCGCGCTCCGAGAGTGCGGCCACCACGCCGATGAGTTCTCCCGTTCGGGACTGCAACAAACCGTCGATGCGCCGGTGGGCCTCGTCCTCGGCGACTCCAAACTCCCGCATCCGTTCCACCATGCGAGCGGGAGTCCAGCAGTGGCGAATGCCCGGCAGGCGATCGAGTCGACCGGCGAACGACTCGATCAATTCGGGCGTCGCCGCCGATTTCGGGAGGCCGATGACGATGACCTCTTCCGCGCCGAAGTCCTGCTTGAACTCCTCGTAGGTGCGGCGGACATCGGTGTCCTGCGGCAGCCACGTCTCGATGTCGTTGTTGGAACGGATGCTCTCGGCCACCAGAAACAACAGTGGAAAGGAGAGCGCGACGACACCCAGAATCAACCGACTGTAGCGGCGATAGAAGTACGAAATCATGGAATGTCGTCTCGGAGGCTGCTTCAGTGGCGTCACCGACGGTTCAACGGTGCGAGCGGCAGCCCGGTTCTCCGAACGTGCGACGCAGCCTCGTTGACCAGTGACCGTCGGTGAGTCAGCCCGCCGGCTGTCATTCACGCGTCAGAAGGCCATCGTGTCGCGCCGCGACTCAGGAACTCACCATCCGCTCGTTCAACACGGCCCCGCATCGGGAACGTGGAATTTCCCGGGCACCAGACGCGGCCAACCGAACGAGCATGTCGCTGCACACCCCTAAAGAATCTCGACGCAATCCTGCCCGGCAATCATTACAAACAGCATGGACGGGGCCGCGCACTTCATGAGCTGGCAGCCGTCACGCTCGCGTAGACTTTTCCGTTGCGAAGAGAATCGTTGACGAATCCGCAGGACTCGCCATCCGAAGGGGCCGCCGGACGGAGGTGACTCAGCGGATCGGCAGAGATTGCCAGGCCGCCGTCAATGCGGCGGCGGTGCCCGCCGTCGCCCATCGGTCATTTCGACAGGAACGGAAACACAAACGGAGTCAGCGCGACCGCGATCGCCATCATCAGCAAATCCAGCGGGACACCGATGCGAAGATGGTCCCCGAACTTGTAGCCGCCGGGGCCGTAAACCATGAGATTGGCACCGCATGGCTGCTGTTGACGGTTGTGTCAATCATCTGCAAAGGGGCGAGGCTTGAAACTCGAGGTAATTGGGCGACGCGCGCAAGTTTGAAGAATGTGAAACACCGGAGGTCGATAATAATCCACGCGCACGGCGGTAGTGCCGACGTGATTCACATCAAACTGGCATTCAAGTTGGCGACCACCTACAATTTCGCGCGTTTCGGAATTCCGTTGCCGGACTCCCGCCATCTGAGGCGTAGCGTGCTGGAGCGTTCGCAGAAAACCCGGCCCCTCAACAGACGATCCTAGAACGAGCCTTCCATGTTGCTAATCGTGATTCGAGTTCTGTACGCGTTCATTTGCGCCGGCGCGATTGCGGCGCTCATTCGGCCGGAGGAAGGCATTCCCCAAATCATCGCCGATCATAAGTTCCCGGCGTTCTTGATTCTGCTCGCCCTGACGCAGTCCATCACGCTGATCGATCTGTTCTTGCCGCGGAAGCGGCTGGATTTGATCTCGGCCATCTACTTCGGGCTGTTGATCGGTTCGCTGTTGGCCTACCTGTTGTCTCTGGGAATTGAGCCGGTCATACCGCATGTGCATCTCACGTGGGTCAGGCCGCTGTTGGTCATCATGCTGCCGTACATCTGCATCTCGTTCCTGTTGCAGACGAAGGACGACTTCCGCTTTGTCATCCCGTACGTGGAGTTTGCCAAAGAGGTCAAGGGTGGCCGGCCGTTGATCGTAGACACCAGTTCGCTGATCGATGGGCGGATCTCGGACATCATGGACACCAATGTCCTCGACACGGAGCTGGTCATTCCGAGCTTCATCCTGGAGGAGATGCAGGCGATCGCCGACAGCAGCGACAAGATGCGCCGGATTCGGGGTCGTCGCGGTCTCGACGTGCTGACCAAACTGCAGCAGAACCCCAAGGTCGAAGTCCGGATGTACGAGGTGAAGGACAAGGATTTGGCCGAAATGTCGGTGGACCAGCGTCTGGTGGCGCTCGCCAAGCGGATGGGTGGCCGCGTCGTCACGAACGATTTCAACCTCAACAAGGTCGCCAGCGTCCAGGGCGTGGACGTCATCAACCTCAACGACGTGGCGAACGCCCTCAAGCCGCGATATCTCCCCGGCGAGCAGTTGCGGATTCGAGTGATTCGCGAGGGCGAATCGTTCGGGCAGGGGGTCGGCTACCTGGACGACGGCACGATGGTGGTCTGCGAGAACGCGGCAGTGCTGATCGGCAAGGACATCGACGTGATCGTCACCAGCATGTTGCAGAACAGCGCCGGCCGAATGATCTTCGGCCGCATGCCCGGCGCCCCCGTCGTTGCCGCACGGTGAGATGCCGGGCCGACGGATCGATTGCGGCGGAAGATACTCCGTCGAAGGACCGACCTGCGGACGCGGCGGCTCCGGCGGAAGAGGCGGCGCAGAGTCGAAGCCCGACCTGCATCCGGCGCCGCGCGACCTGACGGCTGATGAACTCAACGCCGCCATTCGAAATCGACCCGGATGTTCCGAACGTCCGGGTCGCTGCATCTCGCCGCAAGCGATGTTGGCTGTCACAGTACCAGGGCGGTGCTGTCGAACTGGCTGCCGCTGGAGAGGATGACTCGGGCGATGACTTCGACCGGGTTGGCGGTGGTCACGGTGACCGAGGGATTCGCGCTGGTGGCGTTGGCGGGGAGTGTCGTGATCGGTCCGTCGGTGAAGGTGCCGGCCGAGCCCTGTTCGCGCCAGCGGAGCAGCACTGTGTCACCCGCCTCGGCCGCGCGGCTGAGAGTGACCGCGCCCGTCACTTCATTGCCCGTGCGCGTGGCGGTGAGAGCGACCGTCAGCGGTTGCGAACGGGCGCGGAGCACGTGTCGGGCGAAGCGGTATTCGGCGAGTTTCGGCGTGTCCGCCGGCTCGTCTTCGTCCCACACGTTGTCGACGATCACATCGACCTCCCCGACGATCGCGTCGCTGGCGAGGAACTCCTGCACGAGCGTCTCGGTCGGTCCGACCGTGCTGGCGGACGGCAGCGTGTTGTGGAAGGCATCGCGCCGGGCCTGCAACTGGGCGAGGAAGATCGCGTCGCCTCCCCGATAGAAAATATCGCCACCCAGATTCCGCAGGTTGCCACCACGACAAAAATATCGCCTCCGGGCATCCGCAGGTCGACTCTACGATTGGAATTATCGCCTCTGGGATTCCGCAGGTCGGCGTTTTCAGAGCGTCCGACAGGATCTCGCGGGCCGCGGAAACGTCTCGCCGACGCAGGTTGGCCTCTGGCGCTCACCGCCCAGCCCCTCGCCCTGCAATTTTGGCTCTCGCGGACGCAGGAGATCATCTCGCCACCGCAACCCGGCTTCGCGCCGGCACCGGAGACCGTCTCGCGAGCCAAAAAACCGTCTTGCGAGCCGTTTTTGCCATTTTGCGGACCCAGGACACGATCTCGCCGACGCAGGACACAATCTCGCCGACACCGGACACAATCTCGCCGACGCAGGAAACGATCTCGCCGACGCAGGAAATCGTCTCGCGAGCGCAGGAAATGATCTCGCCAATCCCGGAAGCCTCATTGACACAATAGGATACGAAAAACCGCCAGTCGCCCCGTCGCACAGTTCGACGCCGTCTGTTTCCGCGCCGTGATCGCCGCTTTTCATTGTATTCCACGGCCCTGAAATGAATTCCCTCTCATCCTCCGTCGGGTCTTTCCATGGGAAATCATTCATCGCGGTCCGTTGGCACTGGTGGGACGCTGCCGCGTCGAGCATCCTATGCCCTATTCGCGGTGGATCGCGTCGCGGCCCGTTGGATAGAAGTGACCTGCGTTATGAGCCCATCGTGACTTGAGGGACGACCAGTCGCCGGGAAGGCGGGAGGAATTTGGGTGGTATCACGCACAGGTTTCCGCAGGCAGAAGCTCTTCCAGATTGATTCCCTGGACGAACTTGCGAGATGTCGCGGTCGAAGTTTGGTCGAGCACTTCTCTCTTTTCGGATGGCTGCTGTTGGTGATTCTCAGCGGCTGTCACAAAGAGCCGAAAGGGACGAAGTCGGCTGCCGCGGGGCCAGCGACCGTGGCCCACATCGCGAAGGAAGATCAGCTCAACACGATTGTGCTGACCGAGAAGGCGGAGGAGCGGCTGGGGATCAAGACGGCGGCGGTTGAAATCCGATCGGTCCGACGAACGCGCACCTACGGGAGTGAGGTCACGTTGCCGACGGGAGCGCTGATCATCGTGTCGGCTCCCCTGAGCGGGACGCTGCAAGCGGCGGGCACGGGGCCGGTTCCCGGAGTGGGAGCCACCATCAGTCTTGGTCAACCGGTCTTCCACCTGTTGCCAATGTTGTCGCCCGAACGCGAAGTGCTCACGCCTGCCGAACGAGTTCGTTATGCGGAAGCCCGCAACGCGATTGCCACCGCTCGCATCGACGCGGCGGGGCAGGTCGAGCAGGCCCAGGTTCAAGTCGATGCCGCGCAGATCGCACTCGAACGAGCAGAACGACTGCTGCGCGAGATGGCCGGAACCGCGAAAGCCGTGGACGATGCGAAGGCTCAACTCGCGTTGACCGAGAAGGGGCTGGCTGCGGCCAAGGCTCGCAAGGGACAGGTCGATCAGATCAAACTGGATGATGACCGCGAGGCTGGCAAGCTGTCTCCGCTGCCGATCCTCGCACCGCGCGAAGGGATCATTCGCGCCGAACATGCCGTGGTCGGTGAGGTCGTCACGGCGGGCACACCCTTGTTCGAGGTCATGCAGTGCGACCCTGTCTGGATCAAGGTTCCGGTCTATGTGGGCGACCTGGCCGAGATCGACCAGCGCGCGTCGGGACAGATCGGCACGCTGGCTCATGCGCCGAACTCTCCGCTGTCCGCCGCCGCACCCATTCCGGCTCCGCCCACAGCGACGGCATTGTCATCCACTGTAGACCTGTATTACGAACTGAAGAACCCGGATGGACAGTATCGTCCCGGACAACGGCTCGGCGCGACGCTCGCCCTGACCGGTGAAACGGAACAGCGCGGCATCCCGTGGTCGGCCGTCATCCAGGACATCCACGGAGGAAGCTGGGTCTACGAAATGACTGCGCCGCAGACGTTCCTCCGACGGCGTGTTCAAGTGCGTCAGGTCATCGATGATTGGATGGTGTTCGACAAAGGCCCGGCGGTCGGGGCGAAGATCGTGACCGAGGGAGTCGCCGAGTTGTTTGGGACCGAATTTGGATTTGGGAAGTAACGCAGCATGACGTGGCTCGTTTCGACATCGCTCAAGTTGCGTGTGATCGTGTTGGCGCTGTCCCTGGTGCTGATCGTCTTCGGTGTGCAGACCTTGAAGACGGCTCCGCTGGATGTGTTCCCCGAGTTCGCGCCGCCGCTCGTCGAGATTCAGACCGAGGCCCCCGGACTCTCGACGGAAGAGGTCGAAAGCCTCATCACAATGCCATTGGAGAACGCGCTCAACGGCACGCCGTGGTTGAAGACGCTCCGGTCGAAATCGGTGCTGGGTCTGTCGTCGGTCGTAATGATCTTCCAGTCGGGAACCGACTTGATCCGCGCCCGGCAACTCGTGCAGGAACGACTGGCTGCCGAGGCGGGGCGACTGCCGGCGGTGGCGCATCCGCCAGTGATGTTGTCGCCGCTGTCATCGACCAGTCGGCTGATGAAAATCGGCGTCTCATCGGCCACTCTGTCGCAGATGGAGATGACGGTCCTGGCCAAGTGGACGATTCGCCCGCGTCTGATGGCGATTCCCGGCGTGGCGAACGTCGCCATCTGGGGGCAGCGCGACCGGCAGTTTCAAGTCCTCGTCGATCCCGATCGGTTGCAGGCTCATGGCGTCACGCTCGATGCCGTGCAGCGAGCGGTTGCCGATGCCGTGACGCTCAACGGCGGCGGGTTCGTCGATACGCCGAACCAACGACTGGCGCTGCGGCAGATCACGGGAGTCCGCACCGCGGCGGACCTCGCGGAAGCAATCGTCGATTTTCGGAGCGGTGCCCCGATTCGGCTGCGCGACGTGACCGAGATCGTCGAGGCATTTCCGGCTCCCATCGGGGACGCGGTCATCAACGACGAACCGGGTTTGCTGTTGATCGTCGAAAAGTATCCGTGGGGCAACACGCTGGAGGCGACTCGCCAAGTCGAGGCGGCTTTGGAGGCTTTGCGGCCCGGATTGAAGGGACTTGAACTCGATCCGACGATCTTTCGGCCTGCGACCTACATCGAACGGTCGCTGGGCAATCTGACGCACGCGATGCTGATTGGCTGCCTGTTCGTGGTCGTGATTCTGGTCGCGTTTCTGTTCGACTGGCGAACATCGCTCATCAGCCTGACGGCGATCCCGCTGTCGCTCGTGACGGCCGCACTAGTGCTGTATTACTCGGGAGCCACGCTGAACACGATGGTGATCGCGGGTCTCGTCATCGCGCTGGGGGAGGTTGTGGACGACGCGATCATTGACGTCGAAAACATTCTGCGGCGGCTGACGATCAACCGAACGCTCGACAAACCGCTCCCCGCGTATGAGGTCGTGTTGCAGGCGTCGCTCGAAGTTCGCAGCGCGGTCGTCTACGCCAGTCTGATTGTCACACTGGTGTTTGTCCCGGTGTTGTTCCTGGACGGTCTGGCCGGTTCGTTCTTTCGGCCGCTCGCGGTGACTTACATTCTGGCGATCATGGCTTCGCTGCTGGTCGCACTGACCGTCACGCCCGCCCTGTCATTGATGCTGCTGCCGACAAAGAACAAGCACGAAGGGTCCGATCATTTAGGTCCCTTGAGTCCTTTTGATCCCTTGAATTCTGAAGGACAAAAGGGACCAAAGGAGTTGCCAAAAAATGCCAGCCACGATCCGCCGCTGACGCGACTGCTGAAGAGACTGTATGGAACCGTCCTGCCATTGTTCATGCACCGTCCGAAGTCGGCTCTGGCGGTGATCGCGGTGATGTTCGGACTGACGGGTGTTGCGGTGACGACGCTCGGCGAAGAGTTTCTGCCAAACTTCAAAGAGACCGACTTCCTGATGCACTGGGTCGAGAAGCCCGGCACGTCGCTGGAAGCGATGACGCGAATCACGGTGCGAGCGAGCAAGGAACTGCGGGCGATCCCCGGCGTGCGCAACTTCGGTTCGCACATCGGCCGCGCGGAAGTCGCCGATGAAGTCGTCGGGCCCAACTTCACCGAGTTGTGGATCAGCGTCGATGCCAACGCGCCGCTCGAGGAAACGACGGCGAAGATTCAGGAGGTTGTCGATGGCTATCCCGGCCTGTACCGAGACCTGTTGACGTACCTCAAGGAACGAATCAAGGAAGTGCTGACGGGAGCCGGCGCGACCATCGTCGTCCGCGTCTACGGTCCCGACATGGATGTGCTGCGAGCGAAGGCTCAAGAAATCTACAAGGAAGTGACGAGCGTCGAAGGAGTGCTGACGCCCAAGGTGGAACCTCAAGTCCTCGTGCCTCAGTTGCAGGTCCGGCTGCGACCCGACGCTGCCGCGCGGTTCGGTCTGACGGCCGGACAGATTCGTCGCGCGGTGGCGACACTCGTGAAAGGAACGAAAGTCGGTGAAATCTACGAGGACCAGAAGAGCTACGATGTCGTGGTGTGGGGCGTTCCAAAGTTGCGGACGGACCTCGCCGCGCTCCGCCGACTTCCCATTGACCTCCCGCTCGGCGGCACCGTCCCGCTGGGAGATGTCGCCGACATCGAGACCGTTCCCGCGCCGAACGAGATCAAGCGCGAATCGGCCTCGCGACGCATCGACATCACCTGTAACGTGAAAGGCCGCGATCTCGGTTCCGTCGCGCGCGAGATCGAGGCCAAGGTGAAGAAACTCGACTTCGACAGCGGCTATCACCCCGAGTTCCTCGGTGAGTACGCCGCACGCGCGGAGTCGCAACGGCGACTGTTCACGCTCGCCGCTCTCTCGCTGATCGGCATCCTGCTGCTCCTGCACATGGACTTTCAGTCGTGGCGGCTGACGCTCATCGTGGCCTTCACGATTCCGTTCGCCCTCGTCGGTGGAGTGGTCGGCACACTGCTCGACAACGGCGTGCTGTCGCTCGGTTCGCTGGTCGGCTTCGTGACGGTGCTCGGCATCGCGGCCCGCAACGGCATCATGCTCGTCAGCCATTACCGGCATTTGGAGGAAGTGGAGGGCGAAGCCTTCGGCCCGGAGTTGGTGCGACGAGGCTCCGAAGAGCGGCTCGCTCCGATCCTGATGACGGCTCTCGCGACCGGTCTGGCTCTCGTGCCGCTGGTCATCAACGGCAACCTCCCCGGCCACGAGATCGAATACCCGATGGCGGTGGTCATCATCGGAGGATTGGTCACGTCCACGCTCCTGAACCTGTTTCTGCTCCCGCCGATCTATCTCGCGTTTGGACGAGTGACGAGGAAGGCGAACTGATTGCGCTGCGGATGCAAGACCTCCCGTCAGACTCGCCGCCGTTTACCGAGCCAGAACGTGCGGATGAACCTGCACAACGAGCATCTCAGGCGTGACCTGCGAAGGAGTTCCATCGGGTAGCACCCCGATCCTCGATTCAGTCGGGTCGAGTCGTCGAAACAACACGACGACTGCACGGACGCAGCCGCTCACGGACAGAGACCGAATTCATGGATGGCAACGCCGGACGATTGCGTCGCGCGGGAATGATTGTCGCGCTGGCCTGCGCGCTGTGCGAGTGCGGCTGCCGGTCGACGACGGTGGTTCAGAGCCGGATTCCGCCCATTGATGCGGGCTCGGCCGATGAATGTGCTTCAGATTCCGGTTCGGTCCGTCTCAAATCGGCAGTGGCTGCCGATCACGAGCCGGCGACGGCGATTCAACAAGTGTCGGCTCAGTTGGCGAACGACTCGTCGGAAGATTCTGCGGTCGCTCCCCTGCGGCTGACGATCCGACAGGCCATCGAAACGGCGCTGGCTCAGAACCCGGACCTCGTCGCGCAGCGGCAGGCCGAGGGAGTCAGCACGGCGGCGTTGGGAGTGGCCGAGACTTACCCGTTCAATCCCTGGGTGCAAGTGCAGGCGACGCCGTATCAGGATGCACGTGTCGGAGGCTCGGGGACGACGGCGCACTACGTTCTCGTGATGCAGCAGATTCAACTCGCTCATCAGCAACAGCATCGTGAAGAGGCGGCGGGGGCCGCGCTGAACGGAGTCCGTTGGAATCTGTTGCAGGCCGAGTTGCTCAACATCGCGCAGACGCAGCGGCTGTATTTTGCGGCGATCTATCAGCAGGGCTTGCGTGACCTCGCGCGAGTCATTGCCGACAACAACGCGCAGTTGCTGACGATCCTCGAACGTCAGTTGGCCGCCGGTGCGGCGACGGCCGCCGACGTGGCCATGGTGCGCATGGATGCCCGTTCGACGCGGAGGCAGATGCAACTCGCCGAGGCCAACCTGCAAACGGCGCTGCTCGATCTGCGGCGTCATCTGGGGCTGTCGCCCGAGGCGGAGATCGTCCTCGACGACGAGGCCTTTCGCTGGGAGTGGACCGCGACGACGAAAGAGCATCTCACCGCGCTCTCGGCGACTCGGCCCGACGTGCTGGCCGCGCATGCCGACCTGGACGCGGCACGGGCCAACACGAACCTGGCCTGCGCCGCGAGGATTCCCGATTTGCAGATCGGCCCGATCTACGCGACCAATGAGGGGGGAACGAACTTTCTCGGTTTTCGCGCCCAGATGGACCTGCCCGTCGTCAACAATGGACTGCCGCTGGTCAGGCAGCGCGAGGCGGAGTTGAATCAGCGCGCGATGACGTGGCAGCAGTTGCAACTTCGCGCGGGACTCGAAGCCCAGGCCGCCGCCGATCGGTACGAACGTGCCCGCCTACTGTGGGCCGAGCCGAACGAACGGAATGCCGCCGACCTGCCCATCGAACTGCAACGCCTCGAAGAGCAGTTCAAGGCGGGCGAAGTCGATGTGCTGCGCGTGCTGCAAGCGCGGACGAGCCTGATCCAAAACCGGCGGGCCAACCTTGACGTGCTCAATGAGTTGCTGCTGGCCGCCACCGCAGTGACGGCAGCGACCGGGATGCCGCTTGAATCGCTGGCCGGAGCGCGTTGAACCTCAGACAACGAAGGCAGCCCGGCGTGCTGATCCCGGGTGGCAGCAACGTCACGAATTTCGTGCAGGGGAATCTCATAGGTACTCAATTGAATGGGACCGTGGCCTTAGCCAATGCCCTCAACGGAGTGCAGATCGTCCACTCCAGCGGCAACACCATCGGCGGCACGACAGCCGGCAGCGGCAACACGATTGCGTTGAACGCCAGGACGGTGTCTCAGTGTCGGGACGGATGTCTCCGCCTCGAACAACGCCATCTTGAGGAATTCGATCTTCTCCAACGGCGACCTGGGGATCGATCTGAACGCCAACGGCCTGACCCCCAACGACGTGGACGATCCGAATTTCGGCCCGAATCATCTGCAGAACTTCCCGACGTTCACGAGCGTCGTGCTGAACGGCCCCAACCTGGATATCACCTACTCGGTGCCGTCGTTGACGACGAACTCGGTCTACCCGCTGCGGGTCGAGTTCTACATCGCCGACGCAACCAACCAGGCAGGCAGGACGATCCTGGGAGCGGTCAGCTACACCTCCCCGGCGCCAAGTTGGCCACGATCTCGGCCGGTGCCGCCGTGGTCGGCACCAAGATCGTCGCCACGGCCACCGACGCCAACACGTCGGAGTTCTCCCTGTTCGCCACCGTCGCCTGACCAATCCTCATTGAGAACCGTCGGGGCGAGACGACCGACGATTCTCCGTGGTGTCCCATTCCGATAAAACCACGACCCGGACGCTCGCCGCGTCCGGGTCGGTTTGGTCTGTCGAGTACTTCGGTGGCTCACTCGGCCAGTTCGAGGAACGGATCGAGGCCCATGGCCAGGCACATCTTCGCGCGGGACTTTTCCTGCTGGAGTTGCTGTTGGCGGTGCTTGATGTCGCGGGCTTCGATGAGTCGCTGGGTGCGCTGGAAGGTGCGCAGCCAACCGCGCGTCAGTTCGCCCCGGGAATTGGGGCGCGCCCGGGATTGAAGCCGCTTCAACCGGGCGGGCTTCAGACAACGGAACAGCTCGTCTTCGAGGGAGAGCCAGAACTGATACGAGCCGGGGTCGCCCTGCCGCGCCGCGCGGCCGACCAACTGGCGGTCGATGCGGCGGCTGGAATGCATCTCGGTGGCGATGACGTGCAGACCGCCGTTGGCCCGCACGTCGTTGTGCAGGTGGATGTCGGTCCCTCGTCCAGCCATGTTCGTCGCGATGGTGACTCGTCCCGGTTGACCGGCCTCGGCAACGATGGCCGCCTCCAGATCGAGGAACAGCGCGTTGAGGATGTGGCACTTGATGCCGAGTTCCCGCAGACTTTGGCCGAGTGACTCGGAGGCATGGACGGAGGGAGTGCCGATCAGGAGCGCCCGCCCCGCGCGATGCAGCCGTTCGATCTCGGGGATGAGTGCGGCGCGTTTGGCGGCCTGCGTGGCGAAGACGCGCGCGGGAAGACCGCGGCGGATGCAGGGGCGATGGGTCGGGATGACGGTCGTACTCAGATGATAGGTCTTCTGGAATTCGCGCCGGGCGAGAAAACCCGTGCCGGTCATCCCCGCGAGATGCTCGTACCGTCGAAAGAACGTCTGCACCGTGACGCGGGCCGCTTCGCCCGTTTCGTTGGTGATCGGGACGCTCTCCTTCGATTCGACCGCCTGATGCAACCCGGCCTGCCACTTGCGGCCGTCGAGCGTGCGCCCCGTCCCCTCATCGACGATCGCGATCTCTTCGTTGACGTTGACGACGTAATCGCGGCCCCGCTGAAAGGCGATCCGGGCGCGCAGAGCCTGTTCGACGTACGTGTAAAGTTTCTCGGTGTCGAACGCATTCAGCAGGGCCGGCTTGCGGGCGAGCACGACCTTGTGCGTTCCCTGGTTCGTCAGTTCGATGCTCCGCAGAGCCGGATCGAACTCGAAGTCGACAGTGGGCTGCAACCGCTGCGCGAGTTCGCCGCACCATTGCAACAGCGCCTCGGTGGATTCGGTGTTCTGCTTGTTGAGACCGATGATGAGCGGTGTTCCCGCATCGTCGATCAGCACGCTGTCCGCCTCATCGACGAGTGCGAAGTAATGCCCGCGCTGCACCGGCCCCTGGGGATCGGGCTCGTCGCGCGTGAACAACGGCGGACGCGAAGGCTCGTCCAGCGTCGAGCCGACCTTCAGTCGATCGCGCAGAAAATCGAAGCCGATCTCGCGGCTGGTGGCATAGGTGATGTCCTTCCCGTACGCGCTGCGCCGGCCGTCCGGTTCGCTCGCCGACAGCACGCAGCCGACGGTCAGCCCGAGCCGCTGATACACCGGCCCCATCTGCTCGCAATCGCGTTCGGCGAGATAGTCGTTGACCGTGACGACGTGGCAACCGCGTCCCGGCAACGCCCGCAGAAAGGCGGTCAGTGTGGCGGTCAGCGTCTTCCCCTCACCCGTCTGCATCTCGGCGAGGCCCCCTTCAAACAGGCCGATCCCGCCCATGATCTGCACGGGATAGTGCTGCTGACCGAGCACCCGCCGCGCCGCCTCGCGCACCAACGCATAGGCTTCGGGTAGCAGCGTCCCCAGCGGCATCCCCGACTTCGCCCGCCAGCGCAGCTCGTTCGATCGAGCCCGCAACGCCTCGTCGCTGCAATCGGAAAACGACTCGGACAGCGTGACGATCCGACCCGCCATCCCCCGCCACCGCGAGACCCGCGCCGCCATCGGCCGTCCGCCAGCCTTCGTCCAATGCCAGAGATGAGTCAGAACGGACATGGTACTTTCGGAATGAGGAAGCCCGGAGACGGTTCTGAAGATTCCTCAACGGCGGCATTTGACGCCAGCTCGTTTCCAGATTGGGGAATTCCCATTCGTCGTCTCCTTAAAATCGTCGTAAACCCAGGCAGGGGGGGCTGGAATCTGGTGGGCGAATTGAAGGAGACGACGGCTTAAATACGGGCGCTAAAGGAGTAAAGGTAGCCCCAAAC
>JANODP010000398.1:0-10960 GCA_031412755.1 Schlesneria sp. | reverse complement strand
GGGGACGTGAGTCCCCTGAATTCGCGTGGTTCGCAGTGACGGCCGCATTCAGGGGACTCACGTCCCCCGCTCCGAAACCGGTATTGAAACTGCTTATAGGGACTGAACTTCAAACCGTGGTTTGGCTCAAGGTTGGTTCGGATGGTGTTGCGATTGGTCATCTTGACGGTACTGATTCTGGTGACCAGCTCGACGCGTGCCTGGCCGCAATCGCTGCCGGGTTTCCAGCAGACAACGCCGTTCGACGAGCAGGTGAAATGGACCCGGCTCGACAGCGGCATTCGCGTGTTTGTGAACGCCCCCGCGAAGTTGACCGCGCGTCCGCGAGTGCTCGTCGTGTTCGCCACGCCGAATGGCAGCACGATTGAGCAAACGCTCGGCTGCGCGGCGTCTCTAGAACTCGACTGGCGGTTCGACATCCAACACATTGCCGCCCAAATGCGACGGCTGCGTGAGATCGACGCCGATCGCGATTATGTGCTGGCCGTCGTGCAAGCTCCCAAGCTGAGTTGGCCGACGTTTCGGCGCGAGCAGGCCGGGGCCAACACGGTCATTCGCGAACTGGTGGCGACGCTGGCGAAAGAGGTCGCGGCCGAGCGAGTCGTGTTGACCTGTCACAGCGGGGGTGGTTCGTTCATTTGCGGCTACTTGAACGCGGCCGAAACGTTGCCGCCCTTGCTCGAACGGATCGTGTTTCTCGATGCGAACTACTCGTACTCCGATGACGAACGGCATGGTGACAAGCTACTGGTGTGGCTCAAAGGCAATGCGGTTCGGCGATTGATCGTCATCGCCTACGACGATCGTGAGATCGTGCTCAACGGGAAGAAGGTTGTCGGCGCGGAGGGTGGGACGTTTCGAGCCTCACAACGAATGCTGAACCGCTTTCGACGCGACGTCGAACTGACGGAAACAGAGCAGGGCGCGTTCCACCTCACCAGTGGTCTCGATGGGCGGATGCAGTTCTTCATTCATCCGAACCCCGAAAACAAGATCCTGCACACGGCTCTCGTCGGTGAGATGAACGGATTGCTGCACGGTCTGACGCTCGGCACGGAATACGCCGAGAAATGGGGTCAGTTCGGCGGGCCGCGCGCGTACACCAAGTGGGTCCAGTCTCAGCCGTTTGCCGAACGGACCACCCCGCGCGCGACGATCCCGACCGATGCGCCGGAGATTCGTCTCACTCTTCCCGCACGCCCCACCGACGCGCCGACCGGCTCCAAGTTTCAAGAGCAGATCGCAACGCTGCCGCGCAAGGAACGTGAAGCGACCGTCCTGCGCGAAATCCTGCGCGGTAACGTCCCGGTGTTTCTGCGGCGCCTGAAGCCGATCCGCGTGGAGGCAACCGACGACATGGGAGTCAAACATCTCGGTACGTACTTCGTCATGTCCGATTATCTCGCCGTCGGAACCGACCAGGACTTCTTCCGTGTTCCGATCACTCCGCAGACGGCCACCGCGATCGCGGACGCAGTCGATGGCTCGCTCATCACGACCAAGATTTCCGACGATGTGTTCGCCGCCTCTGAACTCAAGCTCAGTCCAAAACCGCTGACCAAGGATCGCGATTCTGTCACCACGTTCTGGCAGCATCACCGGATCATCGAAGAGCAGCTTGTCGGCAAGCCGCGCAGCGCGCTGGCCGCCGGCATCAAAAAGGACGTCGTGTTGAGCAACCGGCTGCGCGAGAAGCCTCACAAGGTGGCGATCTATGGCTGGCATTACCCAGATGGTCGGCCGATCCAGTCGCTGTACGTCGGCCACGTCGATTGGTACGTCGATTACAGCCACGGAGTCCGCCTGCTGTCGGGCCAAATGCTGGTTGATGGTCAGACGCTCAAAGTCGCTGACGTCCTGAAAGACCCACGATTACACTCGCTGCTCAGTGACGAAGGCCCACTCGACATCACTGACATTCGCCGCGTCGCCGAGTGGCAGCCCTGAACCAGAAGGAGACAAGCTCATGCAAACTGACGAACAGGCCATTCGCAATGTTGTCGCCACCTGGTTGGAGGCCAGCGCCGCCGGTGATGTGCCGAGGCTGCAAAGTCTGATGGCCGAGGACGCCGTCTTTCTCACACCGGGCCAGCCGCCGATGCGCGGGCGAGACGCCTTCATGGCCGCCTTCCAGGCCGGTCTTGAGCACGTTCGCATCGCAGCCAAATCCGAGATTCAAGAAATCCAGATCGCCGGTGACTTCGCGTGGTTGTCGAATCATTTGACGGTGACGGTCACCCCGAGACAGGGCGGCACACCCCTGCGGCGTTCGGGGTACACGCTCACCATTTTCCAGAAGCAGCCCGACGGTCGCTGGGTTCTCGTGCGAGACGCCAACCTGTTGACCACTGAAGTCGCAACAAGTTCGACTTGATCTTCGGAAGCCCGCGTTCAGAGACTCCAGCGACCGACCGCCTCACGCTTGGCGAGCGGTCTCCAATTCGTCACGCTGCGGTGAATCGCGGTTCATCGAGCACACTCTCCCTGGAGGCAGTCGCACATGCGAAACGTCATTCGTGCCATGCTGGTGTCGGCATTGTTGTTGATGGCAACGGCAGGACCAATCCAGGCGGTCGCCCAGGACATTCAGCAGCCCGAAAGCTACATCCGACTGCACTACACCAAGCACGAACACATGGTGCCGATGCGCGACGGCGTGAAGCTGATGACGTCGGTCTTCGTGCCGAACGACTCGACGAAGACGTATCCGATACTGATAAAGCGGACTCCGTACAACGTCGGACCGTATGGTGATGACAAGTACCCGTCGAAACTCGGTCCGAGCGAACTCTTCATCAAGGCGGGATACATCTTCGTCAATCAGGACGTGCGTGGGCGGTTCGCGTCGGAGGGAGAGTTCACTCAAGTCACACCGCACCTGCCGAACAAGACGAAGCCGACCGATGTCGATGAGAGTTCCGACACCTACGACACGATCGAGTGGCTGCTGAAGAACGTGCCGAACCACAACGGGCGAGTCGGCCTGTACGGCATCTCGTACCCCGGCTTCTACGCGGCGGCCGGGATGATCGACGCCCATCCGGCGCTGAAGGCGGTCTCGCCGCAGGCTCCCGTCGGCGACTGGTACTTCGACGACTTCCTGCACCACGGTTCGTTCTTTCTGGCACACGCCTTCAAATGGCTGACCGGCAACGCGACCGAGCGGCCCAAGCCGACGACCGAACCGGCGAAGCCCTACGTCTACCCGACGCCAGATGGCTACAAGATGTTTCTCGACGCCGGTTCGGTCGAGAACATCGACAAGCTCTATCTCAAGGGGACGATCCCGTTCTGGCAGGAGATGATGCTGCACCCGAACCGCGACGAGTTCTGGCAGCAGCGAGCCCTGATTCCGCATTTGAAGAACGTCTCGCCGGCCGTCATGACCGTCACCGGCTGGTACGACGCCAAGGATCTCTACGGCTCGTTCAAGACGTATCACTCGATCGAACAGCAGAACCCGAAGGTCAAGAGCGTGCTCGTCGTCGGCCCGTGGCATCACGGCGGCTGGGCCTCGGTGGAGGGCGACAAGCTCGGCAACGTCACGTTCGGCTCGAAGACCGCCGCGTTTTATCGGGCCGAGATCGAGCTCCCCTTCTTCGAGAAATACCTCAAGGACAAGGAACTCCCCGCGCCCGCCGAGGCGACCGTGTTCGAGACCGGTTCCAACGCCTGGCGAACCTTCGACCACTGGCCTCCGAAGAAGACCGAGACCAAACAACTCTTCCTGCACGTGGGAGGCGGCTTGAAGTTTACGCCGCCCGAAAAATCGGCCACCGACACCAGCTTCGATGAATTCGTCAGCGATCCCAACAAGCCGGTCCCCTACTGCGAGATCATCACCCCCAAGATGACGATCGAGTACATGGTCGATGACCAGCGCTTCGCCTCGCGCCGGCCGGACGTGCTGACGTATCAGACTGATGTTTTTGAGGAAGACACTGTACTGGCCGGGCCACTCGAAGCCGACCTGTGGGTCTCCACCACAGGCACCGATGCCGATTGGGTCGTGAAGCTGATCGACGTCCGCCCCGATGCCCCCGAAGCGACGCCGCTCGCCGGATATCAGATGCTGATCCGCAGCGAGGTCTTCCGCGGCCGATTCCGCAACGACTACGCGAAGCCGGAGCCGTTCACTCCCGGCGAGCCGACGCGAGTCCGATTTGAACTGCTCGACGTGTTGCATCGCTTTCAAAAGGGGCATCGCCTGATGGTCCAGATTCAAAGCACCTGGTTTCCGCTGGTCGATCGCAACCCGCAGACCTACGTCCCCAACATCTACTTCGCCAAGTCCGACGACTTCCAGAAGGCGACTCATCGAGTCTTCCGGTCCTCCACCCACCCGACCAGTTTGAAAATCGGAGTGCTGCCCGCGAAGTAGAATTCCCAAACACCAACGTGAAACGTGCGCGGGCGCCGAGGAAGAACTCACGCGGCGATTGACGCCGCACCATGACATCCGAAAGAATCGGTTCGTGTCGGTCGATGAAGTGACTTGGGCCGACGAGACAATGTACGCTGATCGGGCATTGAGGAGAATGAGATGCTGTCTGATCCGTTAAACAGATCGCCCTTTCTGCCTCGCCGCAACATGCTGTTGCAGGCGGGAGCGCTGGGCGTCGCGGGACTCAACCTGCCCGCGCTGTTGCAGGCGGGGAACGGTTCGGCAGATGCGGACTCCATCGGGCTGGCAGGATTTGGTCGAGCGAAGCAATGCATTCTGCTCTTCATGTGGGGTGGCCCGAGCCAGCTCGACACCTTTGATCCGAAGCCGCTCGCCCCTGATTCGATTCGCGGCCCGTTCAAACCGATCGCCACCAACGTCCCGGGGATGGAATGGTCCGAGTTGTTTCCTCGACTCGCCCAGCAGGCCGACAAGCTGGCGGTGATCCGGTCGCTCAATCACGATGATCCCGCACATCTGTCGAGCGGACACACGATTCTCACGGGGCAACTTCCCCCGGTGAACTTCAGCGATGCCGAACCGCCGAGTGAGCGAGACACGCCTCACATCGGCAGCGTGATGTCGAAGATCAGGCCGTCCACGAGCGCGATGCCTCCGTTCGTCACCATGCCGTGGCTCGCGCATCATCCGGCCGCACCCGGTGGGAACGCACCCGGTCAGCATGGCGGTTGGCTGGGGCGGCAATACGATCCGTTCCTCGTGACGGGAGATCCGAACGCGCTCTTCTGGAAGGTTCCCGCACTGACCCTGATCAATGGACAGTCTCCCGACCGACTGCAGCACCGTCGCGAACTGTTGCAATCGCTCGACCATCAACGCCGGGTCAGTACCCAGGCGGGCGAGCCGTCGCGTGGGCCGGACCAGTTGGATTCCCTGCAGGAGCGGGCATTCGGGCTGCTCACATCGGCCACGGTTCGCGGCGCGTTCGATCTGAAGCAGGAGACGACCGAGACACGAAGCCGCTACGGTCGAAACACTCACGGTCAGTGCGTCCTCCTGGCGCGACGGCTGATCGAGCACGGCGTTCCACTCGTCTCCGTCAACTGGCACAACGATGGCAAGAACTTTTGGGACACCCACGGCAACAACTTCAATCGCTTGAAGAACGACCTCTGCCCGCCGGCCGATCGCGCGTTGACGGCCCTGCTGGAAGACTTGTCTCGCACCGGTCAGCTCGATGAGACGCTGATCGTCTGGGTGGGTGAGTTCGGGCGCGCCCCGGTCATCAACGGATCGTCTGGTCGCGAGCATCACCCGCGCTGCTACAGCGGCCTCCTGGCGGGAGGCGGCATTCGCGGCGGGCAAGTCTTCGGCGCAAGCGACCGCCACGCGGCTTTTCCCGCCGACAAGCCGGTCTCACCGCATGACCTCGTCGCGACGATGTTCCACGCGCTGGGAGTCCCCGTCGATGCCGTGTTGCACGACTCCCTGAATCGCCCGCACCTCGTCCGGGCTGGTCGGGCGATCGAAGAGCTGTTTTGAATCGACCGAACAGCGGCACGATCACGCATGTGAACGCCCGCCTCAGGTACTGAAAAGAAGGGCAACCGGGCTTTAGCAGGATTTATGAAGCGATCGAATCTGTCTTTGCGGATCATTAGATTGCTTCTCTTCCGCTAAACGATGTCGATCCGGGATGTATATGAAAGTGTGGCCACATGGCCGTCTTTCGATGCGTTTGATTGCCAATTAGCGAGGGAAGGGATATGACAACTGAAGCAACCCAGAGGTCAAAGATATCGCGATACAGTGTCTGGTGTGCTGTTGCGATGGTCGTCATTCATGCTGGAATTGCCTCATGGGAATCTTTCATTCAGAGCCCCAACGCGAATGAAGTCGCTCACCTTATTTCTGGCATCAGCCACTGGGAACTCGGGCGTTTTGAACTTTACCGCGGGAACCCCCCGCTCGTCCGCATGGTCGCAGCCTTACCTGCGGTCATTTTCGGCTGCGAAACCGATTGGAGCCTGTATAGCAACCTGCCCGGCAGTCGTTCCGAGTTTGGAATGGTGCCAAAGTTCGTCGAGTCGAACGGAGTCTGGTCGTATCGCTACATCATACTCGGCCGGTTGATGCTCATCCCCTTTTCCTGCCTTGGCGCATGGGCGTGCTTCTGCTGGGCTGATGAATTATATGGCAGGCCTTGCGCGATGCTGGCCACGGCGCTGTGGTGCTTCTCGCCGAACGAATTGGCGTTGGCATCGTTTATGAGTCCAGACGGAGTGGCTTCTTCGTTGGGGGTCGTCGCCGGCTACAGCTTTTGGAGATGGCTCGTTCGGCCGACCTGGGGCAGATCCGCAATTGCCGGAGCCTTGCTCGGCTTGGCGCTATTGACCAAGCTAACATGGGTGACTCTCCTCGTACTCTGGCCAGTGATCGGAATGATCAGTTTGCTGAGGCGATTTCCTCAAGACCACCCGCTGGGCCGAGGGCAGCAAGCGGCGCAGTTGCTTTTGTGTCTAGTCATGGGGCTTCACGTTTTGAATATGGGTTATCTTTACGACGGTTCATTCAGTTCTCTCGGAAGCTTCAAGTTTGTGAGTCACGCGTTGACTGGCAGTGAGCGCGGTAGCCTTCCCAATGGATGGGGAAATCGCTTTGAGCGGACGGTTGTTGGCCACATTCCGGTACCGGTACCCGAACAGTTCGTACTCGGCTTTGACATTCAGAAAGCCGATTTTGACATGCCACGGCGGACATACCTCCGAGGCCAAATGTACGAGCATGGTCTTTGGTACTATTATCTCTATGCGTTTGCCGTCAAGACGCCCCTGGGAATTGTTCTGATCGGGCTGGTTGCGAGTCTGAATACAAAAGGTGTTCAGGCTTTCGCTCGCATGGCATGGATTCTGCCAATCCACTTCTTGTTTTTTGTAGGAATTGTGAGCGCGGAAATTTCGTGGAATGCCCATTTGAGATACGCGCTCCCGGCGCTGCCATTTTTTTTGATCTGGACCGCTCGCGCCGGACAAGTCTTGGTCACGGGACAAAAAGTCTTGTCATCACTTCTCATCGTCGGGATTGTCTGGGCCACCGGAAGCAGTTTACGGTATGTTCCTCACAGTTTGTCCTACTTCAACGAACTGGCGGGCGGGCCGGAAGCAGGGCACTTTCACTTGATCGACAGTAACGTTGATTGGGGCCAGGATTTGTTTTTGCTCCAGGATTGGCTCGCGGAGCACCCAGAGGTGGGTAAGATTGGCTTGGTCTACTATGGTCAGTTCAATCCCCGTGTGGCGGGGATCGACTTCTTTCTGCCTGAGGATAGCCCCGTGGCGGGCCGCACGCCGGGATGGTACGCAGTCAGCGTGACAATGATGCATGGTATGCCCTTCTGGCAGACCGCCCCAGATGGTCAGCAGTACTGGTGCAAGCCAGACGGATTCATTGATTTTCTGGAGCGCACCCCGGTTGACCGTGTCGGGTACTCGCTCTTGATTTTCCGGATTGAGTAAGCGCCAACTTGCGACCGTCGTGTCGCATCAGCCCGCCAAGAATCGAAAAGCATGTGTAATCTGCGTCCTGCGCTGGTATCGCAATTGTCCGTGCTGAAATGGAATCCCAGTCCCTATGCACTCAGTGCCATTTCGGCGTGTATGCTGATCATGATTGCCGTCGCGCGGATTGTGGCCACCTATCCAATGTTTTGCCAAACGCACGATGAGCCCGCCCACATTTCCCGTGGATATCTATGGCTCAAAGGATATGCGTACATACACCCGTTGCATCCGCCATTGGCTCCCATTGCCTTTGCGACTGGACCGGTCTTGTCGGGTGTCGATGCCGCCCCGACGGGTGACAAATGGATCGACGGCAATTCGATCCTGTACTCCGCAGATTATGCCCGAACCTTGACGCTCGCACGCATGGGAAATCTCGTGTTTTTCATTTGGGCGGCTGTCGCGGTGTGGATGTGGTGCCGTAATTACTTCGATCCGCACTGCGCGTTCGTGGCCGTTTTGATATTCACGATGCTTCCGCCCGTATTGGCGCATGCGGGTCTTGCGACAACGGATATGGCGATTACCGCCAGTCTCTGCACCTCAGTATGGTTGTTTTTGAAGTGGCTGGACCAGTGTACCCTGGCTCGCAGCCTCGCACTTGGAATCAGTGTGGGGCTAACGCTATTGTCCAAACTATCGGCGGTCATCTATCTCCCTGGATGCTTCATTGCGGTACTGATTTCGCGCGGACCGTCGGACGGCACGCGTCGTTCATTTAATCAGCGGTGCTGGTATTGTCTTGCCGTGTATTTATGTGCGTGTAATGTTGTGTGGGCAGGGTATAGATATTCTGTAGGTTCGATATATTTGCCTGACGCACCTGCGGGAGAGGAGATCGGGGAAGCTGGCCTGGTCGTCAACTCGGGTCCCGTCGTTCGCTGGCTGCTGGAAGTTCCAGTTCCAGCCCCGGAGTTTTTCCGCGGCCTGGTGGTACTGATCGACAAAAACGATCGAGGACACGCCCCGTACTTTCTGGGTTCCGTCAGCCAGCAAGGCAGCCTGGTATTCTTTCCGGCCGTGTTGATTATTAAGACGCCGATCGCCTTTGTCTGTGCGTTTTGTCTTGGCTCGTTTGTCTCTTTTGGACGGGGCGTCGGTCGGCACGCACGTGTTCCGTTTGCATGTTCGATCGCCGTTCTCGACATGGCGATGACGAGCCGAATCAATCTTGGAGTTCGACACATTCTTCCGCTCTATCCGATGCTATCCATCTGTGCCGCGTTGGGTGTGAGTTGGTTGTGGCGGCGCCGCCCCATTTGTAGCCGGGCATCACCCACTGATTCTCCGGCGACGATTGAGACGGCAGTCCGTCGTTTGCCGGGTTGCGCGGGGCTGACCTGTTCGCGAATGGTGGTGATCGCGCTCGCTTTCTGGGGGGCAACGGAATCGACCTTCGCGCACCCAGATTATCTCGCATTCTTCAACAGGCTTGCCGGTCGGCACCCTGAGGAAATTGTTGTAGACAGCGACTTGGATTGGGGCCAGGATCTTGGCCGTCTTGCTGCTGAATTGTCGCGGCGGAATATCGATCATATTCACATTGCATATTTTGGAACGGCGGATAAGACGCGGCATGGTCTGCCAGATTTCAGCGTCCTGCCAACTCATCAAAGAGTGAGTGGTTACGTGGCGATTAGCATGACATTGCTAAAGACGAGCGAAGGGTATGATTGGCTCAATGAACATCGACCGATTGCGATAATTGGGAAGTCGATTCTCCTTTTCGATATCCGTCAATAGTCCGTCACAATGAGTCCCGATGAGATCAGAAGTGTTATCGACTAGAGTGATGGGCTGTTGTCAACCGACACAGTTCGCGGTCAGTCGAGTTGACCGGCAAACGCAGGGTGAGTGATCACCGTTGCATTCGGCACTCAGAACTTGTGGCCCGGCAGGGGGCCGCCCTGCGTGTAGGTCAACACTTCGGGACCGGACTCGGTGACGAGAACGGTGTGTTCAAATTGCGCCGACAGGGACAGGTCCATCGTGCGCACCGTCCATTTGTCGCGGTTGTCGAGCATTGTGCGCCAGGTTCCGGCGTTGATCATCGGTTCCACGGTAAAACACATGCCCGGTTCGAGCATCACATTCTTGGTGCCCGACTTCGGAACGTAGTGGGGCACGCCCGGCTCCTGATGGAACTCGCGTCCCAATCCGTGGCCCTGATATTCCTGCACGACGGAGTAGCCGCGTACGCGGGCAAACCGCTCGATCGAGCGACCAATGTCGAACAACTTGCCGTAGGTGTGAATGGCATCGATTCCGACGTGCATCGAGTCGAACGCGGCCTGCACCAGCTTGCGTGCTTCGTCGGGCACTCGTCCGATCAGGAACGTTTCCGAGGAGTCTCCGTGCCAGCCGTCGACGATGGTGGTGAGGTCCACGTTGACGATGTCTCCGTCACGCAGCGGCATGCGATTCGGAATGCCGTGGCAGACAACTTCGTTGACGCTGGTGCAAATGCTGTTCGGGTAGTTTTTGTATCCGAGGCACGCGGGCGTGTGGCCGTGATCCAGCGTGTATTCATACACCAGTCGGTCAAGTTCGATGGTGGTGACGCCCGCTTTGATGTGCGGCCTGAGAAAGTCCATCAGTTGAGCATTGAACCGCCCGGCCGTTCGCAGACCCTCCCGCTCGTCCTCGTTGTACAGCGGAATCTTACCCTTGGTCTTGCGACCCAACGCTTGCATGATGTTCAACCCAAGACCCCTCATTGCAGATCAATTCCCGTGAGCCGCCAAACAACGTTCAAAAGCGCACCCGAACAGTCCGCCGGTCAACTCACTGCGACGGAGCACAGACGGCGATTTGATCGGGGGATCTTCTCGAGGCGGGATGTCGAATCGGTGGCTAGTGTTGTCGCACGGCAGCCGTTTCGCAAGCGAGGTTGCCGCGTCGAACCGGCGGCGGCGGACGTCGGGTGCAGTCGCTAATTGGTGGTCTTTTTCCTGTCCCCTCTCCTCCGTCTTCGGGGGAGAGGGTTAGGGTGAGG
>JANODP010000397.1:0-6011 GCA_031412755.1 Schlesneria sp. | reverse complement strand
GCCTCAACAACGAACCGGGGGGCAGACGCCGCCCCGCTCAGAAACAGTCCGCTTCATCAAATCTTCATGAATCGTTCGTCGCAAACTGCGTTCACGCCGTCTAAGCTTCCGCCACGAATGGGCCACTTCTCGTTGCGGCTTCAATTGATGATGGATTCAAACTCGGCTCGTGTGGGAGACACCAGGATGACTGTCAGCAGGAATTGTTGGTTTGGTCCGGCTCGCGTTGCCATCTGTCTGTTTGGATTGGGAGTGGTCGGAGGCTGCATTCAAAGTGCTCCAACTCCCAAGCCCGGTCAGCCTGGGGTCACCAATCCTGGCGATGCAAAGTCACCAAACGGTGCGGCCGAGGCACTCATCAACGCGGAAGGTTCCAGTACGGTCTATCTCATCTCGCAGGCGTTTGCCGTTGAGTTCGAAAAGAGTACTAATCACAAGGTGAGCGTCGGTCGTTCCGGAACCGGCGGCGGTTACAAGAAGTTTGCCCTTCGTCAGAGCGACATCTGGAATGCCTCACGGCCAATCGCCGACAAGGAGATCGCCGAACTGAAGGAGAAGGGGATCGAGTGGCTCGAACTGACCGTCGGCATCGACGGATTGTCGATTGCCGTGCATCCCGAGAACGACTGGTGTCCCGGCCTCAGCGTGGCCGACCTCAAGAAGCTGTGGCAACCAGACAGCAAAATTGCCAAGTGGAGTGACCTCAACCCGCAGTGGCCGGATCAGCCGATCCAGTTGTTCGGTGCCGACAGCGACTCGGGAACGTTCGAGTACTTCACCGAAGTGATCGTCGGCAAAAAGGGATCGACTCGCACCGATTACACTCCCGCCTCGGACGACAACATCCTGATTCAGGGTGTATCGGGCAACAAATACGCACTCGGGTACATCCCTCACGGCTATTGCGAGGAGAACAAGGACCGAGTCAAGGTAATTGGTGTGTCTCCCACGAAGGACGCCTCCGAGACGGCCGCACCGTTCGTGATGCCGACAACCGAGACGATCCTCAGTGGCGAGTATGCTCCGCTATCGAGGCCGTTGTTTGAGTACGCCAACAAGGATGCCCTGGAGCGTCCCGAAGTGGCGGAGTTCTTGAAGTTTTCCATTTCGGAGGCCGCTCAACCACTGGTGGCCAAGCGTGGGTTCGTCCGCATGACGGATGAGACTCGCAAGGCGATGGAAGAGCGTCTGGCTGCGGCCCTCAAGCCTGCGGAACCGGCCGAAGCGAAGTAGGCCGACAGCGCGCGTTCGCTTTTCATGTCCCCTCTCCCCCGGCTTTGTGGGGGAGAGGGCTAGGGTGAGGGGGCCGTCGGTGGAATCGATCCTACATCGGAGAATCACGTGAACGACGGTGTCCGCAGCCCCAGCCCCATCCGAAACCCCCCTCACCCTAACCCTCTCCCCCCGAAGCGGGCGGGAGCGGGGACCGGAAGGACGAGCGTCCTCGCCAAACGGTGAGGCTTTCCCCTCGACGAACCTCTCAGGCAGAACCCCGTGTCCAGCGCCGGTCCTTCACGACGCGAAGAACGAAAGCCCTCGCTGCGTCGCGCCTTCTCGTGGCAACGGGCGCGCGAACAGCTCATTCAGGGGATGCTGTTCGGTTGCGCCCTGCTTTCGATTCTGACAACGATTTCGATCATTTACGTGCTGTTCACGGAAGCGGTCCTGGCCCTGCCGCCGCAGACGTCCTTCTTTCAGGAAATTGGGCTCTACGAGTTCTTCACCGAGACGCGCTGGTCGCCACAGTACGCCGAGGAGCAGCGGCATTACGGAATCCTGCCGCTCGTCTGCGGGACGTTTCTCATCACGGGCATCTCGGGTTTGATCGGTCTTCCCGCCGGGCTGATGATCGCGATCTATCTCAGCGAATACGCGACGCCCCGCACGCGTTCGATCTGCAAGCCGCTGTTGGAAATCCTGGCAGGCGTGCCGACTGTCGTGTACGGCTACTTCGCTCTGAAGTTTCTGACACCGTACTTCATCATGCCGGTCTTCAAGGATTTTCTCGGGCTGTCCGTCAACGGCTTCAACGCGCTGAGCGGCGGCATTGTCGTGGGGATCATGATCATTCCGATGGTGGCGTCGCTCAGTGAGGATGTGCTCCGCGCGGTGCCGAACAGTTTGCGTGAATCCGGCTACGCACTGGGAGCAACGAAATTCGACGTCAGCGCGAAGATTGTCGTCCCGTCGGCGCTGTCGGGAATCCTGGCGTCGTTCCTGCTCGCCCTGTCGCGCAGCATTGGTGAGACGATGGCGGTGTCGATCGCGGCCGGACAGCAGCCGGTGCTCACGGCGAATCCGCTCAGTCAGATTCAGACGATGACCAGCTTCATCGTCAACGTGATGCAGGGCGAGGTGGTGGCCGGTTCGACGCTGGAGAAGAGCCTGTACGCGGTGGCTCTCGTGCTGTTCGTCATCACGCTGGGGATGAACCTGGTCTCGCAGATGATCCTCGAACGATATCGCGAGGTGTACCAGTGAGCCTGCACGGAGACGTTTACGAGCGTCAGTTGGTCTGGCGACACCGGCTCGGCCAGATCTTCGAGTGGCTGTGTCGGCTGGCGACCTGGTGCTCGCTGGGCATCCTGGCCGTCCTGCTGCTCGCCGTGGGCAGGCAGGCGTGGGGCTGGCTGGATGCGGGCTTCCTCACGCGCGGCAACTCGTACGAGGCCCCCGAGGCCGGGATCATGGCGGGACTGTGGGGTAGCCTGTGGCTGATCGGGCTGACCGCCATCATGTCGGTGCCGCTTGGCGTCGGAGCAGCCGTGTATCTCGAAGAGTACGCGAAGCCGACGCGGCTCACGAAGTTGATTCAACTCAACATCTCGAACCTGGCGGGTGTGCCGTCGATCGTGTACGGCATCCTGGGCTTCACGGTCTTCGTGAGGATGTTCGGTCTGCGCGATCGGCCCGAAAAATTTGTCTGCTCGCTCGGCTTCGTCGATTTCACGTTTGAACTGCCACTCGGGCGAGTCGTCCTGTCGGGCGCGGCGACCCTGACATTGCTCAGCCTGCCGGTCGTCATCATTGCCGCGCAAGAGGCGCTGCGCGCCGTTCCTCCGTCGTTGCGTCACGCGTCTCTCGCGCTGGGGGCGACCAAATGGCAGACGGTTCGCCATCAGGTGCTCCCGGCCGCGCTCCCCGGTATTCTGACCGGCGTGATCCTCGCGCTTTCACGAGCCCTGGGAGAGACGGCTCCGTTGGCGGTCTTGGGAGCTGCGGCGCAGCTCAGCGTTGTTCCGGGGCGGATCACGAGCGTCGGCGACGCGCTGCGTCATCCGGGAAAACTCGTTCAGGCTCCCTTTGACCAGTTCACGGCGATCCCGCTTCAGATTTACAGTTGGGTCAACGATCCCAGTCGCGGCTTTGAGCACGTCGCGGCGGCCGGGATCGTGGTGCTCCTGACCGTGCTGGTGCTGATGAACGGCACGGCGATTTTCATTCGACAGCGTTTCCAAAAGAAGATTCGGTGGTGACGGTTTTGATTTTGGATTTGAGATTTGGGATTCCCCTGATGGCTCTCGTCAAAGCATTCACTCAGTTTGTAGAACCGTCCGCTGGAGCTCAGCCCGCCGGAGCAACGGCCAGCTCGGCTGAGGACGATGCGCCCACGGCGCGTCCGCCCAAGCTCGAAACGGTGCAGATGGGTTTCTTCTACGGCCTGAATCAGGCACTGCGCGACGTCTCGCTCAAGATCAACGAATGTGCCGTGACCGCCCTGATCGGACCGTCGGGCTGCGGGAAGAGCACTTATCTGCGGTCGCTCAACCGGATGAACGACATCATTGAGGGCACCCGCGTCACGGGGAAGGTGATGCTCGATGGTGAGGACATCTACGCGAAGGACGTCGATGTCGTGTCGCTGCGCAAGCGGATCGGCATGGTGTTCCAGAAATCGACGCCCTTCCCCAAGTCGATCTTCGACAACGTGGCCTTTGGACCGCGGATCGCCGGGCAGACCAACAAGGCCCAATTGACCGAGATCGTCGAACAATCCCTGCAACGGGCCGCGCTGTGGAACGAGGTGAAGGATCGCATGCGCGAATCGGCCATGGCGCTGTCGGGCGGCCAGCAGCAGCGACTGTGCATCGCGCGGGCGCTCGCCACGAGTCCCGAAATCCTGCTGATGGATGAGCCGGCCTCGGCCCTCGACCCGGCCTCGACCGCGCGCATCGAAGACCTGATCGACGAACTCAAGCAGAATTACACCATCGTCATCGTCACGCACAACATGCAGCAGGCGGCCCGCATCAGCGAGATCACGGCCTTCTTCTGCCTGGGGCGGCTGGTCGAGGTGGGACAGACCAAGCAGCTCTTTACGAATCCGACGCAGAAGGAAACGGAAGACTACATCACGGGCCGGTTTGGGTGAGGCTGGGATTTTGGATTGACGATTTTGGATTTTCGATTGGCAATCCAAAATCAAAAATCAAAAATCAGAAATTCAACGAGGAATATGGGATGTCCATTCACCTGATTCGCGATCTCGATCACCTGCACAAGTCGGTCATGACCATGTGCGCCCGCGTCGAGGACATGATTCATGCGGCGGTCGATGCGCTGCACAAGCCGGATTACGAGCGTGCCCGCGAGGTCGTTCGCCGCGACGACGAAATCGACCGCATGGACGTCCAGATCGAGGAGGAGTGCCTGAAGCTGCTCGCGCTGCATCAGCCGGTCGCGATCGACCTCCGACGGATCACCTCGGTCCTGAAGATCGGCGGCGAACTGGAACGGGTGGCCGACCTCGGAGTGAGCATCGCCGAGCGGGCCTGCGGGATCGTGAAGTGCCCCGAGATCGCCGTCCCCGACAACATGAAGGACATGTCGCGACAGGCGCTCGACATGCTCCATCGCAGCATCGACGCCTACGTTCACCTCGACGTGCGGACGGCGCGCGAAGTCTGCCTGCAGGACGACGCGATCGACAAACTCAACCGCGACATCATCGAAGAACTCACCGGACTGATGCAGCGCCGGCCCGATCTGATCGAGCCGGCGATCCACATGTTCTCGGCCTCGAGACAGATCGAACGGATCGCCGACCATGCCACGAACATCGCCGAAGACGTGATCTATCTGGTCCAGGGCGAGATCGTGCGGCATCGCCATCGCGGCGAGTTCCCGCGCGAGCCGCATCCGGTCGGCGCACCACCCCTGTCTCACTGACCATCGACTTCCCTCAACGAGTGGACTCAATGACGAAGCCGAAACTGCTGATCATCGAAGACGAACGTTCGCTGCAAGAGGTGCTGACCTACAGCCTCGAAAAGGAGGGCTTTGAGGTCAGCGTGGCCTCGGACGGTCAGGACGGCCTGCGCCGCGTCGCGTCCGAACAGCCGGACCTGGTGATCCTCGACCTGATGCTGCCGGTCATCGACGGGCTGGAGGTCTGCCGTCAGATTCGCAGCGACCCGCGCACACAGGGGACCCGCATCCTGATGCTGACCGCGCGCAGCGAAGAGGTCGATGAGATCGTCGGCTTCAACATGGGGGCCGACGACTATGTGACCAAGCCGTTCAAGATCAAACCGCTGGTCCATCGCATCAAGGCGCTGCTGCGACGCTCGCCGGGGTCCGAGCAAACCAGGGACGTCCTCGTCTGTCACGGCATCGAGATCGACCGGGTGAATCACGTTGCGAAGGCCGGCGGAAAGGAACTCGTGCTCACACCGACCGAGTTCCGCCTGCTCTGGACACTGGCCCGCTCGCCGGGACGCCCGTTCGGCCGGAACGAACTGATGGACCGCTGCCGGGGCGAGGATGCCAACGCGTTGGAGCGAACGATCGACGTTCACGTCCGCTCACTCCGCCAGAAACTCGGTGAGTTCGAGGCCCTGATCGAAACCGTGCGCGGGATCGGCTACCGCTTCCGCGGTGAAGCGACCGAGAGCTGATTTGCCCATTCAAGCAATGGGGAACTTACGGAGTATTGTTTTCCCAAAGAAGCCTGAAGCCCAAGCGAAGGAAGACTTCGCTTGCGCTTCAGGCTTCTTTGGGCGGTTACGTTT
>JANODP010000396.1:0-5079 GCA_031412755.1 Schlesneria sp. | reverse complement strand
CCCCAGACAGCCGGTCGTGCGGACGACACACTGGGGGCTCGCGGACTCGACCCCAGCCACACTCCACCGATTCCCGCGCGATCCGGCGGGGCCGCGTCTCAATCGTTGAAGATGTTCGCCGCCGCGGCGGCCGGTTTCCTGTTGGCGTGGCTGCTGTTTGCCCCCGCGCGACGCGACATTGTGCAACAAAAGCCGCAGCCCGCTCCGTCCGTCGTTCCCCAGATGGTTGTCTCGCCAGAAGAGCCGTCTCTGGCGCGGCTGACGGTCAGCACCGGCAGCGTCGAAGTCCGGCAGCCGGGTCGGGCGGAGTGGTCCCTCACCAGCGACGTCAATACCTTCCACTGTCCGAGCGGCACCGAGGTTCGCACGGGCGCGGGTGTCCGCTGCGAACTGGAGACGGACGACCTCTGCACGATCCGACTGAACGAGGCGACCGAACTGGCCGTCCACTCGCCGCGCGAGATCGAACTGCGCGCGGGACAGGTCTGGTGCAGTTCCCCGCCCGACGTGTCGCTGCAGGTCGTTTCGGCGAGTCTCAAACAACCCCCGGAGCAGTCGCCGCCAACCCCTTGGAGTTTCGTCTGTCCCTCCAACGGAACGCTGCTCAGTGAGGTCGATTCCAGCGGCGGCTGTCGCATCTCGGCCGCCAGCGACGCGATCAACGTGACGCTGGGGAGCACGCAGCAAACACTCCAACGGGGTGAGATCGCCCGGATCGTCGACGGGCAACTGGTCATCGAGCCGCGTCATGCCGACGCGCTGCTGTCGACCAGTTGGATGCAGCCGCTGCTGGTGCGGAAGGGGCACGACAGCCCCGAACTGGGCGACCGCGTGAACCGCCTGCTGGCGAACCTCGGCCGCTCCAAGATGAACAACCTGTACGAGGACGAAATCCGCAGCCTGGGCGATCACGCCGTCCTGCCCCTGCTGCGGTTCGTTCAATCTCCGACCTCGCGCGATGAGCCGCACCAACGGCAGAGCGCGATGGGGATCCTCGTCGACGTCGCGCCGACGTGGGTGATCGGCGACCTGATCGGCTTGCTCGCCGACGACGCGCCGTCGATCAGAATTCAAGCCGCCGCCGCGCTGCAAAGGCTGACGCGACAAACCCACGGCCGCGCCCCGGCCGCCTGGTCGGCTCCCCTCTCCGACTGCGAGGAGTCTCTCGAACGCTGGCGTCAGTGGTGGCAAACCAACGCCCACCGCTACGAACCGCGCGAGAAGAAGCCCACCCCCGCCGCATCGCCCCGAGCCTAATTCGACTGTCTTAGATTTGCCGCTTGCTGATGTTGAGTGGCACCAGTTGGTTGCATTGTTTCCAGTGATAGTGACGGGCGAGTTAGTTACGTCGCACGGGTGCCACTGGCGGTCGCTTTGGGCCGCCAGTGTTTCTTGAAGAGCACTGGCGAGTGAAGCCCCTCGCCAGTGGCACCCGCGCGTGAGGTCGGTCAATAGTCTCACAACATCCGCACGGCTGACACAGCCGTGGCACGCGAACAAGCCCTGTTCAAGAGGCGGTTCAACGACGAGGCGGTGCGGGGCACTGCGGTCACGGAGGGTCTTCGCCTCAGGCCAATGTAGCCTTCATCGCTCCGCGTGAAGTTGGCCGAGTGCGAGAAGACGCGGTTTGAACAATCAGCGCTGGACTCGCGCACGGCTTTCTTCACGCGGAGCGATGAAGGCTACTTGGAGGAAGTCGACTTTGAGCGAACAGTTCAGCCGACCCCAAACCCGGCGCGTTGGGCTCAGCCTGACGCTTGGCTGTCGCAAACACGAAGCGTTTGCCGCGTCGGAACGTTTTTCTGTCGCGCACGCCTTGTGTTTGTCACGCCGCAACGTTTCTCTGTCGCAAACACGTTGTGTTTGTCGCGCCGCAACGTTTTCCTGTCGCAAACACGTTGTGTTTGACACGCCGCAACGTTGCTCCGTCGCAAACACGATGTGTTTGCGACAGAGCAACGTTGCGGTGTGACGGACGAGAAGGATATGTAAGGGGTTGCGGAAATGTTTTGTTTTGATACGCTTTCTTTGGCTCGTGGAAGTCCACTTTTCCCCTCCCTTCTGCGTTCAGGAGCATGTCATGGCCCAAAACACGATTCCCGGGAGACTGACCGACTTGTTTTCGTTTACCGAACTGATCGCCATTGGGTTGGCGGCGCTGGAGGCCGAACTGGGGATTGTTCACAACACGGCGGCGGCGGTGAGAGGGGATTTGGTGGCGCTGCAGACGGCGTGGGATCAGTGCAATCAGGCTCGCGAGGCGAAGCGGTTGCTGATCCAGGCTCAGACGGCGGCGGATCTCGACGGCAGGACGTTCATTCTGGCCGCCCGCAATGTGCTCGCCACGTTTCTCGGGAACGTGTGGTCTCAGGCGTGGGAGGCGACCGGGTTCCCGAATCAGTCGCTCGCGGTCCCCTCGACCATCGCCGAGCGGCAATCGCTGCTCCTGTCGCTGAAGCTGTACTTCGCCGCTCACCCGACTCACACGGTGGCGGCTTTGAACGTGACGTCGATTCGGGCGACCATTCTGTTCAACCTGCTGTCGAATGCCCGCGCGGCAGTCAATGCGGGACTGACGCTGATCGGTGAGAAGATGGCCGTCCGCGAGACGGCCGAACGGGCGCTGCGAAAACGGCTCAGCGATACGATCGCCGAATTGGCGATGAAGCTCGGAAAGTTCGATCCGCGCTGGGAAACGTTCGGACTGAAGATGCCGGGACAGGATTCGGTGTGCGAGTCGGCGGAGAAGCCGGTCGTGACGAACGTCGGCCCCGGGCGGGTCTTCTCGGACTGGTCCGACGTCCCCGGCGCCGACGGCTACATCGTCGAGGTGCAGGTCATGGGAGTCGATGCCGACTTCGTCGAGGTGGCCAACGTCTCCGACAGCGAATACCTGTTGCAGGGCCTGCCGTCCGGCAAGACGATCCGTGTCCGCATCATCGCCTACAACGCGGTCGGGCGGGCTCCACCGAGCGAGTACGCCGAGATCGTCGTCGAGTAAAGCGGTTCGGATCGCAACGGGGCGTCCGCACGGCTGACACAGCCGTGGCACGCGATCAGTCCACTCGATTTGCGAATGGGGAAGAACCGTGACCGCACCATCCTTTTGAAATCGCATCGCGAGGAGACCGTCGTGAAGAAGAAAGCAGCCGCCCCGAACAAGCGTGTGACAACAGCAACTCCCACCAAGAAGACTCCCACCAAGAAGGCTTCCACCAAGAAAGCTGCTACGAAGAAGAAGGTGGCCGCGTCGAAAACTCGACGGCCCGCCGCCGCGAAAGGGAAGGCGAAACGTCCGTCCGCCAAACGGGCCTCCCCCATCGTGAAGGCTTCCAAGGCCGGGACGAAGATCCGGTTTCTGAACCCCGTCTACACGATCATCTACGGATCGCAACTCGTCGTCACGGCCGAGATCCGTCGCACGATCAACGACTTGCCGGTCAAGCAGGTTCCGCTGACGCTCAAGGTCACCAACCGGGACTATGGTTCGGCCAACTCGGACAACTTCGGCTACGCCCGCTGGACGGTTCGCACGAACCTGGTGTTGAACCCGGCCCAACACACCGTCCTGGCCCGCTTCGGCGGCAACGGGGATTTTTCCAGTTCCACGGGGACGGCGACGCTGAAAGTCTCTATCGCCGGTTCCAAGCTGCGGGCTGAGACCACACCCAAGCCCGGTGGCCGATTTGAACTGCGGGCCATTCTGAATGGTCAGTGCGGCGAGCCGGCCGTCGATCGCCGGGTGAAGTTCCTCGTCAACGGTTCCCAGAAAGGGACCGCCAAAACCGACGGCGCGGGAATCGCCCGCTACGAACATCGCCCCGGCGCCCCGGGCAACAAACTGACGGTCGAATTCGACGGGGACAGCTTCTACAAAGCCAGCAAGGCGACCACGACGTTCTGATGTCGCGACCGCCTTGATGAGTCACCCTGCGGTGACGCGGGGTGACTCATCGTACACTCCACTCTTTGTCACAAGTTCGGCATCGGTGCGGGTGCCAGCGTGGTGGCAGGCTGGCTACTGCCGGGCAGATCCTGGGTTGTCACCAGGGCAATTCCATTGGCCGACGGCTTGAACTTGTATCTTCCAGTGACGAGCGTGAATTGCTGTGGCGCTTGGCCCACTCCGGAAGCGACCTCAATTGTCCAGGCCCGGTCGTTCCTGAACCGCTGGACCGAACCCGGTCTCAGTTGGTACTGGACGCCATTCAAGGTGTACTGCACGTCACCCGGCGTGTCTGCCGCACTGAACAAGACGATCTCACCACCATCGAAAACGGGCGCCGCCGGTGCTGCATAGACCGGCTGAGTGTAAACCGGTTGAGCGTAAACGGGCTGAGAATAGTACTGCTGCGAGTAGTAGGGCTGGCTGTAGTAACCGTTCCCATAGCCGTACCCGCTACCGTAGCCGCCACCGTAATAGCCTCCGTACCCGCGGCCGTAGCCACCGTAGCCGCCACCGTACCCGCGGTTATAGCCGCCCCATCCACCGTTATTGTATCCCAGGCTCACACCAAAACGGGGGGAGTATCCGGCAGAGAAACCGCTTCGGCCTCCACCGCCCCAACCACCGCGACCAAATCGCTGTGCGAACGCCGTTTGATCGGCCAGACCTCCAAACATCATGACGGCCGTCAGACTCCATCCAAATAGTTTGCTGAGACTCATGATCTACTCCTCTGTGAGAGTTGGCATCGCTCGTGGCGAGCCGTGAATGACTGTGGTGCACCGTCGAGTGAAACCATCTCACTGCGGACCTTCCACGCGTTGCTCGTGGGGAGTTGCACCTGCCATGCCGTGACGGAAGTCCAAGCCACACGGCATTTCCCGTGGCGGCAATTCGCGCACGGTGGTCGCTGAGGGGACACGTTGCCATCCATGGATCGGCAAGGTGTGGCGCGCGAGGTGTGGCGGGGTCATGGACCTGTCAGACGTGCCGCCGGTCAACAGACTCGCGACATCCGCACGGCTGACACAGCCGTGGCACACGATCAGCCGTGGCACACGATCCATCGAGCCGTCGAGGGGTCAGGTACACCACTGCAGCGTCGTGTGCGGGACGGGGTTGTTGAAGGGGCG
>JANODP010000395.1:0-32406 GCA_031412755.1 Schlesneria sp. | reverse complement strand
GTGTCAGCGGGAGGTGGGGATGAATTGGGGAATCTCGCTCGTGCGGTTGCCGTGGGGGATCGTGGGCTGCGCGGTGGCGCTGATGGCCCTCGGTCTGACGGGGATCGCGCGCGCGGATGAACTCAATGACGGGCCGGACTTGTTCTCGAAGCAGGTCACGTGGGTGTTGATGTCGCTACCGGTGCTGGTCGCCGCGCTGGTCGTGCCGTATCGGTTTTGGAAGCCGATCGGGTACTGGTTGTTCGCCGCGTCGCTGCCGCTGCTCGTCGTCGTCCTGTTCATGGCGAAGCGCGGTGGGGCGCGGTGCTGGATTCCGCTCGGCGTCTTCGATCTGCAACCGTCGGAACTCGTCAAGCTGACGTTCATTCTGGCGCTGGCTCAGTACCTGATGTACCGCGAGAACCATCGCCGTCTGACGGGCCTGACCGCTCCGTTTCTGATCACGCTCGTGCCGCTCGGCCTGATTTTGATCGAGCCCGATTTGGGATCGGCGATGCTGTTCGTGCCGGTCCTGTTCGCGATGCTGTTTGCGGCGGGAGCACGGCCGCGTCATCTGGTGTGTGTCGCGCTGTTGGGCGTGGCGCTCAGTCCCGTCTTCTGGATGAAGATGAGCGTCGAGCAGAAGTCGCGCGTGACGGCCCTCTTCTCTCAAGTCGATGGCGGCCCGAATCCGGGCGGCGACCGCTGGCATCAGCATCAGTCGAAGCTGGTGATGTCGCTCGGCGGCGTCTGGGGGAGCGAGTCGAGCGGAATGCTGCTCGACGATCCCGATGCCTACCGGTTGTTTGCGGCTCAGACCGACTTCGTCTTCTGCATGGTGGGCGAACGCTGGGGGTTGGTCGGCGGTCTGCTGACGCTGGCCGCGTACCTGGCCCTCTTCGCGTTTGGGCTGATGATCGCGGGGGCGACTCGCGAACCATTCGGACGATTGGTGGCGGTTGGCATCGTGGCGTTGCTGGCGACTCAAACGGTCATCAACACGGGCATGACGGTCGGCCTGTTGCCCGTCGTCGGGATCACGCTGCCGTTAATGAGCTATGGCGGTTCGAGCCTGCTCACCACGGCGCTCGCTCTCGGCCTGCTGATGAACGTCGGCATGAGGCCCGGCTATGAGATGACCCCCGACCCGTTCCGGTTCGAGTGAATCCGCGGCATGTGCTACAGTCGGCACGTGTGACGTGAAATCACTGTTCCGTTGGAGTCCGGTCATGAATGCCCACGCCCTGCTCTGGTCCTCGCTGACGATGCAAGCCGATCTCGACCGCGGTTCGCAGTCGTTCCTGCTGTGGTTCATTGAGAACCTGGGATTGTCCGGCCTGTTCATGATCTTTCTTGGTCTGGCGGTCTTCATCGGCGCGTGCGTGGTGGTGGCGACAAGCCGGCGTGCGTCAGCCATCGCGGCTTATCTTGTCTTGCTTCCCTTGCCGATGTACATCGGGATTCTCGGAATCCTCAAGGGAGTCATTGCCTCACTGTCCGTCATCGCCTTGTCGGAAGCGCAACTGAAGGCATCGGAAATCGCGGCTGCTCTCGAATGTAGCGTCCTTTCGATTTTCGTCGGTCTACTGGTGACACTCCCAACCTATCTCGTCCTCGCGGTCGGCCTGTTGTTGCGGGCTTGCAACTCCTCCCCCTCCTCGGCGCCGTGACGTCTGGAAGACGCACAAGCTGGCAGCATTGTGCTACATCAGCGCGATCACGACCTTGCCGAAGTGCTTGCCGCTTTGGAGATGTTCGTAGGCGGCACGGGCTTCGGCGAACGGGAAGACGCGGTCGATGACCGGCTTCAACGTGTGTTGAGTCGCCGCGCGGTTGAGCGACTCGAACATCGCGCGGCTGCCGACGTAGATGCCGTTGACCCGCAGGCTCTTCATCAGGATGTCGGTCACGCGCAGTTCGGTGGCGACGCCCGCGAGGACTCCGATCAGCGCGACGTGACCGCCGACGCGGGTCGCGCGCAGTGACTTGGCGAATGTCCCGGCTCCTCCCACTTCGAGAACGTGGTCCGCGCCGAGACCGCCAGTTAGTGCCTGAACCTGCTTTTCCCAGTCGGGAGTCGTGCGGTAGTTGATTGCGGCGTCGGCCCCGAGTGCGGTGGCTTGCGCGAGTTTCTCGTCGCTGCTGGACGTGATGATCGTTCGCGCGCCGTGCAGCTTCGCGATTTGAAGGCCGAAGATCGAGACGCCCCCGGTGCCGAGCAACACGACCGTCTCGCCCGCCTTCACCTGGCCCTGCTCGACGAGCGCGTTCCACGCGGTCAGTGCGGCACACGGGAGAGTGGCGGCCTCCTCAAATGAAAGATGCTCGGGAATCCGAACGGCTCCGTGTTCGGAAAGCGTGACGAACTCGGCCAGCATCCCGTTCGTGGAGCCGCCACCCAACGCGGCCTTTGTCGACTCGACCGAGATCGGTCCGGCGAGCCAGTCTGGGAAGAATGTCCCCGCGACGCGATCGCCCGGCTGCCAGCGGGTCACTCCCTCACCGACGGCCACGACTTCGCCCGCTCCATCCGAGAGCGGGACCAGCGGCAACGTGATCTTTCCATACGCACCCTGCATCACGATCAAGTCGCGATAGTTCAGCGATGCGGCGCGGACCCGCACGACAATTTGCCCGCGAGCGGGCTGCGGTTGCGGTCGATCGACGAGTCGCAGCCCGTCGAGGCTGCCGGTCGATTGAAGTTCGCAGGCTTTCATGGAGAGTCTCCTTCAGAGTCACGGAACGAGTGTCCGAAGGAAGGAGATTCTATCCGCCAGCAGCGGCGGTGTGGCATCTGCAACACCGTCATTGACGAGTCAGGATTGGGTGGATCAGTCCCTCATGCGGGACTCGCGCTGCGCCGCTGCGGGCGGGTTGGGTCAGCAGTGGCAACGTGAGTGACTCCCGGTTCTGCGGTGGGACGGTCACGGCGACCTTGACTGGCGCGGCAGGTTGCTCGGGGGTTGGTTTGGTGGCGCGCTTCGGTTGGGTCGTGGAAGGGGCGTTGCTCGCGAGAGCGTTCGTGCGGGCTTGGTCCTGCGTTGCCTCGGGCGACTGGCCGCGAATCGTCGCACCGTTCTTGGCCGCCGGTTGCTTGTTGCTCGCCAGTTGTGTGCCGGCCGGGACATTCAAGGTCGGACAACTCGCGAGCACCCACTGGTCCCAATCCTTTTCCAAGGCCTCGATGCTCGGATACTCGTACCGCTTGAGGGCCTCTTCCCAACCCGCTTCATGAGCAACCTGCAGAAACTTGATGTAGCTCGGCTTGTCGCTCTTCTGGATCAGGAAGTCGGCCAGCGAGTGCCCTTCGGCGTAGAGCGTCAGCACCTGCTGTTTGTCCTGCGGATAGTTCTTCATGTCGAGCAGCGTCTTCAGCGGAATCTTGCGCGACGTCCCCATCACCTGATCGTGAATCTTGCGGAGGCGCAGCCGCTCGGACCCGTGTTCGATCAGCGATGCGGCCCCTTCGTCCGCCCAGCGCGGCAGCGGGCGGCGGAAGTAGCAGGCGAAGATCGTGTGGTTGATCTCGTGCGGCAGGACCGAGTCGAGGATGCGTTCTTCGCTCCCTTGAATCTCCATCTTCCAGCCGTAGACCTCGCCGTTTTGGAAGTTGAACGTGGTGGCTCCCCCCGCTCCCATCGAGCCGACTTTCACGGTGATCGGGCAGGGCGAGGACCAGTTGCCGGGGAGTGGCTTGCCGGTCCATTCGATGGCCAACTCGTCGCGATAGATCTCGGCCGCCTCGCCCACTTGTTTGGCGAATTCGGCGGTCGGAGCCGTGACGATGAAGTTGGGGGTGGGAAAGCCGGCTCCGAGCGAAGCCAGAGCGCCGACGACGAGCAGACCGCGGAAGAAAGCGTCCATGCCGGTTCCGAGTGCAGAAATTTGTCGAGAAGCCCCGTCGTGAGAAGGCATCCATGCCAACGACGCGACAATTTTCAAAGGGAAGCAAACACCGGACCGGCGGAATCGGCCGAAGTCGCCCGTGGCTGGCAACGTTCAGGCAGGCCACGACTTGCGCCGCAGAATTTCGTCAAAAGACCGCGACGCACGAGGACCGAAGTCGACCTGCGGCGTGTAAGAGTTACAAACTCGGACCGGTTCTACTCAAAAACTTCACAGTTCCTGCCGGTCCCGGAACGGTGCGACCGGATGGCAGAACCGGCCTCGTCGTTACGTCGAGTGGGACTGCGCTCCGCCGCACACGGCGCGCGACTGACGAGTGTCGAGTCCCACTTCGGCGGCAAACGGCAATTGGACTCGGCTTCCGCGCGCGACCGCCCGATACCTAGCGAGGAAAACCCGAAGAGGGAAATTCCAAACCTCAAGATCCAAACACCAAACGAATCCCAAAACTCAAAGGAAGAAATCTCAAACGATCGAGAGTCGCGCGGGTCGTTCGGCAGGGTTTGGAATTTCTCGCCTTGAGATTTGAGATTCGTTTGGTGTTTGGAACTTGAGTTTTGGTGCTTCGATCTTGTCATCACCGCACCGCCGCCATTCTGGGAGCCCCGCACCTTGTCGCACTCGCATCTGTTGGTTCATCACCTGCTGAAGCAGTTGGAGCTTCACAAGCGGGACCGCAAGGAGCGCGATCGTCGTCCCGAGTGGCTGTCGACGTTTGTCCATCAGACGGCCGCGCTGTTCGAGCCGCTGTTGGGGGTCGCCAAGGTCGGCTATCAGTGCGAGCTGACCTCGATCGGCTGGGAGGCTCGCCTCTACCTCGGCTCGACCGAGATCGTCGGCGGGCGCGAAGACGGCCAGTCGCGGTTGATCAGCTTCGAGTTCGACTTTGCCCGACTGACGGAAGGCTTCACCCGCGTCGACGAATTCCGCTGGAATGTCTGCTCGACCACCGACGGCTCTACGGGCTCCTTCGTCACGCTCCGAGGCCACGTGGACGATCATCCGATCAGTTTGAAGATCTACTCCCGTCCCCCGCTGGACGCCGGTCCGGCCTTCCGCCAGCGATCCGATGGGACGCTGGAAGAGGTGGCGGTGTAGGGCCTGCCTTTCCGTCGCGAACTGGTTGGATACAATCTCGTCGAGAGAATTGCAGGATTGACGGACCGGATTCAACCGGGCTTGGAGGGCTGTTCAAATGACGACCATCTCGATTCAGGAGGCTCAAGCCACACTGACCGATTTGATTCATCGCCTCATTCCAGGTGAGGAAGTCGTCATCACTGAGGACGATCAGCCGGTGGCGCGCATCGTGCCAACGGCTCCGCAGTTTTCAGGGCGAACTCCCCGGCTGCCGGGAACTCTGCGAGGGTCGGTACTCTACATGGCACCCGACTTCGACGCCCCCTTGGATGACTTCAAGGACTACATGTGATGCGTCTGCTGGTCGATACCCATGCCCTGATTTGGTACGTCGATCAGGACCACCTTCTCAGCCGGCTCGCTCACGCTGCAATCACCGATCCTTCGAATGAACTCTTGTTGAGTGTGGCGAGTATTTGGGAGATTGCCATCAAGGTCGGCATGGGAAAGCTGACACTCTCCGGCCCCTTTCGCGCTTGGGTGCAGAAAGCCCAGGCCGATCTTGGCATGACACTCCTGCCGATCACCGTCGATCATGCCGATGAGCAGACCCGGTTGCCGAACCACCATCGCGATCCGTTCGACCGCATGCTGCTGGCTCAGGCGATTGTCGAGCAGTTGACGCTGGTCAGTGCCGACTCAATGTTGGACCCGTACGGCGTGACGCGCGTCTGGTGAATCATCGCCCCGGAATCGCGGCCGGACGTTCGGTGGGGAGGACGATGTCGGCGGGCTGAGGTCCGTCGAGGACGACCTTCGATTTGGCGCGGCTCAGGACGTCGCGGAGCGTTTCGAGATAGAGGCGGTTCATCGTGAGAGCCCGCGACGAATCGTAGTCTCGACCGCGGGACGTCGCGTCGCGGTGCATCTGTTCCACCAGCGCGACGAAGCGGTCGGCGGAACCTTTCGCGGCGGACCCCTTCGTGCGGCGGGCCTGTTCGGCAGCGTCGGCGAATTGTCGCGCATCGGCCTGCGATTCGGCGAGCTTCTGCTCCGCATAGGATCGCGCGTCGTTCACCGAGCGCGCCATGTCGGCCCGTGCGTTGGAGACGTCGAGGAACTCGGACTTCACCCGTGCGGGAGGTTCGGCCCGGTCGATCGTCACCTGTTCCACCTCGCAGCCGAGCCGCTGTCGGGTGGTCTGCTCGCGGACGGCCATGAGCAATCGGTTGTTGAGTTCCGCCAGCCCCTGCGTGTGGACGAAATCGACGCCGCTGCGCGACACCAGGTCCGCGGTCGTGGTCTCGACGAGCAGCCGCAGCCGCTGCTCGGGCCGCTCGCTGGCATAGAGCCACTCGGCGAGAAACTTCTCCGAAACGCGGTACTGCACGACGACGCGCAGTTGCAGCAGGTTCTTGTCCCCGGTGAGAAACGTCGTCGGTGCGGAGGAAGCCGGTTGCAGGAAGGCATTCGGTTCGACGGTCGCCTCACCGATCGACAGGGTGCGACTGGCATTCAGGTTGATGCGGTCGATGCGTGCGCACGGCCACGGGAGATCGAAGTGCAGGCCGCTGCCTCGCGCGGGAAGGACCGCGCGGCCAAAGCGTCGCACGACGGCGACCTCGTTGGCTGGAACGGTGAAGATGCCATTTGCGAAGTAGGCGATGACGGTCACAACAAGGAGTAGCCAGCGAATCGGCATCCGGTCGCGAGACCGCCCGCTGGTCCCCTCTCCTCCCGTCTTCGGGGGGAGAGGGTTAGGGTGAGGGGGGCGATTCAGAGTTGACTGGCCACTCAGGGAACTGGCCACTCGCTCCGATGGCGATGTCACGGAAGACGTTGGCGGATTGGGAGCGGGTTCGATGCCCGGCCCCCTCACCCTAGCCCTCTCCCCCGAAGACGGGGGCGAGGGGACAGGAACAGAAGCCTCGCGAGAGGGTGCATCGTCGCTCATCGCGATGCCTCCGCGTTGTTCGACGTCGTGCCGTTTGTCGGTTCGGTTGCTGAGGGGACGGGAGACTTTTCGGAATGAGGCGGCTCGGGGTGAGACGGGACTCCCTCGACGAGCAGCTTGAGCAGGCTGTTCGACGCGGACAGCACGAGCGTGGTTCGTTCGTTCAGGATGTGCTTGTAGGCGTCGAGCGTTTGCAGCACCCCGGCGAATTCGGGATCGCGCGCATAGGCTTCGTTGAGAATGCGGATCGCCTCGGCATCCCCCTCGCCGCGAATTCGCTCGGCTTCGGCGTTGGCCTTCGCCAGCAGTTCGCCCGCCTGACGATCGGCCTGACTGCGGATCATCCGGTTCTCGGCGAGACCCGCGCTGCGGTAACGCTCGGCGATCTTCTGGCGTTCGCTGCGCATCCGCTCGAACACCGCCTGCATGTTGCCGGTCGGCAGGTTGAGCCGCCTGATCCGCACATCGACGATGTCGATGCCCACTTTGTCGCGCAGCGAGTCCTGCTCATCCACCCGCTGCTTCAACTCGCGCTGAATGTCGGCGGAGAGTTTTTCCAACGGCCCGGCCCCGTCGACGGGAGCCGCTTCGGAATCGGAGGCGATGAGCAACTCCGTCAACTCGGACCGGCCGACGTGTTCGGTGAGAATCGACTGCAACCGGCTGGTCAGCCGCGCCTCGGCGACCTCGACACCACCGAGACTTTGGAAGAAACGGACGACGGGGCGATCCAACAGAGGGGAACGTTCGAGCGGCATCGCGCCGGTCGCTCCATCGGCAATCCGCCAGGCGACGTAGGCTTCGACCGTGACGTTCTTGCGATCGCGGGTGAAGGCTTCCCGACCGGCGGGCGACAGCAATTGCAGACGCCGGTCAAAGCGACGCACCGACTCCACCGGCCACGGAAACTTGAACTGCAAGCCGCGCTGCCCGGGCTGATCGTAGACGGCGACGATGCGTCCGAACCGCTCGACCAGGACGAACTCGGTCTCATCCACGAAGACGATCATCGTGGGCAGCAGCAGGCACACCGCGAGGATTGCCAGCCAGACTCCGAAGCGCGGACGAGGTCGTGCCGGTGAGGAACTGTTGGTGGAACTGGCGTTGATCGACATGGAGGAGGACTCGGGCGTTTCGTGGGGCAGGTTTGCAGTCTGCCGGGCGGCTGCTGAAGGTGGGACATGGGCAGGTGGCAAACCTGCGCTGCGGATCTTCAGCGGTTGATCCATTTGGCGGAATTCATGATCCGTGTGGCGTCCGCAGACATCACTTCACTCTCTGATCCGCTCACGGTCAGCTCGAGTAGTTGCTTGTCGCGGATCATCAACCGGCTGCGCATCGTGTGCTGATCATTGCCGCCACCAAACGCGACCTTCAATTCGATCCAGTGCGTCTTCGAGTCGAGCAGTCCCGAGTCGAGCATCGTGACCTTTCCCTGACCGATGTTCGCCTGGGAAGCCTCCTGCAGATATTTCGTCGCCGTCTTGTTGAGAAGCTGCCTCGCGACCGAGTCGCTGCGGATGACGACGATGAATTGCTGGCTGGAATACAAGTGATACTCGATCTGCGAATTGACGGTTCGCCGGGACGGGTAGGCCGGCAATTCGAGCTCAAACTTTCGATCCCGATCCGTGACACGGAACCATCCGTCGTTGAGCTGGCTGATCGTCGGCCGAAACTGCTCCCGCAACGCCGTCCCGATCAGGACGAGGTAGCCGACGACCGGCAACAAGATCGCCACCAGCACCGCGCGGCGCCCCCAGCGCGCGCGGGCGGTCTGCGGAGCGAGCGCCGCCGTCGGGTCTTCGGCTTCGTTGAGGAAGGTGGTCGAAGGATCGAGCTTCATGGGGGACTCGGCGGACAGCGGGGCTGAGGCGTCGCACCTCAGGATCGACAGGAACAATGGACGCGATTCTAGGCGTCGCGCGCGGGCCGACGCAATTGGCGTCCGGGAAATGGCCGAACTCTCGGGAAGATTGCGCGACTCGCGACGGGCTGGGCTGGGGCTTATACTCCCGCAGCGATCTGGACCAACATTTGGCGTGGTCCCGAAACGTCTCACACCAGCCCGACGCGCGAGCGAGGGCGGACCATTCGATACCACCGAAGCCCTCGTTCGCGCGTCGGGCCAGTTTTGAAGTTCGATCCCGGAGACTGCCTGAATGCTGCCGTTACTGATTGCGTTGATGACCGCGCCCCCTGTGGAGACGGATTCGGTGGCCGAAGCGAAGCATCTGGCCAACATCCGGCAGGTGACGTCCGGGTTGCCTCGCGCGGGCGAGGGGTATTTCTCGCCGTCGGGAGACACGATCGTCTATCAGGCGCATCCGGTCGGCTATCCCTTCTATCAAATCTACGTGCAGAAGCTGGACGAGAAGACGCCGCGACTGCTGAGTACCGGGCGCGGTCGGACGACCTGTGCCTACTTCACGCCGGATGGCTCGAAGATTCTGTTCGCCTCCAGCCACACCGATCCCAAGATCGATGAGACCGAACTCGCCGCGCGGGAAGAGGCGGCCAAAGGGGGGCGCCGCCGCTACATGTGGGACTTCGACCCTCACATGGATTTGTATCTGGTCAACGTCAACGGCACCGGAATGAAGCGGCTGACCGATTCGCCGGGCTACGACGCCGAAGGGAGTTTTTCACCGGATGGCAAACAGATTGTCTTCACCTCATCTCGCGATGGCGATCCCGACCTGTACGTGATGGACGCGGACGGCTCGAACGTGAAGCAGTTGACGAACACACCGGGCTATGACGGCGGGCCGTTCTTCTCACCCGACGGCAAGTGGGTGATCTTCCGTTCGGATCGGCAGAAAAAGGACATGCTGCAACTGTTCGCGATCTCTGTGGATGGCAAGACGGAGGTGCAACTGACGAACAACCTCGAGCACGTCAACTGGTGCCCGTACTTCCACCCGAGTGGCAAGTACCTGGTCTGGTCGGGAGCCGATTACAGCAAGGGGCCGGCCTCGGCGCACTTCAATCTCTTCACACTGGACCTCGACTGGAGCGGCGGCACCGTCAAGGGGGGGGATGTGAAACAGATCACACACAGTTCGGCCGCCGACGTGTTGCCGGTCTTCAGCCCGGATGGGAAGAGTCTGATGTGGACCTCGACCCGCACGCCGGACGGCACCAGTCAGCTTTGGATCGCCGACTGGCTCCGCGGTCGCCAATAACATCGCCAATCACAATTGTCAGTCGATCGGTTGGCAGTGACCGGACCCTTTCCAGCATTTGGCCGGTTCTCGACGTAGAGTCGAACCGTCGCCGAGTCTTGTGAGTCAGATCCAACTCCCCCGCTCGGCCGCTCGCCCTTCCTTCATTCACGGGAATTTCTCAGATGTCACGCTTCGCCCGATCGGTGAGTTGCTCGTTGTGCCTGCTCATGGCGATCACCGTTGGTTGCAATGGCTGCAACAGGACGAAGCCGGGAACCTCCGCGACCGGGACTTCCGCCGCGAAAGGCGGAGCGAATCCAGCGGCTGGCACTGAGCAGGGAGGCACCAAACAAATCATCCCCATCAACCGCGATCCCCAGTCACTCGAAGGGAACTGGGTGATGCTGTTGACGGATCAGGGCCGGGATAAATACATCTGGATCGTCCGACTGTCGAAAGGAGCCGATGGCAAGCTCGGTGCGGAGTTCGTCGATGCAACCCGAGACCGGTTGAAGCCCCAGATCGTGGAGGCAGCCGTCGAGGATTCGCTGGTCAGGCTGAAGATCAAGAACACGATCGCGATGATCGACTTTCAAGGAGTGTTCGATGGCCGCGCGATTCGCGGTACGCTGGCCAACGGCACTCAAGCGTTGTACCCGGCCAGGTTGCTCAACACCGACGAGATCAGCCTGACCGACTATGTGGACGATGCCGGACCACCCGGTTCCGACGTCTTTCAGAAGGCCATCGTGGCCATGAAGCAGCAGCCGGATCTGAAAGAGATTGTGCGGCTCGCCAGCGAGAATCGGACCAGCCCCACGTCGCTCGACGTTTTGGGCGGATTGGTGGCGAACCAGTCGAAGTTCCGAGTCAGCGACGCGGAACTCGTCGAGGCGATCGATGAATACCTCGAGTGCGCCAAGCTCTGGGGGCCGCGGATGGTGGTGAAGGTCGCACTGGGCTCTGCCGAAAGTCTGGTCAATGGCCGGCGCCAGCCGGAAACCTCGTTGAAACTCCTGGCTCGCGCCGAGGAGGCGCACGCCGACAAATCGGACGAATTCTTCAAGCGCTATCTGGCGAACTTTCGTGACGCCGCCAACATCCAGATCGCCCTGAACCAAAGCCGCTCCGAATCGGAAGCCGATCGCGCCGAGGCTCATGACACGCTGACGAAGTTGTTGGCGGCGCAACCCTACAACGCCGAGGTTCTGCTCGCACTCGCGACCCGCTGTCAGGCGACGAAGCAGACCGACGAGGCCATCGCGTACTACTCGGACATCGTCGCTCTGCCGCTGCTGGAGCCGTACCTGATGTCGCTTCGCGCCGGACAACCGGCGGGAGACCCCACGCCCAGCGAGCTCTTGAAAAAACTGTGGACCGAGCGACAGGGCGACGACACCGGCCTGGCCGAACATCTCGCCGAAACCTACCGCACAAAGATCGACGTCCTGATCCGTGAGATCCGCGAGAAGTCGCCCAAGCCCGCGTCGGCCGATGTCGGCGATCACACGGTCCTGGTCGAGTTGTTCACCGGAGCGCAGAGCCCCGCCTGCATTGCGTCGGATCTCGCGATGACGGCGATGTCCGCCGAATACCCGCTCACCGATTTGGTGGTGCTCCGATACCACCAGCACATTCCGGGGCCCGATGGAATGGCCAATCAGGATGGCGAAGACCGGTTCGCCTACTATGAAGGCGCCTCCATTCCGGCCGTGGCGGTGGACGGCATGGTGCTGGACGCCAATCAAATCCCCTATGCCGGCCCGGTCCAGTACACGGGGACGGCGTACAACGTGATTCGCCAGTTCATCGATCTGCGCCGCAAGCAATCGACTCCCATCCGCCTGCAACTCGAAGCGGGCGTCGTCGAGGGCGAGCTGTCCGTTCAGGCGGAAGTGACCGGAGTGACCGAAGAGCAACTGCCGATGTTGAGACTCCGCCTGGCGCTGGCGGAGGATCTCGTCGAGGCCGTGACGCAAAACGGCGTTCGCCGTCACGAGATGCTCGTGCGCGAAATGCCCGGCGGCGCTCGGGGCATCGCCCCCAAGAAAGGTGAGCTGAAATTCGCCTACTCGATGCCCGTCACCGATCTGCAACTGCATCTCGACGAGTACATCCAGCGCTACGAATCGGGCAAGAAACTGAAGTTCCCGGCGGAGATGAAGCCACCCATCCGAGGGGCGTTTCATCTGGTCGGCTGGGTCCAGATTGCAAGCGACAAGGTCGACGAGAAGAATCCCCAGAAACTGATCGTGCAAACGGCCACCGTCCCCGTGGCGGGACTCCATCCGGTCGCCGCCTCCGCAGGCTCGTCACCGAAGAATGCCGTCGCGCCGGCCGGTTCCCCATCCACGCCTCCCGTACCCGCCCTGCCCGAATGATCGGGCGGCGGACTGTGAAGCGGAGAGTGTGGCACGCCCTGAGTCCGCGAAGGGCGTGGCGATAGCGCCGAGCACGATTCCACGCCCTTCGCGGACTCAGGGCGTGCCACTCAAACTGATCCGACGCCGCGCGTTCAACTGGGCAGCAGCGCGGCGAGATCGGCGTGCGGACGGGCGATCACGTCGGCCAGGATCAGCTTGCCGCCGAGCCGCTCGACCGTCTGCCGTCCGACTTCGATGGCCGTCTGCACGGCGGCCACATCGCCGCGAATCATGATCGTCACGTAAGCCGCGCCGATCTTCTCCTTGCCGGCCAGCGTCACGTTCGACGACTTGAGCATGTCGTCCGTCGCGTGCAGGGCGGCGACGAGGCCTTGTGTTTCCAACAGTCCGAGGGCTTGAGTCGTGGTCATGACGTTCTCTTTCGGGATGCGCGAATCGTAAACACCGAGCAACGGGCTGAACGCGGGTTTGGCATTGGCCAGTTTGTAAGTCACATCGAGCGGAGCGGCCATCACGGTGTAGGTGGCCGAACTGCCCATCTGCTGGGCCAGAGCCATGCCCCGTTCGGCGGCGGCCTGCACGTCGGCGACGGAACCGACCAGCTTGATGCACTGCGCCGCACCGTCCGTGCTCTCGATGCCAATGACGTGAACATTGGCCACCTTGGAACAGGCATCGGCCACGATGAACGACGGCGCGAGATTGCTCACTTCGAGCAATGCCAAACTCAGCGATTCGCTCATCGTTTCTCCTTCCGCAGCATGCGGAACCGGTCGTGCCGCCTCGCGGCGCCTGGGTGGCGCAGGCCCATCGCCCGACAGGTCCGCCTCGACCCAATCGCCAAACTCTACCTCAAGCCGTTCCCTCAGACCGCCTGAAGACGTGGCGAAATGGCAACATTTTCAACAGCCGTCCGGATTGAGCGAACTTTGCCGGGAAGGAGGATCGTCCGGCTCGTCTACTCTTTTGGCGTCGTTGCGGCTAGGCTCCCGCCGCCACGCTCCGCCCCGGCAGCAGCGGCTCCACGTCCTCCGGTTTGAGTGCGAATACCAAGGATCAGGTTCATGGATGAGATCCCCGCGAAGACCTCACCCCCGACGAAACAACGTCGTGTCTGGCCGTATCTCAAATGGGGGCTGTTTGCGGTCGTGATGTTCTTCGTCGGACGACGTGCCCTCCAACTGTGGCGAGACAGTCCCCAGGCCGAAATGCACGTCGATGTCCGCTGGCTGATCCCGGCGGCGGGGATGTATCTGATCGGTTGGTTGCCCTCGGTCTGGTTCTGGCGGGCCATGCTCACGCGGATGCATCAGCGCGTCGGCTGGTATGAGTCGATCCGCGCGCACTACGTCGGTCAGGTTGGCAAGTATCTGCCAGGGAAGGCGCTCGTGCTGGTCTTGCGCGGCTCGCTGCTGAAAGACGCGGGGGCCAACCCGGTTTTCGCGGGAGTCACCGCCGCCTACGAGACGCTGATTTTCATGTGGTCCGGAGCCGCGCTGGCGGTGGCGCTGGCGCCGCTGGCGCTGCCGGACACGTTCTGGCAGCAGATGCCCGCCGCCGTGCAGAGCCTTCGTCAAACCGTGTGGTTGCTGCCGATCCTCGTGGTGGTGGAAACCTTCGCCACGTCACCATTCAGCGCGTGGCTGTTCACGCTGGTCGGACGCAGGGCTCTGCCGCGCGATCCGTCCACGATACAACCACCCGCGTTCACGGCGGGTCTGATCGTGCAGGGGGCCTTCATCACGTCGCTCGGGTGGCTGTGCCACGCGCTCAGTCTGGGCTGCACGCTGCAAGCGGTTTCGGATCGGCCGTTCGATGTGACGCAGTTCCCGGTCTGGCTGGCGAGCGTCTGTGTCTCGACGGTCGGTGGTTTTGTGATCATGGTCGCGCCGGGCGGTCTCGGTGTGCGGGAATGGTTGCTGGTCGAGATGCTCAAGGACCAGCCCGCCGTCGGACCGACTCACGCCGTCGTCGCGGCGGGCCTGTTGCGCGCGGTCTGGTTCGTGGCCGAACTGGTATCGGCGGGAGTCTTGTACATCGTGAAGCCGCGTCGAGTTGAGGGTTGAGGGTTGATGGTTGAAGGTCAGAAGACAATTGCGAACTCTGTCCCTCAACCCTCAACCTTCAACCATCAACCTTCCTTCGCTTGAATGACCCGATGGGAACGCTGACACTCTCGGGCATGAAACTTTCCCTCGTCATTCCGGTGTTGAACGAAGTTGGCAGTCTGCGCGAACTGCACGCGCAGATTGCGCAGGTCGCCTCCGAGCAGTCGCTCGACGTTGAGGTCATCTTTGTCGATGACGGCTCGCGCGACGGGTCGTGGCCACTGATCGAGCAGTTGGCGCGGGACGACTCGCGCGTGAGCGGCATCCGGTTCCGACGCAACTTCGGCAAGGCGGCCGCGCTGACGGCGGGGCTGAAACGCGCGGTGGGCGATCTGATCCTGACGATGGATGCCGACCTGCAGGACGATCCGGCCGAGATCCCGCAGTTCATCGCCAAGCTGAACGAGGGCTTTGACGTGGTGAACGGCTGGAAGCTGCGACGGCTCGACCCGTGGCACAAGGTCTACCCGAGCAAGGTCTTCAACTGGCTGGTCGGTCGGCTGACCGGCCTGAAGCTGCACGATCACAACTGCGGCGTGAAGCTGTTTCGGGTGGACGTCGCGCGCGAGATCCGCCTGTATGGCGAGCTGCATCGGTTCGTCCCGGTTCTCGCGTTTGCGAAGGGCTTTCGCGTGACGGAGCTCGGGGTGCATCATCGTCCGCGCCTGCACGGTCAGTCGAAGTACGGCGTGCGCCGGTTCACGCGCGGGTTCCTCGACCTGCTGACGGTGTCGTTCCTGATCGGCTACGGGCAACGACCGCACCACATGCTCGGTTGGATCGGACTGGTTTGTTTTGGCATCGGCTTCGCGGGGCTGGGCTATCTCGCCGTGGCCTGGCTGTTGATGAATCTCTTCAGCGTCTGGCCGGCCACTCCCATCGGAGGCCGTCCGCTGCTCGCCTACTCCATCGCCTCAACGCTGCTCGGCGCCCAAGCCATCTCCATCGGCCTGCTGGCGGAACTGATCGTCCACTACACCGGCCGCGACGCCGACACGTACAGCGTGGCGGAGGAAATCGGTGAAACGTCTGTTCCTTCGCCCCTTCGGCCGGGAAAAATGGATAGCATGACCGGGAGTTGAACGTGCGTACTTTTCGCGATGTTGATCCCCGAACCTTGCATGTCACTGGATCCCGGCCGGATGGTGCCGATCCGGCCAAGTTACAGCGTCAGATCGCCCGATTCGGAGATTCAAACGTCGGAATGCCTCCGCCGTGGGTGTACGAGGGGACTGACGGAGAACTGGTGATCTTCAACGGCGTCACTCGCGCGACCCGGGTCGCCAAGCTGACACCGGGGAAGCAGATCCGTGTGGAAATCATCGGCCAGTTGCGGGCGGCGTTCGCATCACTCCCCACCATTGGAGATCTCATGCCATGATGAATTCGACTCGTGAAGAGATTTTGAGCCAGCTTGGGCGATTGAGCGAGTTGGCACCGGAGATGCGGTTTGGCCAATTGATTGCCAACCTGGCGTTCATCGCCGCCGGCCCGTGGGACCGAACGCTCTGGGATGTGGAGGATGAATCGCTGCTGCGTGCGATTCAAAAGCTGGAAGCGGACCTCTCTCAACGTGCCTCCGAAGCGGAGGTGGCCTAGCATGCGAGTGTCCGTGTTGTTCGCGATCAGTTTCGTTTCGCTGTCGGCGGTGGGAGCAGCCGACGACACGCCGCCCCTCGCGCGACCGAACATCCTCTGGATCAGCGTCGAGGACATCAGCCCGGACCTCGGGTGTTACGGTGACAAGAACGCGGTCACTCCGACGATTGACCGGCTGGCGGCGGAGGGCGTGCGGTTTACGCGGTGCTTTACTCACGCCGGGGTCTGCGCGCCGTCGCGGTCGGGGCTGATCACCGGTTGCTACCCGCCGTCGATCGGGACGCACCACATGCGTTGCAAGGGAGTCCCTCCCGATGACGTGCGGTGTTTTCCCGAGTACCTGCGACTGACCGGGTACTACTGCACCAACAACGTGAAGACCGACTACCAGTTCGACGTCCCCGCGACCGCATGGGACGAGAACAGCAACAAGGCCGATTGGCGGGGTCGCGACAAGGGGCAGCCGTTCTTCAGCGTCATCAACTTCACGACGACTCACGAAAGTCAGATCCGCGATCCGAGTCCCGCCACGAAGAAACTCGTTGAGAAACTGTCGCCCGACCAGCGGCATGACCCGGTGAAGATGATCGTCCCGCCGTTCTATCCCGACACCCCCGTCGTGCGGCGAGACATCGCGAACTATTACGACAACATCACGGCCGTGGACGGACAGGTCGCGGCGGTGTTGAAGCGGCTCGAAGAGGATGGTCTTGCCGAGGACACGATCGTCTGGTTCTGGGGCGACCACGGACGCGGGATGCCGCGCTACAAGAGGTGGCTCTACGACACGGGACTGCACGTCCCGCTGGTCGTATACGTTCCCGAAAAGTGGCGGAAGCACGTTCGTCCCGACAACCCCGACGCGCTGAAATCCGGCTCGACCATCGACGACCTCACCGCGTTCGTTGATTTCGCACCGACGGTCCTGTCGCTGGCGGGTCTGCCGAGAAAGGAACACTTTCAGGGCCAGGCATTCTTTGGTCCCCATCGCGCCGAGAAACCGCGTGAGTTCGTCTACGGACACCGAGACCGGATGGACGAGACCTACGACCTGATCCGCACCGTGCGCGACAAGCGCTTCCGCTACGTCCGCAACTTCATGCCGTGGCAACCCTACTCGCAGGACATCGCCTACATGAACGAGATGCCGACGATGCAGGAGTGGCGGCGACTGCACGCGGCAGGCCAGCTCACCGGCTCGCAGGCCGACTGGTTCCGCAAGACGAAACCGGTCGAAGAGCTGTACGACACCGAGCTGGATCCCTACGAAATCAACAACCTCGCCGCCGACCCGCGTTACGTGATTACGCTCGAACGACTGCGCGTTCGGCTGGAGGGCTGGATGCGCGAGATTGGCGATGTCGGCCTGATTCCCGAACCGCTCTTCGACGAACTCCAGCGACCCGATGCCAAGTATGATCGGGCCGCCGCGCCCGGCATCGCTCCCGCTTCCGCAGAGATTGAGCCAGGACTGACCTCGTGCCGATTGAACTGCCTGACCAACGGAGCCTCCATCGCCTACCGCATTCGACCGGCGGCCGCGAAGTCCGATGAGGGGGCGGCTCGCTGGAAGGTCGCACCCCCGAACGGGCTTGTTCCGCTGCAAGACGGCGATGAACTGGAGGCCAAAGCCTGCCGCATCGGTTTCCGCGACAGTGAGGTTGTCAAATTCAGGAACGGTCAGCCCACGATCGCTCCCGCCAAGGATGAGTCGCGTCCGCATTGGCGCACGCGCGTGATCGCATCGTCGTCGAATGCCTTGCGAATTGGCCCGATGATCAAAATCCCCGCACCGCAGGCTGTCAGCCCCGTCGGCCGGCACGCGCCCTCAGAACCAGCGCGCCGCGAAATGTTCCAGCATCCGGCACACGCCATGTGGCTCATGGGCGAATGGGGCCGCGAGTTGAAGAAGCCCGACACGCGCAATGCCTCGGTCCTGCGCGACGTGATCTACCGCGAGTCCTCTGTCCCGCTGAAGATCGTCGCCGCGCGCTGGCTGTGCGAGGTGGAAGACCCGGCGCCGCACCTCAAGCTGCTGGTCGAAGCACTTTCACACCCGCAGGCCGCCGTCCAACTTCAAGCCATCACCGCGCTGGCCGATCTCGGCGAGAAGGCCCGACCCGTGATCGAGGACATCCGCAGGGCGACCAAGAACGGTGAATACCTCGGCCGCGTGAGCCAGCGGGCATTGAAGGTTCTCGAACCAAAGTAGACTGACATGCACCAGGCATTCCGGTTCTCCATCGCGTTGTGCGTCCTCGGACTGAATGCCGCCCTGCTCGCCGCGCAGGACTGGCCGAAGCTGCCTGAGAAGGACTCGGCGGTCGAGATTCCCGCGCAGGAGTGGCCGCAACGGCCGGGACCGCGCAACGTGCGCGTGCTGGTTCACTACCCGAACAGTTCGTTGGAGAAGGTGACTCCGCAGACGGGCGTGATGCTGACGCTGCACAACTGGGGCGGGACCGACTGCGTCGGGACGGCCGAGCCGCGCGAGTTGGCCCGGTCGCTGAACGTCGTCGCGATCTGCGTGAACTATCTGCAAAGTGGCAAGGCGGATTCGATCGATGGGCCCGAGCCGTATGACTTTGGCTACCTCCAGTCGCTGGATGCCCTGCGGGCACTGTGGTTCGTGCGCGAGGGCTTGAAGTCGAGCGGCAAGCCATACGACGACGGACGACTGTTCTGCACGGGAGGCTCGGGGGGCGGCAACGTCACGCTGATGGCGAACAAGCTCGCGCCGCGCACGTTTGCGTGCGTGATCGACATGTGCGGCATGAAAAAGCTGTCGGACGACATCGCCTTCCATCTGCCGGGGGGCAGCGATCTGGATGCCCGCTGGAGCCGCGACCCGTCGAGCAGGAATTTTTTGGTGCTCGACGAACAGGAGATTCGGTTCGTCGGCCATCCGGGACACCTTGTGGAGATGAAGCGGCTCGGCGCGACGAGCAAGATCATCGTCGTTCACGGCGTCGAGGATGCGACGTGTCCGTACGCCGATGCCGTTCAAATGGTCGAGTTGATGCGCGAGGCGACGCTCGACGTCGAACCGAAATGGGTGACGAAGGAGGTTCTCGACGGCAAGGTCTTCACCAGTGCGGGTCACTCGCTGGGAAACCGGACCCAGATCGTGCTGACCGTCGCGGGGAAATATCTGGCTGTGGACGGGCCCGACGCGCGGCGGCGCTCCGGTCCCTCCGACTTCGACCGGCGCGAGGCTCTTCGCTTCCGCACGACCCACGGCCAGTTCGTCATCGACTACGCCGCGGGTTACCCCGTGGGCCGCTTTGAGCCGGCACCGCCTCCGGTTTCGTATCGCGATCACCACGACCTGCTCTACTGGCTCGATCGAGACGGCGGGCGGCACGACGTCCGCGCGGCCGACGACTGGCAAACGCGGCGGCAACACATCGTCGAGAACCTGCAACGGGTGATGGGCTCCCTGCCGAGTCCGCTGCGCCGCGTGCCGCTCGGCTTGGAGGTGCGTGAAGAAGTGCGCCTCGATCCGCCGCAGGTGTCGCGTCCGCTGGTGAGGCGGAAGATCGTGTATCGCTCCGACGCGAATCAGGGCGTTCCGGCGTACCTGTTCCTGCCGGTGGAAGGGGGAGGGGAAGAGAAGCCGGTTTCGGCGAAACCGGCCCACGGTTTGGCGAAGCGTTCTGCCGTGCTGTGCCTGCAACAGACAACCGCCGTCGGCAAGGACGAGCCGGCCGGAGTGCGCGGGGATGCGACGTTGAAGTATGCGCTGGAGTTGGCCGAACGCGGCTTCATCACGCTCGCGCCCGATTACCCGTCGTTCGGCGAATACCCGTTCGACTTCCAGCCCGAGCGCGGCTATGCGAGCGGCTCGATGAAGGCGGTCTGGGACAACATGCGGGCCGTCGATGTTCTGCAATCGCTGCCCGAGGTCGATCCCGGGCGGATCGGCTGCATCGGCCATTCGCTCGGCGGCCACAACGCGATCTTCACGGCGGTCTTCGAGCCGCGACTCAAGGTGATCGTGTCGAGTTGCGGTTTTACGAATCTGCGCAAGGACGACATCCCGAGTTGGACCGGCCCGCGCTACATGCCGCTCATCGCGAGTGCCTTCGGAAACGATCCGGACCGGGTTCCGTTCGACTTCCACGAACTGATCGGCGCGCTTGCTCCTCGTCCGTTTTTTGCGAGTGCCGCCACGCGCGACGACGACTTCGACGTCTCGGGCGTGCGTGACGTGATGCAGGCGGCGAAGCCGATCTACGACCTGCACCGGGCCGGCCCCGCCCTCGATGCCGTCTATCCCGACGCCCCGCATTCGTTCCCGCAGGAGAGCCGCCAGCGGGCCTATTCCTTTCTCGAACGGCATCTGCGCGGGACCGCGCCGTAAGGCCGCGGAATGTCGCCGGGGTTTGCTCGGATTGTTAATGGCCTCCTGATGGAGAGCGCAGCGCCGGTGACTTTTTCGCCACCGACCTTGCGTCGGTGGTTCAACGGCTTTTGCGCTACTCGGTTTCCCGAGAGTTCGAGTAGTGCAGAAGCCGCTAAACCCCCGGGACAATCCCGGGGGCGAAAAAGTCACACGCTGCGGGTTGGTGGGCGGACATTTCCCCGCTCCGAATGAGACTGTCCGGCGCGACGTGCGAGTTTGTCTCAAGCCGGACGGCGGATGCGGCCGATGGGATGCGGTTGGCCTGCACGTCCCCCGGGTGTCTCGAACCATGCCGCCTCGCAAACGTCCCACCGGTGCGATGACCGTCGATGTGGTTCGGCCCGCCGATCCGGCGCTGCATCTGCCCAACTTCCTCAACTATCTGCGCGCCGAATGCGGGCTGAGTGACAACACGGTCGTCGCCTACGGCCGTGACCTCGCGCGGTTCAACGAGTGGTATCGCACGCACGGCCCGGCCCGTCTGCAACAGGTCGAGCTGTCGCTCTTCTCGAACTATCTGGGCGACCTCAACGAACGGAAGTACGCCGCCACGTCGGTTGCGCGGCATCTGGTCTCGATCAAGATGTTCTTCCGGTATCTGGTGCTGGAGGGGATTCTGCCCGAGAGCATTGTGGAACTGGTGAACTCGCCCAAACTTTGGCAGCACCTGCCGAAAGTGCTCAGTCCCGACATGGTCGACCGTTTGCTGGCGGCTCCCGCGCGCGAGGACCGCTACCCGCTGCGCGATCGCGCGCTGCTGTGTCTGTTGTATGCCACCGGCTGCCGCGCGTCGGAAGTCTGCACGATGGCGCTGCGCGACATCCAACTCGACGAAGGCTATTGCCGCTGCGTGGGGAAGGGGAACAAGGAGCGACTGGTCTCGCTCAACCCGGTGGCGCGCGCGGCGGTCGAAGCATACTTGCAGCACGAACGCCCGAAGTTGGCGCGCGAGTCCGAACAGGGCTCGCCGCTGCTGGTCTCGCGCGGCGGACGGTCGCTCTCGCGAATCACCGTTTGGAAGCTGGTAAAGCGCTACGCCGGGCGCATCGGAGCCAGTCGCACGATCAGCCCGCACACGCTGCGACACAGCTTCGCGACTCACATGCTGGCGGGAGGCGCGGAAATTCGCGCACTGCAAGAGTTGCTCGGTCACGCCAGCATTCGGACCACTCAGATCTACACGCAGGTCGAACACAGCCGCCTGAAGTCGATCCACGAGAAGTGCCACCCGCGCGGATAGGTGGGTGAGCGTGGGTGCGTCCAGCCCTTCTCACTCTCTCACCCCACGGCTCGCGCCGTGGGCTACCCTCTGCCGCCCTCCGGGCTGAAGAACTTCTTCCACTCTCCGGCTGTTGAACCGGCAGCTTCTGCCGAGCACGGCATGGAAACCCACTTCGACCGTACCAACCGCTGAAACCGTCAGAACGCATTTTCCCGAAACAACCAGAATAGTTTGTGTATCCGGACTTCCTTGGCCGATGAATACAAGGAGCGGGGACATGGCGCGCCTCGCAGGTGGAGTGCTTGCTCCACCAGACGAACGGAGGCGAGCGGGCCGGGCGGCAATTTGTCGCACGGGCCGTGTTCCGACGGTAACACGCGGCGAACCGAAGCCATTCTCGGTTCTCAGCGTGGTCGGGTGTCCCCGTCCCAGCGGATTCGGTGACGGTCAGCGAGGAATTGAAGGAGAACATTCCATGCGTAAGTACGGGAAGTGGGTGTTGACGCTGGGATTGCTGGCAGCAACTCCCGGTCTGACACTCGCCGCCGGGCCGAAGTCCAAGGTGGACGACAAGCCGGCGGCCAGCGGAAAGAAGACCACCAAGTCGGAAAACCAAAAGGTGGCCGAGGACATTGCCGCGGCGATGCGCGGCAAGGTTCAAGGTGATGTCAACATCGAATACCGGGATGGAGTAGCCACTCTGTCGGGATCGGTCGCCGATCAGAAGATCAAGGACAAGGCTTCGGCCCTCGTCAGCAAGGTCGACGGTGTGTCGCGCGTCGACAACCGGTTGAGCGTCGCCGAAAAGAATCGTCGCACCGCGAAGGGGTCGGAACAAACCGCCTCCCGGGGTGGCGTCGTGTCGGCGAATCACGAAGCGGGCGAACAACGCAGCCGGGTGCAGCAGGTCAACAATGAAGAAGTGGCCGCCGCGAAGGCTCCGAGCAATCAGGAAGTCGCCAATCAAATTGGAACCGCGCTGACGTCGGCTCATCTCGATGGCTATGACATTCAGATCAGTTACCAGAACGGTGTGGCGCTGCTCGAAGGGAGCGTGGGGACACAGGCCGAGCGGGCCAATGCCTCACGAGTGGTCTCGTCCATCCCCGGCGTTCGCAACGTCGCCAATCGTCTGGCCTGCACCGAAGAGCCGGTTCGTCCGGTCGCCCGTCAAGGGGGCCAAATGGGACCAGGGGGCCAAATGGGACCGGCCGGTCCGTATGGTCAGGTCCCGAACGCTCAAGGCCAGTTCGGCCCGCCACCTCAGTATGGTCCCGGTCCCCAGGGCAACATTGCCGCGGCCGGCTACCGTCAACCGGGTGCCGGTCCCATGCCGGGTCAGCCGATGCCGCCGCAGATGGCTGGTGCGATGCCGATGGGTCCGGGTGCACCACCCTCGTACGGTCATCCGGGAGCGGGGGCCTCTCAGGCGGTCTACAACAACCCGAGCCTGCCGGACTATGCATGGCCGAGCTATGCCCAGTATCCGAACTCGGCGGCCGTGAACTATCCGACCCAGTACAGCGCCAGTGCGTTCCCGTACATCGGACCGTTCTACCCCTACCCGCAGGTACCGCTCGGTTGGCGGGATGCCACGCTGCGATGGGACGATGGCCAGTGGAACCTGATGTTCCGTTCCCGCACCGACAAGTGGTGGTGGTTCTTCAATCCGAACAACTGGTGATCACGGGCGGCGATTCGTTCGAGAACCGCTCGACGGAAGCCGCTTCACCGAATCCGATCCGCCGCGCTGCCGGCAAACAGTACCACCGGCGTGTCGAGTGCTGTTTGCCAGGATCTGACGAGAAGAATGGCCCAGCGTCTGCGAGACCTCTCGCAGACGCTGCTTTCGTTCACGGAGAGGGATGCAGGATGAGGGATCAAAGATGAATTGGCATTTCGCCCTCATCACTCATCCCTCATCTTTCCGTCGTCTGTCCTCCGATGTCCGCCGTGCGATCCGTTCAATCGGCAAAATCGGAAAAATCTCACAAGTTCTCCAGCGGAACATTCGATACTGACAGTACGGTCGATGGAATCGTCAGGCATTGGAGTACGGCGCGGGCTGTTCACTTCCGTTCCACACGAATTCGGTGGCCGACGAAATGGTTTGCGGCCTGTTACGGCAGGCTCCGGAACACGAGATCTCATCCGGCCTGCTTCGGCAGGCCATCGACACGAGCGAATTCCTGGAGAGGAATGATGATGAAGCCACGATCCCTGATGACGCGTCTGTGCCTGCTGGGGGCTCTCGGCGTAATGACGCTGACCAACAGTGGCTGCACACTGGTGGGAGACTTCTGGCATGTGGCTTGGATCGGGGCGGCCTTCTACAGAACGACGCCGCTGATTCCGGTCAGTCCCTACTACAGCGAATTGATTGAAGACGCCTACACCCGTGAGGAGCGTTACGACAAGGTCCCGGTCCTCGATCCGGTGGAAGGCGAGCACGCCCCGTTGTTCTGCCAGGATCCCCCGAGCCCCGACGAGGTGATGCGCGCCCTGCCGAACGAGACTTCGGGTGGCTGGCCCTTCATCGCTGAGACACAACTCGCCAACGTCAAGATGGTGGTGGAGCCGATTGTCGACCGCATGGACGACTGCCGCTTCATCCCGCTGGTCGGTCCGGCCCGCCTGCATCACTGCCACTACAAGTGCACGGTCTACTACGACAAGGTCATTCGCTCGGACTGGCCGGTCCCGTTCCGTCATGCCGACGAGTCTTCCCAGGTGGTCTACATCGACCACGACCATCTGATCCGTTGTGCCGGTCCGGCTTCCCAGTAATCCGTCAGACCCGTCCCGAGCTGTGAGAAACATCAGCACCCCGGTTGCTTCGCGGCAACCGGGGTGCTTTTCATTGCGGAGTCCATTCACCACCCTCCGCACGATCCGGGGCGCATGACCGGTCGTCGAAAACCAAATCTCAAGGACCAAACACCAAACGAATGTCAAATCTCAACGGCCAATGACGCAAACAACCGCCGAAACGAAGAACACTGGCCCGGGATCGGGCTTCCGTTTGAAGCCTTGCGATTTGGAGTTTGAAATTCGTTTGGTGCTTGGTCCTTGAGATTTGGAATTTCATCGGATCGAAATCGCGGAATTGTTCTTGGGCAGGCAGTTACGGCAGCCGTCCCATGTCACACGACAGGCCGCCGGCCGCGGGGATGTACGCCTTCTCGACGTAGTCCATCACCATCCGGTCGGCATTGAACCGCCAACCGAGCGTCCTGACCGAACGCTTCATACGCGCGATCCAGGCCTGCGGCAGTCCGTCGTCCTCATCGCGATCGAAGAACAGCGGGATCACTTCTTCGTGCAGCACGCGCATCAGTGACTTCGCGTCGCGATCATCCTGAATGTCCTGATCGACGTGCGAGCGACCGTTGCCGATCGCAAAGCCGTTTTCGCCATCGAACGCCTCGGCCCACCAGCCATCGAGGATCGAGCAGTTGAGTCCGCCATTGAGCACCACTTTCTGGCCGCTGGTTCCGGACGCTTCGAGTGGCCGACGCGGATTGTTGAGCCACACGTCGACCCCCTGCACCAGATGCCGCGCGACGTTGATGTCGTAGTCCTCCACCAACACCACCCGTCCCTTGAAGCCCGGTTCCTGGGTCAGACGGAAGATGCGTTGCAGGATCGCCTTGCCATTGTCGTCGGCGGGGTGCGATTTCCCGGCGAACAGGAACTGCACCGGCCGCTTCGAGTCGGCCACGATCCGGCCCAGCAGTTCGATGTCACGCAGCACCAGATCCGCCCGCTTGTAGGGGGCGAACCGGCGGGCAAACCCGATCGTGAGGGCTTCCGGATCGAGGCACGTGTGAATGTCGGCCTTCTCGGACTCCGTCAACCCGAGCCGTTCGGCACGGCGCAGCAAGCGATTTCGGGTGAAGAGAATCATCCGGTTCTTGAGCGTCTGATGCGTCTCCCACAACTCGCCCGGCGTCACGTTTTCAAACCCGGCCCACACGGCGGGTTCGCCCGACTGCACGTTCCACTCCAGTGGCAGAACGCGGTCGTAAAGCGACTTCATCTGCGGCGCGAGCCAACTCGACACATGCACTCCGTTGGTGATGTGCCCGATGGGGACTTCTTCTTCGCTGCGCCACGGCCACAGGCTGGTCCACATCCGCCGGCTGACGACGCCGTGCAGGTTGGAGACGGCGTTGGCGCGGCGGCTGCATTTGAAGGCCAGCACCGTCATGCAGAACGACTCGCCGGCATTGTTCGGATCGACGCGCCCGAGACCCACCAACCCACCGGCACCGATGCCCAACTGGTCGGCGATCGGACCGAGGTGCTCGTCGAACAATCCCCAGTCGAACCGGTCGTGTCCCGCCGGAACGGGCGTGTGCGTGGTGAAGCAACAGTGCCAGATCACCTTCAGCATCGCGGCGTCGAACGCCAGGCCATCCTCGACCATGCGCATCCGGATGAACTCCAGCGGTGCGAAGGCCGAATGGCCCTCGTTCATGTGGATCACGTTCGGCTGATAGCCCAGCGCCGTCAGGGCCCGGGCGCCGCCGATGCCCAGCACCAACTCCTGCCGAATGCGGATGCGCTGGTCTCCCCCGTACAGGCGTGCCGTCAGCTTGCGGTCTTCGGGGGTGTTCTGCTCGACGTTGCAATCGAGCAGGTACAGCGTGATGCGACCGACGTCGGCCTGCCACACCTGCGCGTGAATCGGGCCGTTGCGCGTCTCGACCTTCACCATCACGGTCGCGCCGGCAGCCGTCTTGGCCAGCTTGATGGCCAGACGCGTGTCCTGCACGAAGGGATAGATCTCGTGCTGCCAGCCCGCCGCGTCGATCTGCTGGACGAAGTAGCCCTCTTGATAGAAGAGCCCGACCGCCACGAGCGGAACCCCCAGGTCCGAGGCGCTCTTCAAATGATCTCCCGCCAGGACACCCAGACCACCCGAGTAGTTGGGCAGCGATTCATGAATGCCGAACTCCGCCGAGAAGTAGGCCACGGGGTTGTGCCCCAGCAGTCCGGCGTGAGTGTCGCCCCACGTGTGCTTCGAGGCCATGTACTCCTGCCAGCGGCGGTAGGCGTAATTGACGCGCGAGTGGAGCACGACTTCGCGCCCGCGTTGTTCGAGCTGATCGGTGGTGAACTCGTCCAGGATCAAGATCGGATTGTGGTCGAGTTGCCGCCAAAGGATGGGATCCAAATCGCGATAGATCGACACCACCTCGGGCTGCCAGCACCACCAGTAATTGCGAGCCAGGGCGTACAGCTTTTCGTGAAAACTCAATTGTTGCGCAGCCATGCAATCCTGCCCTCTTTTGCAAACGTCAAAGATGTCAACCCGCGGCACTCCGCCTGCGGCGCTGATCGCCCGAAGCCGATGGGGGGCCGGAGTATATCGGCGACTCGAACCGCGTTCGAGGGACACCGCAGTCGGCGCCGTGTTGTGCCAGAGCGAAGCGAGTGCCAGAATGCGACCGCACGTCCGTCGCATCCGCAGTGGCCGCGCTTCTTCGGGATGCCGAACGGATCGGGCTCACTCGGCGCACCGGTTTCAAAACCGTCCGCCATCGTTTCTCAATCTCTCTTACGCGGGGTCATCGTGTCACGAAGTGTCTGGTTGTCTGGTCTGTCACTGTGTGTCAGCGTGGTGTTGGCGAGTCCCGGGTTCGGCGACGACGCACCGTTGCGCCCGAGCCATCACACCGCATTGGCCGATGTCGCCGCGCGCGAGTCGCAACTCAAGGAGGTCAATCGGCGGATCTGGGAGTTCGCCGAAGTGGGCCTGGATGAGAAGCGGTCCTCGGCGCTGCTCGTCGAAAAATTGCGGGCGGGCGGATTCGACGTGCGTGTGGGACTGGCCAACATGCCGACCGCCTTCGTGGCCAGCTTCGGCAGCGGCCAGCCGGTCATCGGCATTCTCGCGGAGTTCGATGCGCTGCCGGACCTCTCGCAGAAAATCTCCTCCACGCGGGAGCCGGTCGAAGAGGGGAAGCCGGGACACGGCTGCGGGCACTGCGGTTTGGGGACCGGGTCGCTCGGAGCGGCTCTCGCCGTGAAGGCCGCGATGGAGCAGCACAAGATTCCCGGCACACTGCGGTTCTATGGCACTCCGGCGGAGGAGACCACGATCGGCAAGGTCTACCTGCTGCTCGACGGGGCCTTTGATGGACTGGATGCCTGTTTGCACTGGCATCCCGCGGCCAGGAACAATGTCTGGGACGGCGGTTCGAAGGCCCTGGTCTCGGCAAAGTTCACGTTTCAGGGTGTGGCGGCTCATGCCTCGGGAAGTCCCGAACAGGGTCGGAGTGCCCTGGACGCGGTCGAACTGATGAACGTCGGAGCCAACTACATGCGCGAGCATCTGAAGGAGGACGCGCGCGTGCATTACGTGGTCACCGACGGAGGCGGCGCGCCGAACGTGGTCCCGGCCAACGCGACCGTCTGGTACTACGTGCGGTCGGACGATCACAAGGATGTGGAGGCGGCGTTCGCGTGGCTGAACGACATCGCGCGCGGTGCCGCACTGATGACGCGCACCAAACTCAGCGTCGCCATCGACACCGACTGTCACGAGTTGCTTCAGAACACGCCGCTCGCCGAACTGCTCCATCGCAACCTGAAGCGGCTGCCGCCTCCCCAATTCACGGCCGACGAACAGGCGTTCGCGCGGCGACTGCAGGAACCGTTGGTGCAGCAGTTTGGCAGGACGTTCACCCTGGCACTCGACGACACCATCCATCCGCTGGCGGGCGTGTCCGAGGGAGGCAAGGGTTCGACCGATGTGGGCGACATCAGTTGGTTCGTGCCGACCTGCGGATTCCGGGCGACCTGTTTCGCGGCGGGCAGTCCCGGGCACAGTTGGCAGAACGTCGCGGCGATTGGGTCGAGCATCGGCGAGAAAGGGGTGATCTACGCGGCTCAAGTCATGTCCACGAGCGCGCTCGATCTGTTCGAGCAACCCGAGCACTTGGCCGCGGCGAAAACTGACTGGCAGCGACGAACGAAGGATCGCAAGTACACGTCGCTCATTCCGAAGGGCCAGAAGGCGCCGCTGAAGATTCGCTGAGTTCCCGCAGCAGCGCGCGAGGCACACCGATGTCGAGCACGTGAACCTCGCCGGTGAACTTCGACGCGCCGTTCCGGTCGAATCCCGGCTTCCGCGCCACAAACGTGGCCGTGTGATGAGCGCGCACGCAAACGCCGAGCGTCTGGCCCGTGTCGCAGTCCAGACCCGAGGGCAGATCCACCGCGAGAACCTTCCGGTTCGCGGCATTGATCGCGGCGATCGCACTCGCGAACGGTTCTCGCACGGTCCCCTGAACTCCCGTTCCGAGCAGGGCATCGACGATCCAGTCGGCTTGCGCCAGTTCACCGCGCCACGCCGCCTCGATGTCGGTCGGGGCTGCCACGATCGGGGTGGCGGCTCGTCGCAGGACCGCGAGGTTGGTGGCGGCGTCCGGGGTCAGGGAACTCGCCGGCGTCGCGAGCAGCACGCGCACGTCGATGCCGCAGTTCTCCAGATGCCGCGCGATGACGAAGCCGTCACCCGCGTTGTTCCCCTTGCCACAGCAGATGACGACCGGTCCGCAAACGCCGAGTTCTCGAAGCAGATGCGCGGCGTTGCGACCGGCGTTCTCCATCAGGACCAATCCCGGCAGCCCATAGTCTTCGATGGCACGCCGATCGACCTCGCGCACCTGCAGGCGAGTCAGCACGAGCGGCGGCAACGATCGGGAAGACATCGGCAGGACCTCGCAGTTGTCACTCTAAGTTTCATTTCCTTCGCCATAAGTTTCATTCCCGGAGACCAGAGTCTCTCTGATTCGCCATCCAGTTTCGCTTTGTTGGCGTTGCGTCTCGTTTTTTGCGTCCCAGTTTCGTTTCCACGTCGATCAGTTTCGTTTTTTCGTCGATCAGTTTTGTTTATCTGTCGATCGGTTTCGTTTCCACACTGATCAGTTTCGTTTTTCGTCGATCAGTTTTGTTTTCTTGGCGATCAGTTTCGTTTTGTCGTGTCTGAGTTTTGTTTTTTTGTCTCTGAGTCTCAGACTTATTGGCTAAAAGTGAAACCGACAGCACGAAAATCAAAACTCAGACATCAATTAACAAGACTCAACTTGTCATAAGCGAGACTGACCAACCAAAAGCGAAACTTGCACGACAAAAATCAGGTTGCAACGTCTCATCGTCAAAACTCAGACGAGCAGGGCGAGACTCAACCGGCAGAAAGTGACACGCACCGGCTCCCACCGCACTGGGTCCATTTGAAAACAGTCTTTCAGGGGGTCACTTCGCATTCGCACGAAGTTCTTCGAGCGAGTTCCGAATCGTACGCAGCGTGACGTGCTTGTCCGTCAGCACGCGGGTTGACGAGGTGTTCGCGAACCGATCCTTCATTTCCCGGTGCTTCTTCGACAGAACCAGGACCACCGGCGTCCCCGCCTTGCGGCAACAGGCCGCGACTTTTTCGTAGGCTTTGGAGGCCTCGTCTCCCTCACCCAGCGAGTCGGCCATCAGGATCAGTCCCACCGGGGGATCGGTTTCGATGCGGGGGATCGCTCGCAGCACGTCGCGCAGCAGGATGACTCGATAGCCGTGTTTGGAGAAGTATTCCCGCAGCGAGTCCTGCTGTTTGGGACGGTTTTCGACGCAGAGCATGGTCGGCAGCGCCGACTTCGCGCCGTTCGCGGCCGGCAACGCCTCATCCAGGTCCTGTGCCGCGGCGTCGGGCGATTCGGTCCGGGCGGCGTCCGCTTCCCCGCGCGCGCCGACAATCGTCTGCAAGTCGCGAATCACTTCGGTGGGAGACTGATACCGCTCGTTCGGATTGATCTGCATCAACTGCTCGACGATCGCCATCACGGCGGGCGGGACGCTGGGATCGACCTGGCGGATCGGGCGGATGTTGCGATAGCGGCTGGGCTGCTTGCGATCCTCGCGGCTTTTGGACGGGGCATACGGTGCCACGCCGGTCAGCAACTCGTAGAAGATCGCTCCCAGGAAGTAGAGATCGCTGCGCGGGTCGTTGTTCGGCGCGTTGGTGCTTCGTTCCAACGTGGCGTACTCGACGGCGCGATCAACCTCTTCCTCCATCGTCGAGAGGCTGGCATCCTGCCCGGCCAGGCCAAAATCGACCAGTTTGGCGACTCCCTGCGAGCTGAGCAGCACGTTGGTCAGCTTGAGGTCGCGATGCGTGAGCCCGAGCTTCAGCGCGTATTCGAGTCCCTCGGCCATGTCGAGCACGTACTTGGAGGCCTCGGCCACGGAGAACTTGTGGCGGCTCTTCAGCAACTCGCGAAAGTTGCCCCCCTCGACGAACTCCATCGACAGGTAATGTTGATTGCCGTCACTCCCCACTTCGTAGATCGGGACGATGTTCTTATGTTTGAGTCGTTTGCCGAGTTCCCCCTCGCGCCGAAACAGGTTCACGGTGCGCGGGTCTTCCGCCCAGCGCTGCCGCAGCACCTTGATCCCGACCATCCTGCCATCCTCGACCGTGCAGCCGCGAAACACGCGGGCGAAGCTGCCGGAAGCGTTGCGGTACAGGAGCTTGTACGGTCCGAGTCGCAGTCCGTCCGTCTCCCGCTTCTTCAGCTTGGAGGCCTGGTACGGGGTGAGGTAGTGACGCTGTTCCAATTCGCCGATCAGGGCGTCGATGCTCTGCCCCCGGCTCTGCATCCGAGCCACGCAATCCTGCATTTGCTGCGGTTCGACCAGCTTTTGGCCAATCAGAAAACTCTGAAAGTTTTGCAGGCTGGTAAAGGACATCGCGCACAGGCTCGTTCAACAACAAGGGAAGACGCCAATCGGACCGCAGGCGGTCCATCGGTGGCCCGCAACACAAATGCCCGCTCGAAACCCGCCGTTGGCACGGAGCAGCCGTCACATCCAACCCGAAACCAGCCAGCCCGTTGCGGCAGGCCAACGGATTTTGCCCCGCTGGTCACCGCGTCGAACTCGAACGGGCGGCTACGATAGTCGCGGCATCCAGCCCTCGCAAGGTGGTCAGGAGGGGAGACTGAGGTACGAGCGAACATCGAATTTCGTTGGCTCGAACAATCGTCAGAGTTGAACTTCTTTGATGTCGAACAACCGTTCGAGTCTCGTCATGCGCAACACTTCCCGCACGTCGGGCGAAGGATTGTAGATCTCCACCCGCTCGACCCGCTGACGGAGCGAAGAGAGAACACCCAGCATCCCGCTCGGCACGAGCAGCACTCCGCTCAGATCGAACGCCAGCACCTTGGTCCCGTGCTGGGCGATCAGGTCGAACAGTTGCTGGCGATAGGCCGCAATGCAGACTTCGTCGGGAACGTCCTTGCCCCCGAAGCCGACGACGGTCAATTCACCCGTCTGGTAAATCTTGAGCACATTGGGATCGGCCAGGGCCTTCAACTGGAAGGACGAACCAACACCCTCGGACTCGTCGTGAATGCTGTCACTCATGCTGCGCCTTGTTCAGGTGGAAATGAGAGAACTGACGGAAGAGTTCAATGATCCAGAAGAAGGCGGCACTATAACGACCGTTTTCCCGAGTTGCCAAGCCGCCTTCCCGGGAGGTAGTGGGCCAGTTTGAGTGGCACGCCCTGAGTCCCCGAAGGGCGTGGAACCAAGCCCCCAAAA
>JANODP010000394.1:0-7803 GCA_031412755.1 Schlesneria sp. | reverse complement strand
ACAACCCCCTCCCCGGGGATTCCAGGGCGGACGCCGCGAAAAAAATCTACCCGTAAACTAACGCGACCGTGTGGCTGGGGTCGGGCGTCTTCGACCGCCCCCAGCGGAGAGTTCGCGACCGCTGGGGGGCTCGAAGACTCGACCCCAGCCACACCACCCGAACGCCGATTTCGGCGGAATCGGCCTCCATTCCGGCTTTCACGTAGCCTTCATCGCTCCGCGTGAAGAAAGCCGAATGCGAGCGGACCGCTGGTTCATCCATTGACCCCGAACTCGCGCACGGCTGTCTTCACGCGGAGCGATGAAGGCTACCGTGTGGCACCTCAACGTCTCACGGCTTGAGCTTGCCCCGAAGGTGTTCGAGACACTGCTGGTCCTCGGACGAGACAAACAAGCCTGCCGCCGACAGACTGGCTAGCGCGTCGTGCGCCTTTCGCCAGTAGTCCATCGCCTCGGGCGAGTGGAGTTGCTCCAGCACGTCGGCGATTCGCCAGTAGGAAACCCACAGGTCGCGCTGCCACGTGGCGTTGACCAGGTCGGACTCGGCCAGCCGCTGCGCGATGCGGAGCGCCTCGCCGAAGAGCCGCTGGGACTCGGGCAGATTCCCCTGCGCCGTCGCCAGATCGCCGAGCTTGATGAACGACACATACAGGCCGCGCTGCCACTCGGCGTTGGCCGGATCGGACTCGGCCAGCCTCTGGCGGATGCGGAGCGCCTCGCCGAAGCGTCGCTGGGCCTCGGGCCGATTCCCCTGAGTCGTCGCCAGATCGCCGAGCTTGTTGAACGACATCGACAGGTCGCGCTGCCACAAAGCGTTGGCGGCGTCGGACTCGGCCAGACGCTGAATCATGCGTTGATACTCGCCGAAGTGTTCTTGTGCTGTGGGCAGATTTCCCTGCGTCCCTGCCAACTCACCGAGCCTGTAAAGCAACACTGACAGGTCGTACTGCCTCGCGGCGTTGGCCGGATCGGACTTGGTTAGACGCTGCGCGATGGGGAGTGACTCGCCGAAGAGCCGCTGGGCCTCGGGCTGATTCCCCTGCACCGCCGCCAGATCGCCGAGCATGGTTAAGCAGGAGTATCGCTCGCGTTGCCAGAACGTTTCGGCGGCCTTGGCGGCGGGGAAGCGGTCGAGCCAAGCGGAGACAGCACCGCGCGCGGCGTTCACCCAGTCCAGTCGACCGAGACTGACGAGGCGGTCACTGGCGCCGTAGAGCAGGTATTGCGTCAGTGGTTCCCAGAGCTGCTGGTCGTGGTCGGCGCGGAGCAGAGCGGCGGAGTGCTGAAGGGAATCGGCCAGCGTCGCGGCGGGGCCGGAGTTGGCGGGGAGCGAGGCGACGAGATGCTGGTGGAGCCACTGGGCCAAGCCCTGTCGCAGACCGGCATCGGAGGTGTCTTCGTCCCGGGCGAAGCGATAGCCGAGGACGTGTGTGAACTCGCGATGATCGTCCGCGCCGGAGCGGCGGAGCAGGCCGCGCTGGATCAGCCGCTTGAGGGCTTCACGCACGTGGCCAACGCTGGCAGCGTCGGCCACGGCGGCTTCGATCGCCGCGATTGGGAACGGTGCGCGGGCCAGCAGGCCGGCCGCTGCGAGCGCCCGCCGCGCGGTCTCGTCCAGGCCGCGCACGCTCCGGCTGAAGAGCCAGGCCAGTGTGTGCTCGGCTTGCATTGGGTCGCTGAGGAGCCGGGCCGGATCGGCCTCCCACTCGTCCGCCAGCCGCTTCGGATCTTCGTCGTCGCGGGCGAGCAAACCTCCTGCCCACGTCAACGCCAGCGGATGCCCTGCCAGCAGCCCGAGGACGCGGTCGCGAACGGCTCCCTTCACGCGCTCCCCGGTCAGACCATCGAACAGTTTGGCGGCCTCGGCGGGGGCGAGCGGTTCCTCCAAACGAATCATCGCGCCGGCGTGAGCCTGCGTGATATCGCGGGTCAGCAGCAGGTAACGGTTCTCCGGCGACAAGACGCTCAGCAGGTCGCCGATGAGGGCGTGTCCGTCCCGGCCGTCCGCCTCCTCGCCCCCCTCGATGATGACCAGCACCCGGCGGTCGAGGCAGGCTCCCTGTGCTCGGACCTGAGCCGGACTGGTGTCGCGAAAGTCCTCCCCGGCCAGTGTATTGGCGAGCGTGTGCCAGACCGACTCGGCCTGACCGTGGACGGCGTACAGGTCGAGAAACACGACTCCGTCGGGAAACGGACTGGCCGCCAGCGACTCCGCCGTTCGACCGACCACCGCCAACACCGCCTCGGCCGCGAGCGCCGTCTTGCCATACCCGGCGTCACCGACGACCGACGTACTGAGGCCGTCCTCCAACCGCTTGGTCAGTTGCTTGAGCGGCGTGGTCCGCCCGACAAACTTCGACACCGCCGCCGGAGGCAACTGCCTCGGCACCCGCCTCCCATCAGGTCGGGTGAAGGCCACGGGATTGGTCGGCACCTTCGGCTCTGCCGGATTGATAGACGGAACAACCGTCGGCGGAGACAAAGGGCGCTGCAACCACTGCACGAGCGACGCCAACCGCGCATCGTCGTTGAGATCGAACCGCCCGCACTTGTGCAGCACGACCGGCAGATCGGCGAGGTCGTGCTGTTCGTCGAAGTAACCGAGGCAGAGGAAGTCGTTGAACCCGCTCTTGTCATAGAGCCGATCGTGGACGGTTCCCGCTTCGGCGGCGGCACCTTTTCCGGTCTCCAATGGCTCGGACGTATGGAAGACGCGGAACCAGCCGGAACTGGCGATGGCGATCACCGACGGAGCGGTGGACGCATTGTGATTGCTCCAATGAGCCCAGCCGCGCGGCGGGGCACCACAGTGAAACTCGCGCTCCTCCGCGAAGGCGTCGAAGATGACGGAGAGGCCCGCCGCCTCAAGCTGCTCCGCGAGCTTCCGGACGCGGGCACAATGGGCGTCGTTCTCGTGACGATAACTGATAAACACGTCGGACATCTTTTAATCCTCACCGCCACTCGCGGCGAGGCGCTCATAACCCGTCTTCTATCGCCAATCAAGTGAGGGGCGAGGGATGAGGGACGAGGGACGAGGGGCGATTGCAGATGGCGGCGGGTCCTGACTCGCCCCTCGCCCCTGAGCCCTCGCCCCCGACGCCTCAGGGATGTGTCTCGGGGGGAAGGGGGGCCTCGTGGTGGATGACGTTCATCGTTTTCCAGCGCCCGCCCAGGAAGCGCGTCAGGAAGATAAGACCCAGCGTCGTCACATAGACCGAGCACCAGACCCAGCTCCAGAACAGGCTCGGTCCGTAGAACCTCCAGGTCAGATACGTGGGGAGCACGAGCAACCCCCACGCGCAGGCACAGGTCACCAGCATCGAGAACACCGTGTCGCCCGCGGCCCGGACGGCCGAACCGAACACGATCGCCATCGCGTCGAAGAACGAATAGATCGCCACGAACCGCAGCAGCACGATCACCACGCCGCGCACGTCCTCGAAGTTCGCTCCTTCCGCGTGATAGGCATACGGAGCGAGTAAGACCTGCGGCAGGAAGACGTACATCGCGCCGAAGGTCAGCATCATGCCCCCCGCCAGCACGAAGCCCTTGCGGGCTGACATCGCCGCGATCTCGGGCCGGCCCTCGCCGATTCGCTGACCGACCAGCGTCGAGACGGCGATCCCCAGTCCGACCACGGGGGTGAAGGCGAGATTGTTCAGATTGAACGCGATGTTCGTGGCCGCCAATTCCGTGTTGGTGCCGATCCGGCCGACGATCATCACAAACGCCGTGAAGCCTGCGACGTCGAGAAACATCTGCAGACCGCTCGGACCGCCGAACCGCAGCAGGTCGTGCATCAGGAAGCGGTCGAACCGCCAGTGCCGCCAGAAGCCATAAGTCTGTCTGGCGTCGGTGCGGGTCAACAGCAGGAGGTAGCAGACGGTGGCGTAGACGTTGGCGAGATTCGTGGCGATCGCCGCCCCCATGATTCCGAGCCGCGGAAACGGACCCCAGCCGAACACGAGGATCGAGACGAGCACCGCGTTGACCAGCACGCTGGACGAATTCACCAGCAGGACCATCCGCGTCAGGCCGCGACCGCTGAAGAAGCACGACAGCGCGGCGGGGAGCAGCGCGAAGACCGCTCCCAGCGACAGCCAGGCGAAGTACACGACTTCTTCCCGCTGCACCGCGGGTTCGTGACCGACGGCCGCGAACAGCGGACCGGCGATGAGGGAGAAGGGCATGAGCAGCAGGCCGCTTCCCACGGCGAAGTAGGCCGCCTGCCAGACGCTGATCGCCACGCGATCCGGCCTCTTCGCCCCGTCGTACTGGGCCACGAAGGCGTTCGCATACGAGATGACGCCGTACGGCAGACTCAGACACGACCAGAACAGGATGCCCGCCGGCAGCGCCGCGGCCACGGCTTCCTTGGAGTACCACGTCATGAAGACCCGATCGACGACGTGCATGACCGACTGCGTGCCGAAACTGAGCACCATCGGAATCGCGATGGCCAGCAGTTCGCGATAGCCTCCCGCCCGGGCCTGCGGCAACAAGGAAGGCACCGAAACGTCAGAATCCATTCGGAGTCCCTGTGGTGGAAGACAGTTGGTGAGGCGAGACAGTACGAAGTTGTCGCCGCGTCTGACAACCGACTCGATGTCCCTGACACTGGCGTGGGGCACGCGGAGCAAGACATGATGAACCGGGACGGGGTTCGGCCGTTGGGCCGTCTTCCGGTCCCCTCGCCCCCGTCGTCGGGGGGGAGGGTTAGGGTGTGGGGGGTGAGGCGGGCGAGAGACGTTGGGATAGGGGAGTGGGTGGTCGTGGGTCCAGCGGGCCCGCTGCCGGGAGCGGAAACCCCCCCTCACCCTAACCCTCTCCCCCCGAAGACGGGCGGGAGAGGGGACAAGAAACAGCGACCACCAATGGGCGACTACACCCTGGCCGTTGAGACTCTTCATGGCGGCAGCGTCTCGCGTCGTGCGAGTGGGTATAATTCCTGGCACCCTTGGCGGACGTGGTTGTCGGGCAACGGTGCCTGACCGCCCCTAGCGTCGATTTCTCAGTGGAACGGAACAATTCGATGATCGCTTCAGTACTCTCACCGACCCGTCGCCGGACGGGTTCGCTCGGCGTCGCGACCCTGCTCCCGCTGGTCTTGAGTTGGGCTTCGATCTCCTCCGGAGACGATCCTCCCGTCGCGCAGAAGACTCCGATTGGACAGTTCATCACGGTGAGCAGCCCGATCGACGACGTCGTCTTCAACCGGGTCATGAACGCCGCGATCAAGTTGCAGAACCAGTTCGTTCAGGATGGGCGGCCGGCGATTCTCGTGCTGCAACTCGAACCGGGGACGAGTCAGTTTCACCAGGTGAAGGGGCTGGCGAAGTTCCTCACGTCGGCTCCGGTTTCCAACGTGACGACGGTCGCGTGGGTGCCGAAGACGGTGACGGGACCGAACGTGCTGATCGCGCTGGCGTGCAAACAGATCGTGATGCACCCCGATGCCGAACTGGGTGACATCGGTCGGGGCAAGCCGCTCGATCCGGATGACCAGCAGGCGGCGCTGGCCCTCGCGCAGAAGCGGCACAACCCGAAACTCAACTCGGCTCTCGTGCGCGGCATGATGGACCAGCAGGTTCAACTGTTGCGTGTCCGGCTGCGCGTGAACCAGGACGGCAAGGACGAGTTGGAAACGCGCGTGGTCACGAAGGAGGAACTGGAAACGCTGCGCAAGACCAACATCACGATCGAGAACGTGGAACAGACGCCCGTCAAGGAGGCGGGGCAACTCGGCACGTTCCAGGGGAGAACGGCCCGGGCACTCGATATCCTCGTCGTGCAGACATCCGAGACGCGCGCGGCCGTCGCCGAGTTCTACGGTCTTCAGCGCGAGAGCCTGCGCGAACAGACGACCGGCAACGAAGTCAGCAAAGCCCGCCTGATCAAGGTTGAGGGGGTGATCGACCTGCTGCAGGAAAGTTTTCTGGTCCGGCAGATCGAGCGGGCTGTCGCCGACGGCGCGCAGGCGATTGTGTTCGAGATCGACTCGCCCGGCGGGTACCTGATGGCCAGCATCAATCTGTCGCAGACGATCGCCCGGCTGGAAGAGCACAAGATCCGGACGATCGCTTACGTTCCGCAAGAGGCCATCAGCGGCGCGGCGATCATTGCGCTCGGTTGCGACGAAATCTACATGTGTCCCGAGGCGAAGATCGGCGACGCGGGGCCGATTGAACTGCGGCCGGGCCAGGGATTCGAGCGTGTTTCCGAAAAGATCCTCAGCCCGCTACGGGCCTCGCTCGCCGAACTGGCCGAGAAGAAGCACCGCCCCGTCGCGATCTGCGAGGCGATGGCCGACCGCTCGCTCAAGGTCTATCAGGTCACGCACCGCGACAACGGACGAGTCTGGTACATGAGCGAAGCGGAGGTTCATGCCTCCAGCGGCGAATGGATTCTCGGACCGCAGTTGCGCGAGACCAACGGCGAACTCCTCTTCACGGCGAACGGCGCGCGCGCCAACGAACTGAAACTGGCCGAGCCTCCCGTTCACGATCTCGATGATTTGAAATCCCGCATCGGCCTGCCGGCCGGGACTTCGATCAAGGTCATCGAAAAGACGTGGGTCGACGATCTGGTCTTCACGCTCAACGACGGGAGGATGGTCGTGCTGATGATCGTGCTGGGAGTCGCCCTGATGTACCTCGAACTTCACTTCACGACGGGCATCCTCGGCATTCTGTCGGTGCTCTGCTTCGCGCTGTTTTTCTGGGCGCGTTTTCTGGGCGGAACGGCGGGCTGGCTGGAGGTCATGCTGTTTGTGCTGGGTCTCGGCTGCCTGGCCCTCGAATTCTTCGCGATCCCGGGTTTCGGAGTCTTCGGCGTGTCGGGCATCCTGCTGATCCTCGCCTCGCTGGTGCTGGCCGGTCACACGTGGACGTTCGATCTCACCACAAACCTCGAAGAACTGTCGTGGCTCACCGGTCAGGTGGTGCTGTCGATCGGAGTGGTGGGCATGATGGGGATCGGTGCTGCGCGGTATCTGCCCAACGTGCCGCTGTTCGAGTCGATCATCCTCGGCCCGCCCGGCGCCGAAGCCGAACCCCGCCTGCGCCCCGATGCCACCAGTGCGACACCGGGCGCGGGCGAAACGATCTCGGTCGGACAACAAGGCCAGGCCTTGACGATGCTCCGACCCTCCGGAAAGGCCCGACTGAACGACCGCGTGTTCGACGTCGTCAGCGAAGGCCCCTTCATCACGCCGGAAACCCAGATCGAAGTCATCGCGATCACCGGCAATCGGATCGTCGTGCGGCAGGTGTGAGGACACGGCGAGCCGGAACCGCCGAGCCGGAACCGGCGAGCCGGGACCAAGTCATTGGGCAGTGCCGGAGAGTTCGGCGGCAGGTTTCAAGATCGTCAGGTGCGACCGGATGGGAACGCGGGTTCACCGGCTGTGGCAGACTTGAGCCAGGATTGAGGTTTGAACGCTCGATGCGACTCGCTTCGCCGCGAAACGGACGGGGCTGATGGGTAGCGTCCAAGCCTTCGCCTCCCCCCCGGCCGAACCCCGCCATCGCGGCTTCCCCAAGTCACCGACCGCCGCTAGAATCCCGCCCCCATTGGCGGGATTGACGGTATGGTGAAAACGTTCGGCAGGCGGCTCGCCCGCTTGTGTTTCTGATGACATCACAGGTGGGCCGCCTGTGCGACGACTTTTCAACAAGCTGTTGACAACATTGCCGACCGACGCGAGCGAAAAGGAGTGACCTGTGTCCGTCCGAAATCTTTTTCTGTGTTGTGTGACCGCGCTGCTCATGGCGCAGCCCCTTTATGCTCAATCCGAGGCGC
>JANODP010000393.1:0-2471 GCA_031412755.1 Schlesneria sp. | reverse complement strand
TTGCAAATCCAAGCGTTGTCCCGCCCAGTTTGAAGTTTGGAGTGCCTGACCCCGGCTCGCGCAAAGTCACGTCGCCTCCTTGAGCTTGGCTTCGACGAACTGAATCAGCCGGTTGATCGAGTCGAGATTGTCGGGGACGAGTTCGTCGTCATCGACCTTCACCTGAAACTGGTCCTCGATGAATGAGACCAGCTCCAGCACGCCGGTCGAGTCGATCAGGCCCTGCTCCAGAAACGAGTCGTCGGCGTCGAGCTGCACGCCCTTGCGGCCGAACAAAAAGTTGTCCGTCACAAACTTGCGAACGTCGGCTTCAATCATCGGCATGTTGCAGGCACCTTGTGAAACAGGAGGTCGGGGTTGAAGGAAGTGTCACCAAGTGTGTGAGGGATGGAAGTCATGGGAATCAGGGGACTGATGGGACACAGGAAACTCGTTGATCATTCGTCCCATCATTCGCATTGGTCACATGCTTCCCATGAATGTCGCGTGACAACGTGCTGTTGAACCCGGCAAACCATTTGGAAACTACAACACCAACGGTTCGGGCACGTCGACCGGTCGGCCATGAACGAACTGCTCGACGACAAGCTGGGCCGACAGGATGCCGACCAGCGCCATGTTGTCCTTCGCTCCGATGGCCGCTCCCGTGCGCGCCTTCTCGACCAGCCGGGTCACCGCCACGGGATCGAACAGGCCGGCCGAGGCCACCGCCTCGGGCGAAAGCATCTCGTCGACATACTCGAACCGTGCCATGCCCGATTCCGTGTCGAAGAAGCTTTGGGCGTCGGGAGCCCGGTACGGTTGCTTGGATCGCTGGCGAATCGAATCGGGAACCAGATGCCGCGTCGCCTGTTTCAGAATGTGCTTCTCGTCGAGGCCGCTCATCTTCAGCCGCGCGGGAAGTCGCGCGGCAAACTCGACGAGGCGATGATCGAGAAACGGGCACCGGCCTTCGATCCCATGAGCCATCGTCATCCGATCGCCCTGCGACGACAGGATGTATCCCGGCAGCAGGCCGGTCGTCTCCAGATACTGAGCCTGCGAGAAGCCGTTCCATCGTCCGAATGGTTCGGGCAGCAGCGTCTCGGCCTCGGCCATCGGATCGGAGTCGTAGGTGGCGGACAGCATGTCGGGCGTGAGGAACGCCTTCAGTTTGCTGGTCAGCTCCCAGCGCGGCAGGTGCGAGAAGAACGGGCTGTTCAAATCCTGTGGCCGAACCTGGAAGAATGCCTTCAAGTACGCTGGCGGTTGCGATTGGATGTTCTTCATGTACGGGTAGAGTCGCTTCAGCAGCAGCGGCCGGCTGTTCGAGTCGGGTTGCCGCGACCAGAAGCGGCGCAGCTTGGCCTCCTTGAAGATGTCGTAGCCGCCGAAGGCTTCGTCGGCCCCTTCTCCGGTCAGCACCACCTTGTATCCCGACTCGCGCACGAGCCGCGACAGCAGGAACAGCGGCGCGGGGGCCGTGCGCAGGATCGGCGTCTCGGTGTGCCGGACCACCTGCGGGAAGACGCGGCCGATGTCATCGTGCGAGCAGCGCACCGTACGGTGCTCGGTCCCCAGCCGGCGGACGACTTCCTGTTGGAAGCCGCTCTCGTCGAACTCGGGGTTCTCGAATTCGACCGAGAACGCGCAGAGCCGCTCGCGGTTGAGGTTCTTCGCCAGCGCGGCGGTGATGGACGAATCGAGGCCACCGCTGAGATACGCTCCGACCGGCACGTCGCTTCGCAGTCGCAGTCGCGTCGCGTCGGTCAGCAGTTCCAAAAGTTGCTCTTCCAAATCGCCAGCCGACTGCCCCTCGAACCGGTTCGAGAAGTCGACGTCCCAATACCGCGAGACCAACACCTCACCACGATTCACCGTCAACGAATGAGCCGGCGGGAGCTGGCGAATTCCCTGAAAGATCGTGCGCGGCGGCAACGTCGACCAGAACGTGAAGAGTTGATCGAGCCCCACCGGATCGATGGCCTTGCCGATGCCGGGATGCGTCAGGATCGCTTTCATCTCGGAGGCGAACAGCAGCGTCTTGCCGACCACGGCATAGAAGAGCGGTCGTTTGCCGAGACGGTCGCGCGAAATGAAGAGCTGCTGGTGACGGGCATCCCAGACGGCGAAGGCCCACTGGCCGTTGAAGCGCGTTACACAGTCCGCGCCCCATTCGGCGTAGGCTTGCAGCAGGACTTCGGTGTCGGAATTCGAGGCGAAGGTCCGGCCGATTGCGATCAACTCGCGCCGCAGTTCGAGGTAGTTGAAGATTTCGCCGTTGAACGTGACGGTCAGGTTGCCGTCGGCCGACGTCATCGGTTGGGCACCGCCCGACAGATCGATGATGCTCAGCCGCGTATGTCCGAGCCCGACCGATCCGCGCAGCTCAATACCGTGAGCGTCGGGGCCGCGGTGATCGAGCGTCTCGACCATCCGTTCGATCAATTCCCGGCGCACCGGCTGACCGTCGAACTGGAAAATGCCCGCAA
>JANODP010000392.1:0-7009 GCA_031412755.1 Schlesneria sp. | reverse complement strand
TTAAATTCTCTCTCCCAGGGTAGCCCGCAGGCGCGGGCAACCCTGGGCTATGAGACGCAACTCCTTCGGAGTAAAGACAGGTCCATTCAACGCGAAACTTGGAAGTACTGAGTTTCCATTTACGGTCTCAAACAAGTCTTGGGTGAGGTGTTTTGTCATGGCAACCGATCTGTCACTTGCGGAACCCCGGTCTCGCGCCGCCAAGGCCGTCCCGTTTCACAGTCCCAGGCATTGGATGCGGCGTCTGTTTCCCACGACCCGCCGCGCGCTGCTCGAGCGTGCGTTGCGAGGCTTGGACTTGTCGGATCGACATTCCGTCCTGATCGTCGGGGCCGGACACGATCCGTATCGCGACCTGTTTCCCGGCGCGAAGGATTACACCTGCCTCGACATCGAGAACATTCCCGGCGTGACCGACGTCGTGGCCGACGCGACGGAGATGCCGTTTGACGACGGTCGCTTCGATTGCGTCGTCGCCACCGAATGCATGGAGCACGTTTCCAACCCGTTCAAATTCATCGAGCAGATCGACCGGGTTCTGCAACCCGGCGGCATGGCCGTGATCACCGTGCCGTTTCTGTTTCATCAGCACGGCGATCCGTATGACTTCTGGCGTCCGACGCGCGAGTGTCTGGCCGGACTGTTCGGCTCGTACAGCAAGGTGGAAATCCAGTCGCTCGGCAACCGGCTGCATGTGATCTCGGACCTGGTCACGACGGCCTTTGCCCCGCGTCGGCTGTTGTTTCCGCTGCGCATTGTGAACCACCTGTTGATCCGGTTGCCCGGCAGCATCCGCTCGGGAAACCGGGTCACGACGGCACCGACCGGGTTCCTGGTCGCCGCGATCAAGTGACGCCCGCCTCTGCGAAGGATTCGCAGTCCGCACGACCCGCATGGAGGCATTCGTCGAACATGAGCCAACCCCGGATTTTGTTTCTCGTCAGCGAAGACTGGTACTTCTGGTCGCATCGCGCGCACGTCGCCCGAGCGGCTCAGGCGGCCGGCTACGAAGTCTTGGTGGCCACGCGCGTGAGCAGTTGCGGCGAGAAAATTGAGGCGGCGGGATTTCGGCTGCTGCCGATCACCGTGTCGCGCGGTGCGGGCAATCCGTTCCGGGAACTCGGCACGCTGCGCGAACTGGTGCGGCTCTATCGACAGCACAAGCCGGACATCGTGCATCACGTGGCGGTCAAGAACATCTTTCTGGGGACTCTGGCGGCACGTCTCGCGCGCGTCCCCGCCGTCGTGAATGCGTTTGCCGGACTCGGGCATCTGTTCACCGCCGATGGACTGAAGACGCGCGTCATGCGCGGCGTGCTGCGAACCATTCTGCGGCGGACGCTCAACGTGTCGCGGATGCGAGTGATCGTGCAGAACGCCGAGGACGGCGACGAACTGGTGCAGGCCCGCATCGTCCGGCCCGAACAGGTGCTACTGATCCGCGGCGCGGGTGTTTGTACCACGACCTTTAAACCGCAGCCTCCGGCGGCCGGTCCACCGGTGGTCCTGCTCGCGGCACGCATGCTGTGGTCCAAGGGTGTCGGCCAGTTTGTGGAGGCGGCTCGTCGGCTCAGGTCACGCGGTCACGACGCCCGCTTCGTGTTGACGGGCCGCGTCGATGAAGCCAATCCCAATCACGTGCCGCGAGCCCAACTGCTCCAATGGCGGGAAGAACACGACGTCGAATGGTGGGACCATCGGGACGACATGCCGCAGGTGCTGGCGACCGCGAGCATCGTTTGCCTGCCCACCTTCTATGGCGAAGGACTTCCGCGAGTCCTGCTGGAAGCGTCCGCGTGCGCGAAGCCGCTCGTGACGACCGACATGCGCGGTTGCCATGACATCTGCCGTGACGGCGTCAACGGTTTCCTGATTCCTCCCCGAGATGTCGATGCGCTGACCGAGTCGCTCGAAAAACTGCTCGTGAATCCGGACCTGCAACGCCAGATGGGCGACGCGGGCCGCGCGATGGTGTTGCGAGAATTCAGCGATGACCAGGTCGTCAATCAAACGTTGGGGATCTATCAGTCCCTGTTGAACGACGGCGGTCCGGCAGAGGTTTTGCTGTCCCGTGCAGCGTGATTTGGCGAAGAAGTTTCAGTAGTTCCAATTTTGCAGAGTTCATATTTGTTTTTACTCCGAAGGAGTTGCGTCCCATAGCCCCGGGTTGCGAGCGAAGCGAGCTACCCGGGGGAACGGTTCAACCGTCCATGTACCCCAACGGGGTTCCGTCATCGGCGTTTCTCGAATGACGCAACCCTTTCAGGGTAGATGGCCCATGCGTTCTTCCTCCCAGGGTAGCCCGCCTGCGCGGGCAACCCTGGGCTATGGGACGCAACTCCTTCGGAGTAAAGACACCTCGTTCAACCCCGAATTTGGAACTACTGAGTTTGGAATTCGAGTCGGTTTCGTTTCGGAGTCCTACGGCGCATGAAGACGGTTCTGGTGACAGGAGCGAACGGGTTTGTCGGACGGCATGTCTGCCAGCGCCTCGTCGACGACGGCTGGCGCGTGTTGGCCGCCGTGCGCGACTGCGCCTCGATGTTGGCTTCGTCACCGAGCATCGAACGGTTTCCCGTCGGCGATCTGGCCACGTTCGCGGGCTGGCACGACGGCTTGAAGCAGGCCGACGCCGTGGTGCATCTGGCCGCGAGGACTCACTGCCTGGGCGAGCGTCCCGGCGACGTGCTCGCCGCGTATCAGGCGACGAACGTCGAGGGGACTCGCCGGCTTCTGGAAGCCTGTCGCGGCACGCCCGTGCGGCGGTTCGTCTTTATGAGCTCCATCAAGGCCGTCGGCGAAGGAGCCGCGCACGCCTATCGCGAGACCGACGAGTGCTGCCCCCTCGATCCCTACGGCCAGACGAAGCGGCAGGCGGAATTGTTGACGTTCCAGCTTGCATCGAACTTGGGTCTCGAACCGGTTGTCCTGCGGTCGCCGCTGGTTTACGGATCGGGCGTCCGCGGAAACCTGGTGCGGTTGATGAGCCTGATTCAGCGCGGATGTCCGTTGCCGCTCGGCTGCGTTCAAAACGCGCGAAGCATGATTCACGTCGAGAATCTGGCCGATGCGGTTCGTGTCGGCGTCGATCATCGCGCGGCGCGCGGCGAAGTCTTTCACGTGGCCGACGCGGCTCCAGTCTCCGGCCGCGAACTGGCCCAGCGGCTGGGGAAGGCGATGGGCTGTCGGGCACGACTGCTCCCGATCCCCGTCTCCGCGATGCGGCTGCTGGGTCGCGTGACCGGCAAGGCCGACTTCGTCCGCCGACTGACCGACTCGCTGGTCGTGGCGACGGACAAGATCCAACTTCTCACCGGTTGGACGCCGCTCGTCTCACTCGATGCCGGTTTGGAGTCGATGGCCCGGACATTCCTGTCGGGCGAAAACAATGTTTCTCGCGAGATCCTGAGGAAGGCGGCATGACGATCAAACGGACGTTCGACATTGTTCTGGCAGTTTTCGGAATTGCGATCGCCGCCGTTCCGCTGGCTCTCATCGCGCTCGTTGTGCGACTGACTTCGCGTGGTCCGGCGTTGCATTGGTCGCGGCGTGTCGGTCGGGACAACCAGATTTTCTGGATGCCCAAGTTTCGGTCGATGCGGGTGAACACGCCGCAACTCGCCACGCATCTGTTGACGGGTTCCGAGCGGTTCATCACGCCGGTCGGACGGTTCCTGCGGCGATCGAGCCTGGATGAGTTGCCCCAATTGTGGAGCATCCTGACCGGCCGCATGAGTTTCGTCGGCCCGCGACCCGCACTGTTCAATCAGGACGACCTGGTGGCCGCGCGCACGGCGCGAGGCGTTCATCGCCTGCCGCCGGGTCTGACCGGCTGGGCGCAAATCAACGGCCGGGACGAATTGTCGATTCCCGAGAAGGTCGAGTTGGATGCGCACTATCTCCACCATCGCTCGTTTGGACTCGATTTGAGAATCCTGTTTCTGACGGCCTTCAAGGTGTTTCGAAGTGAGGGAGTCGCCCAGGCGGGCGAGGAGCGGGCTCAACGGAGCCGGGCCGACGAGGCGAGCCGCCCGGCGGCCTGACAGCCGGATCGTGGCGTGACCGCTCGAAGTGATCCGAACAATTCTCAATGCGGCGGATGTTGGTATGGCACATCGCTCGAAACGATCCCGGTCAGCCGGTCGCAGCACCCGCTCGTTCGGCTTCGGGTCCGGTGACAGGCGGGAAGCGCAGCCGTTGCTGGTCACGGCGACCGACATCTGCCTGTGGTCCACCATTGTGGCGGTGACCGTTTGTTTCGGCGGTCGCGCTGCCGTGGGACAACTGATCCTCGCGGTCGGAGCGGCACTCACGGCGGGATGCTGGCTGCTGCATCAACTCTCGTCGAAGGAACCGAAATACACGTGGACCGGCAGCGAGTGGCTGTGGCTCGCGGGGATCGCCGTCGGTGTGACCCAGATCGTGCCCTTGCCGCGAGACTGGCTGCTGGCCATCTCACCGCAGATTGGCCGGGTTCTGCTCCCGGCCAGTGGCAGCCATTCCGCAGCGATCGGGGCGGAGACGTGGAGTCAATTGTCGCTCGCCCCGTGGGAGACGGCGTCGGGTCTGGCCACGTTTGTTTCCTACGCCCTGCTGTTTCTGGTCCTCTTCCAACGCGTCAAGACGACGGGCGATGTCGAGCGGACGATGGTCCGAGTGGGACTGGTTGCCGTCGGTATGGCGGTCTTTGCGCAGTTGCAATACCTCACCAGCAACGGCAAGTTCTATTGGATCTACCTGCATCCCTACATGACGACGGACATTCGGCCGACGGGGTGCTTTACGAATCGCAATCATCTCGCGCAGTTTCTGGCGCTGGGGATTGGCCCGCTGATCTGGTGTGTGTTGCGGCGGCTGGAACCGAATGAGGCGGAGCGGGCTGACGCCGCGAACCGACCCGCCCATCGCAGGCACTGGCTGACGATCGCGATCGTCCTGGGACTGGGTGGGACCGTGTTGACCGCCCTGTCGACGTTGTCGCGAGGCGGATTGATGGCGACCGCCATCGCCGTCGTCGTCAGCGTGGGAGTGCTTTGGCGTCTGGGACGAGTTTCCGCCACGATGGGTCTGGGTCTCGTCGTCGCGGTGTCGGCAGTCGGTGCCGTCTTCAGTCTGAGCGGGAATGAAGTGTCGCTGACCGCGCGGATTGGCGGTGAGTCCGGGCGCGAACACATCTGGCAGGCCAACATCGCCGTGGCCCGGGAGTTTCCGATCCTCGGGACGGGAGTCGGGACTCACGTCGATGCCCACCACTTGCACCTGGAGGTTCCGACCGAAGGGCTCGAATTCACGCATGCCGAAAACGGCTACTTGCAGATCATGTCGGAAACCGGATTTGTCGGACTGGGACTGGCGGGGTTGTTCATCGTGGTCAGCCTGTGGTGGTGCTGCGGAGCGCTGCGCAGCGCGGACACTCGGGTGAATTGCCTCGCCGCCGTGGTGCTGGCGAGTCTGCTGGCCAGCGTCGCTCACGCGGCGTGCGACTACTTCTGGTACACGCCGTCGTGCGTTCTGTTGCTGGCGATTCAACTGGCCTGCGTCTGTCGGTTGTATCGGTCGCTGCGCGAAGAGTCGGGGCGGAGCGTCTGGACGTGGCGGGTTCCGTTGTGGCTGGCCTGGCCCGCGTCGGGCGGAGTCGTCGCCGCCGCCGTCTGGATGATGGTATTAAAACTCCCCGCGGCGCAGGCCGAACCGGATTACATGCAGTACGTCACGATCGCCGTGGCGAGCCCCGACTTTTACGCCGACGATGAGGATCGGCGGGCGGCCCAGCACGAAAAACGGCAGGCCATCCTGCGCGCCGCACGGCTCGACCCGCACGATTCCCGGATGCAGGAGAAGGCGGCCCAGGCGTATCTCGAATGGTTCGACGATCGTCAGGAACATTCCGAGAATCCGCTGCCGCTGGGGCAGTTGCGGGATGCGATCCGGGCCTCGGAGTTTGAGTCATCGGCGGCGATGCACGAGTGGTTGAACCGCTCCGTCGGCAAGAACGTGAAGTTGCTGCGGATGGCGGGGAAGTCCCTGCGAAGGGGGCTGCGTGAATCTCCGCTGCGGGCCCGCTCCTATGTCCATCTGGCGGAACTCAGTTTTCTGGAGGACACGGGCGAGGAGAAGGAATCGGCCTATCTCAAACAGGCCGTCGCGCTCCGGCCGCGCGATCCCGAGATTTTGTTCGCGGTCGGTCGGCAGACCCTGTTGGCCGGCGATCTCGACAAGGCGATGGAGAGCTGGAGGGTCGCTTTCGAAAACAGTCAGCGGCTGAAGGTCATCATCGCCGACCTGTTGGCGGGTCAGGTCGCGCCGGACTTCTTTCTCGACAAGCTCAAACCCGACTGGGACTCGATCGGCATGCTGGGGTGGGCGTATGCCCGGGCCGGGCGCGAGGAGGAAGCCCGCGAAATGTGGCAGCGCTACGTCGGCGACGAACAGCGGCAACTGAAGCCCTCGCTGGCGGACACGGAATACCTGTCGGCGGTGGTGAAAATCCGCAGTGCCTACCAGGCCCTGCAAGAACCCGACGAGGCCATCCGGGTGATGACCCGTGCCCTGAAGCGACTTCCTTATAGCGTTCCCCTGCGGCAGGCACTCGGCCTGGATCTGGCCGCCGAACATCGATTCGTGGAAGCCGCCGAACACCTGGCCTGGTGCGCCGCCCGCCATCCGGAGGACAAGGCGTTGCAGCAGGCGGCCGCTCACGCCGTGAAGGAACGGCTCCGGTCCGCGACGTCGCTCGGGACGACCGTCGGCAGCGATTCGCGAACGGAAGTCGTCCGATAGCGGGCAGGACGACGCTGGCCCCCGAGTCCGTGTCGTACCCGTTTCCGCTCGCCGTGGCCCGACCCAGCATGTCCTCGGGGTTGCGGGTGGACGAGTGTCAGGCATCCCCATTCGTCGTGTCCAGAGATTGCGGGGACAGTGGGTGCCCTGAAAAGGAAACCCGGTTGGTCGAATATGAGGGGAGCACAGATTTAATGAGCCCGGGGGCGGTGGGCGGCGGCGGGTGGGT
>JANODP010000391.1:0-8490 GCA_031412755.1 Schlesneria sp. | reverse complement strand
AACGAAAGGGACAAGTCGAACCAGTCTTCGGTCAAATCAAACAAACCGGTGGCTTCCGACAATTCGCGATGCGGGGACTCAGTCAGATGAAGGCCGAATGGCAACTCGTCTGCCTGACCCACAACCTGCTGAAACTCTGGCATGCCGCCCCGGCCTGATCGGACCGCGCCCCGCGAGCGACACCGCGCCTCGCGGAAAGGCAATCAAAATCTACCGGCGTCAATTACAAGGACAGGCTCCTGGCTGCACTTTCTGTCAGTCGAGGATTCTACACGGCGAGTCGGAGCAGTCGTTGCAGGAGGGATCGGATTTTCTTGGTGAGCGTGGCGTTGTCGGAGGCGTGCGAAAAATCGTTCAGGAGACACCGCGTTTGCAGGGCTTTGCGGCGATCCGCGTGGGACGGGCGGCGGTCGGGAGTGTCCCACGGCGAGTCGTTGCGGTGCCTGAGCTGCCGGGCCGTTTGGTTCCACGCCCAGAGTTCCGTCAGCGTGAACAGCCACAGGTTCAGGTGCCAGACGCCGATGTTCGTCCACAGGTTGCGGACCTGTTGTTGACCGCTCCCCCAGACTTCCTTCACGTCGTGGAAGACCTGTTCGATCGTCGAGCGGTCTGCAAAGGCTTCGACGATGTCGCGCACATCCGCGTCGGTGCAGTAGAAGAACTGCGGACCGGTGGGCTCCTTCACGATGACGACCCGGATCACGCCGCCGAACGTGGCGTGCGTGGCGAGGAACGTCTTCACCGTCTTCGTGACCTCGACGCCGTAGACCGAACACGTCACCTCGGCCCAGCCGCCGCGATGCGCCGCCCGCTTCGCCAGCGAGATGCGGTTCACGCCGTAGACGCGCGGCCGTCCGCGACCGCGCTTCCTCACCGGCGGCGGCAGGTCGCGCAGGGCCGAGTCCTTCCGCAAGCGGCCCACGAGCGTGACGCCTGCGGCCAAGAGCGGCCTCACGAACGGTCGCCTGGTGAAGCCGCCGTCGGTCACGATCCACACCGTTTTTCCTGCGGCGTGCAGCACGCGCACGGCCCGTCGCGCGAGGTCCACGGCCTGCACGAGCTTCGTCTGAAACGACCAGCCGTCCTTCGACGGCAGCTGCGACACGTCCGGCCGTCTCACGTACAACCACGACCAGATCGGCAGACCGATGGCGCCCCAACGAACGTGCCGCACACAGACCGCCAGCGTGACCCAGACGTGGCCGTAACAGAACTCGTTGCCGGTGGGGCCGGGTGTCGGATCGTGATGCTGTATTCAATCTTTCGGGGCGGCTCCTTCCACCTTCGGCCCGTAGCGCTTCGTGGGCGAGTCGTCGATCACCAACAACACCCGCGACGATCGCACGGCCTGCCGCACCACCAGCGCGAGCACCCGATCGCCGACCTCGCGCCACCGACGACCGACCGTCTGCAAGAAGTGATAGAAGTCGACGATAGTCGCGCTGCAGCTTCGCGGCCCGCAACCAGGTCGTCACTGTCCGCCGCCCGCCCGCGAACACCGCCCCCAGCATCAACAGCGGCAGCCGCCAACGCGACCGCCCGTCCAACGCCGCCGCGAGCCACTCCACACACTCTGTCCATTCCGTCGGCGCGCGATAGACTGCCATCCGTGGCTCTCCGTCGGTCCCGGTTCAGGTCGTCAGATAACCCGAACTCTCCCCGGAGAGCCACACTCTTGAACAGACCAACTCGCAATCAATCACACCGCCAGTTGGCCGAAAGTGCAGGAAAGTGGAAGATCGTCGGAGAGTGAGCGGCGATTCCAGGTATCCATGTTCCACGCGCGAACGGGTCTCGACGGAATCATACGGCGCGGTGGCACACCGACGCTGCGACGGTTACGTTGATTTCGGCTTTGCCGACTTGTGTCGAGATCGGCATGCTCTCGCTGTCCCCAATCGCGCTGCGCATTCCCCGATGAACCATTTTTTCACCTGGAAAGGCCCGCGATGCGTGTCAACTTTCCTTCCGGCCACACAGTTCTTTCACTGACAAGCGTGCTCCCGTGGAATCATGAAATCGCAAATCGGCGCTCATTCATGGTAGCTCAAGTCTTTACCGTCTGTCTTGGGATTATCTGAAGAAGACGGCGAAGGTCGACGCGCCCAAGTCGTGCTTCATGTACGCCGCGCTGCAGCTCTATCTTTCGACGGGTGATGCGAACGACCACGAGATCTTCAAGAACGCAGTCACCGCCATTGTCGTCAAGAATGGGACGTGGCCCGAGCAATACCTCCCCGGTAACACCGCCGCCAAAGTTCAAACGGCACACTTCGTCAGTTATCTGCTGCCCCACGACCAGCCGGCCGACGCCGGCCTGGTCACGGCGCTCAAGAACCAGCTCTTCCGGTACGCGGACAATGGCACGTACATGGGGCCGGAGCCCGAGAACCAACCCTATCCGCAGGGGGTGACCCGATTCATGGGGTTTGGTGCCGCCACGGCGCAGGGCCGATACGCTGACGTCTATGCCTTCGCGTCGCTGTTCACCACGGACCCTGCCAGGAAGCAGAGATACATCAACGCCGTCAGCCAATACGCGGACTATGCGTTGGGATTGAACCCGCTCGGCCTGTCGTACTACACGGGCCTTGGCACGGACCAGCCGGTCAGTCCACTGCACTTGGACTCCTTCTTCACCAAGTACGGGCTTTCGGATGGCGTCACATCGGAGCACGTGCGAAAACCGATCGGCAACGTTCCGGGAATTCTGGTCTATGGACCCACCGAGGGACGCAGCGGCACGCCCTACCAGCGTGCGGTTTCCGACAAGCTTTATCCCGAATGGGACAAGCTTCCGGCACAACGACGTTTCGCAGACGGCTGGTCACTGGTCAACTGCAATGAGTTCACGGTCTGGGAGACCATCGTCTGGAACGTGGTCATGCACGGGTTTCTCTTCGACGCGGGGTCCGCCAAGGTTCCACTCCAGCCACGGAATTGAAGCCGCCCCCATCTGGGATTTCCTCATCCAGCAACTGAAGGCACCCGTCCGGTGACCAACTTGGAGACCGCGTGTGACCAATTGCCTCATACGGCTCGTTGTTGTTCCTGGTTGTCTGATCGCAGGCGCGACGCTGGTCCGTGCGGATGAACCGTTGCGAAGTCTCGCGCCGCAGGCGGTGTCGGCGGTTGATCTCAGCGCGGATGGCCAGGTCATCACGGTCGGGACGATGGCGTTCGGCCACGAGGCGAATCTCTGGCAGTTCGCGGCGGATGGTTCGGTACTGAGCCAACGACGCTTTCCGCCGTTCGCGCCGATGCAGGTGGCGACGTTGGCGGGTGGGAAGGCCATGGCCATCGGGCTGGCGTACTCGCGAGTCACCTCACCCGAACCGACGGTTTGGCTGGGACCGACCGAGTCTTTGCTCAGTGGTTCGCTCAAAGACGAATTCGTGGAAGCGGACTCGCGCGACAGCGAGTTGGCTCGGTCGCGTTCGGCCGAACTGACGCTGACTTGGTTGATGCCGATGCTGACCGACTATGGCATCTTCCCGCCCCGCCGAGTCGATGACCCGCTGCCGCTGCATCGCGTGGGGGACGAAGCCGAATTCACGGTCGCAGGCCAGAAGTTTCGAGCCATCTTCGTCCCCGGTCATAGCTTCGACCTGACCGTCTATCTGACCGAACTGGCCGGCAAGCGAATCGCCTTCACGGGGGATCTCGGCTTCGAGAACCAGGACATCCTGCACCGCGGCTGGGACGACGACGCCAAAGCCCGCGCCGTGCTGCCGGTGATCCGCGATCAAGTTCTGGTTTGGAAACCGGATATCGTCTTCACCGGCCACGGAGTCCGTACCAACGGCACCGAGTTTCTCACGAAGCTGGTCGAGCACACCGAGAGGTCACTCGACAACCCATAAAAGCGGTCTGCACGAGACCGTGAAGCACTTCCCAGATGATTACGAGGACTTCAACTCCCGCACCGTGCTGAGGTGGGAGTCTACCTCTACTTACAACAGCCTTAAAAATCCTCTTCCGGCCGGACTGTCTTGTTGGCAGGTGTTCCCTCAACGGCGGGAGCATTGCCCTCCTCGTTGTCGGCCGCCTTGAGCTTGTCCCGGCCCAGGAGCCTGGCGATTTGCCTCTTTACCGCCCGTTCGATTTTCAGCAGTCCGTCCCAGACGTCGGCGGCGGGCGCACTCCAGAGGATCGTCACAGTCTGTCCGTTGGACGTCGACTGAACGGCGTTGACGAGCTTCCGGCCGAGTTCGTCGGAACAGAGTAAATTACTCAGGGCTTGCCCGCTGTGAATGGCGGTCAACGTATAGGCGACCGATTCCGGGTCGGCCATTGTCACGCGGGCACGCCAGAACGATTGACCGTCGCTTTCGCCCATCACCATCCGGAACGAGCCGATCGGCTTAGAGGGGGCCTCGCCGGGGCGTTTCGGTTCCGCCGGCCCCTCGGCCCGCACCAGGAAGGCCGTCCCGACAGGAATGTTGCCGCCGAGGCTTGCGTCTTCGTTCAGTCCGGGGGCTTTGCCGTCCAGGACATCGAGCGATCCCTTGACGTCTTCGACGCTACTGGCGAGCAGCAATTGTTCGCGCCCTCGAAATGCGCACGCGATTGTCAGCGCACGATCGCGATATTTGGGCGTCCAACTCTGAATGGTGTAATCGTCGTGTACGGTGGTCTCGCGACCCGGGATCAGGGAAGAAAGCAAAGTGATGCGTTCCGGGTCCATCGCGGCGGCGACAATCGCGACCGCTTTCCCACCGCCGTTCGCCCTGTTGTAAATCGTGATGCCGTGGACGTCGCTGCCGAGGTCCGTCCCAATCACGATCCGGACAAAGCGGAGATGGGCCTCGGTATCCGGGTGCTGTTCGAGCACCTTCTGCCACGCCTTCTGCACGACGATCGACGCGCGGATTGCATCGACGTCGAAATGAACCAGCCACGTGGCATCGGCAGCGACCTGCTTCGCTTCAAGCGGCGCGGCGAGCGTCTGGCCGATTGGAAGCAGTCCGATCGCGAATATCCGGAAGACGATCGATCGCATGTTTCGATTCTCTGCTGTGAGTGACGGTGGTGAACGGTCCGAACGTGTTGCAAGTGTAGCGGCTTTTCCCGACCGGCATCGACCGTAGCTTTTGAATCTGTGTTCGTCGACAATCCCGCCCGTAATCCCGCAGTACGTCATTCACCTTTCCACGGAGATCGCATCCATGAACTGTCACTTTACACTCGCCACTGTCCTCCTCGTGGCCATGTCAGCGTCCTCGCAGGGACAGGAGAAATACCGCGTCTACCTCGGCACTTACACTGGAAAGGAAAGCAAGGGGATCTACCAGTGCGAGCTGGACCTCAAGGACGGTTCGCTGTCCGCGGCGACGCTGTCCGGCGAGACGAGCAGCCCGTCCTTCATCGCATTCCATCCGAACGAGAAATTCCTCTATGCGGTCAACGAAGGGGACGCGAAAGTCAGCGCGTTCGCCATCGATGCTCGGACGGGAAAACTGACATTTCTCAACGATCGGCCGTCGCAGGGCGGGGCGCCGTGTCACCTCGTGGTGGATCCGACGGGCAAGAACGTTCTCGCGGCCAATTACTCCGGCGGAAGCTGCATCTGTCTCCCAATCGGAGCGGACGGCAAGCTGGGTCCGGCATCGTCGTTCCAGCAGCACGTCGGCCCCAGGAAGAACGGCCATTCGATCCACGTCGACAAAGCCAACAAGTTCGCCCTCTGTTGCGACCTCGGTTTGGACAAGGTCATCGTCTACGCCTTCGACGCCGAGAAGGGGACGCTGACCCCGCACGGAGCGTTCGACACGCCGAAGGGGGCCGGGCCGCGTCATTTCGCCTGGCATCCCGACGGCAAAACCGCATACATCAACGGCGAGTCCGACCTGACGATCATCGCTTGCAACTACGACGCGGACAAAGGCCTCCTGACGCAGACGCAGGTGCTGTCCACGTTACCCAACGATGTCGTTCGCAAGGGGGGCAGCACTGCAGAGACCGTCGTGCATCCGTCGGGCAAATTCGTCTACGTCTCCAACCGCGACCCGTACAACTCGATCGCAATTTTCTCGATCGACCCGCACACGCACGAACTGAAGGCGGCCGGCCACCAGGGCATGGGCATCAAGACACCGCGCAACTTCGCCATCGAGCCGACGGGGCAGTACATGCTGGTGGCGAATCAATCGGGCGGCAATGCGATCGTTTTCCGCATCGACCAATCGACCGGAGCACTGACGCCGACCGGAGCGAGCGTACAGGTGGACAGCCCGGTCTGCGTGCGGTTCGTGAAGCTGAAGTGACGGATTTCGAACGACAATTGACTGGACGCATCAGGCGATGATTTCAACGATCGGCTGGCCTCGATCCATGTCGATGCGCTTGCGGCCGGGGATGTCGAGTTGAAGCGGGTCGAGGCCGAGTTGGTGCAGCACGGTGGCGTGGACGTCGGTGACGTAGTGCGGCCGTTCGACGGCGTGGAAGCCCAATTCGTCGGTCGCGCCGTGGACGACGCCTCCCTTGATGCCACCGCCGGCCAACCAGGCGCAGAAGCCGTTGGGATGATGGTCTCGACCGTTCCCCTGGGCTCCGGGCGAGCGACCGAACTCGGTGCCCCAGACGACGAGAGTCTCATCGAGCATGCCGCGCCGCTTGAGATCCTTCAGCAGACCGGCAATCGGTTTGTCGACCTGCGCGGAGAGCTTCGAATGGTTCTCGACGATTCCCGAATGAGCATCCCACGCTCCGCCTCCTCCGCCTCCATGGAAAACCTGCACGAATCGCACGCCGCGTTCGACCAATCGCCGCGCGGAGACACACAGTTGGCCGAAGGGACGCGTCGTGTCGTGGTCAAGTCCATACAGACTCGCGGTGGATTCATGCTCCTGGGAGAGATCCAGCGTCTCGGGGACAGCGGTTTGCATGCCGTAGGCCAACTCATAGCTCTTGATGCGTGCCCGGAGTTGCGGGTCATCGGGATAGTCGATCCCGGAAAGTTGATTGAGCCGACCCAGCAGGCTGAACGTGGCAGCGCGTTCTTCGGGCAACAGGCCACCACCGGCTGGGGAGACAAACGGCAGTGGTGTGGCACTGCCCACATCGAGCCGCACGCCGGCGTGCTCAGGCCCCAGGTAGCCCGCGCCGTGAGTCCACTCGCCGCCGCAGCAATCGCCGGTCGGCTGGCCGAGCACCACATACTCGGGCAGGTTCTGGTTCATCGTTCCCAAGCCGTAACTGATCCACGAGCCGATCGTGGGAAACGAGCCTTCGCGCGGATGCCGGCCGGTGTGCCAGGTCAGTTGCGTGCCGTGGTCGTTGTGAATCGTCCACAGCGAGCGAACGACCGCCAGGTCGTCGGCACACTCGCCGATGTGCTTGAACCAGTCGCCCACGGCCAGACCGCATTCGCCGTATCGCTGAAAGCCGGTTTGCAGCTTCATCAGCGTCTGGCGGTTCCCGTGCCCCGGATTGATGGCGACGAGGTTTCGGTTCACCCGCTGTTCATCGAGGAGATCGCTGTGCGGCGTGTCACTGATCGACTTGCCGTCGTACTTGTTGAGTTCCGGTTTGGGATCGAAGCTCTCGACGTGACTGACGCCGCCACACAGAAACAGCCAGATCACGTTCTTCGCCCTGGCTTGTCGCGGCGCGGCGAGTTGACCGGGATCAGCGGCTCGCGCGACACCATCCTTGAACAACATCGCGCCGAGAGCCAGACCCGTGAAACCCATGCCGGTATCGACCAGGAATGAGCGGCGAGTCACGCCGGGACAATGCGATGGTTGATTCATGGGTGATCTCCGAAGGTAAATGACGAATGACGAGTTACCGAATCGTCACAAAATCGTTGTGGTTGAGCAGGGCATGTACGAGTTGTTCTCTGGCTCGCAGTCGCGGTTCGCTGGAGGGTTTGGTTCCGTCGGCGGGATTCGTGGCCACCGTGGTGAGACGCGACTGGTTCTGCGCGAAGAACTGTTCTTGTTCGGCGAGGAATTCGAGACACAGGGACAACTCGCCGTCCGTCGTTGGCCGGGCGAGCACTTGTTCGATCGCGGCCACCACGAACGGAGTCGTCTCCGCGCTGTGCTCCTCGTTCAGTCGCCGAGCCAGCAGGCGGGCTTGAACCAGCGTCAACTCGCTGTTGGCAAGCGCCAGCGCCTGCTGCGGAATCACGCTGTCCCGCCGTTCGTAACATTCGCCGACGCTGGCGCAGTCGAACAGTTTCAAGAACAGCATCTGTTTCTCGGCCGCATGACGGAAATAGAGACTGCGCCGTTTGATGGCCAATCCCTGCGTGTGGTCCAGGTCCGGGCCACCCATCGCCAGGTCGAGTTGTCCCGCCACGTAGAACGCACTGTCGCGCACGACTTCGGCCTCCATGCGCCGTGTCGGAGCACACCACAGAAAGCGATTGTCTGGATCGAGCTTCACGTTCTCCGGGTCAACCGTCGAAGCCAGGCGATAGGTTCGCGACGTGACAATCAACCGGTGAATGTGCTTCATCGTCCACGGACGTGCCGCGCCGCC
>JANODP010000390.1:0-12487 GCA_031412755.1 Schlesneria sp. | reverse complement strand
GAATCATCCGGGCTAAGTGGAACCGCATTGATCTCTGGGTAGCTGAATTCGCAAGAATTCAGTCTGTTCCGCGAAATCTGAACTCTTGCGAGTTCAGCTACTGCCTACTTTCCTCTGCGGGTCTACTTAGCCCGGATGATTCAGGCCTCGGGTAATGCCGCCGACAGAACGTGACATTGAAGCCTGACGCGCAAGCGAAGGTTCTGCTGTGACATTCCTTCGCTTGCGCGTCAGGCTTCAATGTGACCACGAACAATTCGGGTTAGGGTTCCTTCGGCACGGCGATCATGTCGAGCGTGATGGTTCGCCCTTCGCGGCCGGTTCCGCGCACCTTGGCCTTCGACGCCGAGGGGGGTCGCGCGGGGTTGTAGAACTCGGGGCGAACCGTGTTCAGTTGGCTGCTCACTTCGTCCGTCGAAACGTAGTACGTCGCCTTGGCCAGATGCTGGAGGTCGCTGCCGGACATCTCGGCGATGTCTCGCAGTGAGCCATACAAATCGCGAACCTCTTCCGCGCTGTCCGGTTTGTCCGTCTCGCCGTACTGATTCGAGATGTAGATCGTCGCGGGATGGTTCACGCGCACGACCCGGCAAAAGACCGGAGACGCCTTCATCAACGGCGGCGTGATAAATTCCAAGGACTCCGCCTTTTGAGTTTCCTTGGGTGCGGGTGACGCCGCGATGAGTTCGATCTCGATGGGCAACGACGATTTCCACTCGACGAGCACGATCGGCGGAGGCGTCTCGTCCGGGAAGGCGGCGATCATTTCCTTCACGGCGACCGATGCGTCCTTCATCGGTGTGACAAACGCCTTCAACTGCACAACATCGCGGCGCGAGAGACCGAGATGTTCGAGCGTCTTCATCAGCCCGGCCATTGTCTGGCGAGTGGCATCCGCCAGTGAACCGTCTCCTTTCTCGGCCTGTCCCGAAATGTAGACGCGCGGTCCGACAGGCAGGATCGCCACACGAGCGGGACCGGTCGAGCCAGCTTCTCGCGATCGCTCGACTTGCGCGGGAGAACGCTGGGTCGATGCGACGGCATCGGCGGCGACCTTGGCCTTTGGATCGGTCAGGTGTGTGACCACCCAGCTCACGGCGGGACGACTGGGCTGAACGAATCGCGAACGCAAAACCTGAGCCGCTTCTTTCTCGGCAGACTCATCGGAAACGTAGAGGTTCAATTTGATGACCTGCCCGTTAGCGCCTTCATCATCGGGATGCAACTTCAGGGCTTGCAGCAGATCGTCCAAGACCTGTTCCATCTGCGCAGCCACGGGCTGAGACGTGTCTCGCGGCAGAAACTGAGTCGAATGGACGAGCGACTTGTTTCTGACGGTACAGGCCTCTGAAAACCGTGACGCACGCCGTTGAATTAAACTCATGGGCTCTTCGGCCCGAGTCATCGAGAACGCGAGCAGCACCGATGCGATCCACAAAGTGAACATCGGCAACGTACGAGCGAGCGGCTTCATCACGAATCTCCCGGTGGACGGCCGAAGAACTTCGGCGGGTTGGTGAGCGAGTAGACAACCGTTTCGACGGCGAGGCGGTCGCGCAGGTACTTCGGCATCTGGAGCAAACCGAGCAGTGTCTGGCCGTCGAACAGGCGGAACCGACCGTTCGTGTCGCGGGCGAGCAGCGCGTCGGTGGCTTCGATGTTGGGCTGCGTGTCAATTGGCTTGTCGCTGGAGAGAGCCATGCCCCACGGTGAGCCATACGTGGGGACGTTGGCTTGAATCACGGTCGTGTGGGCGAAGACGGAGCTGATCGTCTTCACGGTGCGGGCCAGCAGGTCGAGCAAAGGCGGAGACAGCGAACCGGCCTGGTTGACGAAGACGCCGCCCGGCGCGAGGGCGTTTTGGCAGAGAGCGAAGAACTCGCGCGTGAACAGTTTGTAGGCGGGGCCTTCCTCGATCGGATCGGTCAGGTCGGCGATGATGACGTCCCAACCGTGCGAGTTCGCGATGAAGTCGTAGGCATCGCCGATCTCGATCCGCACGCGAGGATCGTCGAATGCCCCCTGATGAATTTCGGGCAGCCATTCGCGGCAGGCGGCGACCGCGTCACCGTCGATGTCGGCGACGACGATCTCCTCGACGTGGTGCCACTTGAGTGCCTCGCGCGCGGCTCCTCCGTCGGCTCCCCCCGCGATGAGGACGCGACGCGGATGACCATGCACCACGAACGGCGTGTGGACCAGCGGCTCGTGGTAAAGGAACTCGTCGCCCGTGCAGGTCTGCCACTTGCCGTCGAGCACCAGCCCCTTGCCGTAGGCTCCGCTTTCGACGACGTACAGTTCCTGAAACGGTGTCTGGCGGTGAACGAGAACACGCTCGACCCCATGCTGCCAGACATCGTGCGGTGTGAGGTATTCGCTGATCCACTGATCGGCGGTGAAAGCGGCTCCGGGCATCAGACGGTTCCGGGGGCAGGGCGGGGGCAGAGTGTTCGGTGTTCGATTGTCAGTGTTCTGGCAGACCCGCGCGGCGAGGTTCAGCCTCCGGCCGGGGCGAGGATCATGAGCGGCGAGATGAGTTGCGGCGACTCGTTGGGTTTGGGTTTGGAATCGGGTTTCTGGGACTTGCTCGACGGGCTGGAGGGATATCGTTGGAACGTGTCGTGGTGACTCTGCACTCCCGCGCCGATCCGCCTCAGTTGATCCTTGGTGGCCTGCAGGCGTGCTCGCTCACGCGTCTGCACGATGGCGGGGACCGCCACCGCCAACAGCAACAGGGCGCACAGACCCAGCACGATCATCTCGGGAGATGGTCGGGAGCGAATGACGAGCATCAGCCATCGAATCACCAGCCGGGGCATCGGGCCACCTCCCCAAGCGAATTGGGTTCACGAGCCATCACCGACAACTTTATAGGATTCTCATGTTCGCCAGCGGGGCCAGAACCGTCCCGTGCGAGCCATGTACGTTTGGTAATCGACTTCAAACCGTTCGATCAATTTGGCCTCCTCGCGATCGGTCCGCGCCACCAACAGGGCCAGGACGGCGATCCCCGTGACGGCCACAAACCAATTCGTCGTGGCCAACGATACGAAGGTGACGGCTCCGGCGATGCCGATGTAGAACGGATGCCGAATCCAGTGATAGGGGCTCGACGTGATCAGCGTGTGTTCGCGCCGCGTCACCACCGTGTCGGTCAGGTTCTTGCCGAGATGACTGAACGTCCAGATGGTCCACACTCCGGCAGCGGCTCCGATGGCGCTGCCGCTCCATCGCAGCCACTCCGGCAGCGGCAGCGAGGACCAGCGTGTGAGCGACGGATCGACGAGAAACGCGACCATCACGACCCCGCAGAACAACGCCACCAGCCGTAGCGTGATGAGAATGAACCAACCCTCCTGCCGCCGGTCGAGCCGCTCACCCGTGAGTTGCGACCGAATCCGAAAGTAGGCCATCACGGGCATGAACAGGCTCATTTCCACCAGCAGCGCGATTCGGAAGGGGTGATCGTCGGGCATGGGATCAATCATGGGGTCGCTGAATTCGCCAGAATTCAGTCAGTTCTGTGAAATCTGAACTCTTGCGAGTTCAGCTACTGCCTGCGTTCCTCTTCGACAATCCGCGCGACCGGCAGACTGTTGCCGAAGCGTTTGAAGTCCTTGAACGTCCAGACGACCTTTTTCTCCGCGGTGACTTCTACGAGTTGCGGGTTGGTCGGTCCGGCGTGGCAGTTGACGAGGAACGTGTTGCCGTTGGGAAGGCGTTCGACCATCGTCACCCAGGCCAGGGTGATTCCGGGCAGTTCCTTTTCCTCGACCGACCAGACGGTCTTGCCGTCCTTGTCGACTTCGAGAACGCGGTGGCCGTCGCCTGCACCGATCAGCGTGTTGCCGTTGGCCAGCCGTAGCGCGCTGTAGACCTTCGAGCCGACTTTGTGCTCCCAGACGATCTTGCCGTCGGCGTCGTACTCGCGCACCGCATGATCGGACTCGTGCGCGACGAGGTAATGGCCGTTGTCGAGCTTTCGCACCAGCCGCGTGTCGGTGTGCGGATTCGGGTTCTCGACCTTGAGGGCGATCTGTTTGTGAATCTTTCCGTCGGCATCGACCTCGATGATCCGGGCCGGTCCGCTCTCGACGATCATCGTGTGACCGTTGGCCAGCCGCTGAAAGGCGTGGACTTCGACCCGCTTTCCCTCGTTGCCGTTCTGTTTGCCGGCGTTGTACTGCCAGACTGTTTTGCCATCGGGCGAGACTTCGATGATCTCGGTCCACGACATCTGGAAAAGAATGTTGCCGCTGGCGAGCTTCCACGCATCGTGAATGTCCCGGATCGGCTGCTGCCATTCGAACTCGCCCTGCTCGTTGACGAGGGCAAGGACCTTCGCCGAGTAATCGCCGATCAGCAACCTCCTCGGCTTGCCAGTCTGCACCGACGAGTTGTCTTCGGCGCGAACGGCCTGCGTCGAGCAGAGCATCACAACGGTCACAGCCAACCAAGTCACAAGCGAGCGCATGAGCGAGAGCCTCCCAGAAGATGTGTCTGCGACGAAGGAAGTCCCTCCGCCGAGCGGCATTCTGAGAGAAGCCTGCTCGGATTGCGAGGGTTTGATCCTCTCACCGACTCACGCGAAGTCGCCCTTGGTGATGCGCAGCACCTCGTCGAGCGTGGTCGTCCCGTCGAGCACGCGGCCGTAGCCGTTCATGCGCAGCGTCATCATGCCCTTCTTGAGGGCGTAGTCGCGGATCTCGGCCGAGCTGGCGCGTTGGATGCACAAACGGCCGATCTCGTGGTCGGTGCGCAACAGCTCGAAGATCGCGCGGCGGCCGGAATAGCCCGTGTTGCGACAGTCGCGACAGCCGACGGGCCGCCATAGTTTCTCGGGGAGCGGACGCGGGAAGTCGTCCGGGAATTCCAGCGGGTCGTGAACGTATTGCTCCTTGCAGTGCTTGCAGAGGACGCGGATCAGCCGCTGGGCCAGCACGCCTTCCACGGTGCTGGCGACGAGGTACGGCTCGACGCCCATGTCGATCAGTCGGGCGAACGCGCTGGGGGCGTCGTTCGTGTGGAGCGTGCTGAACACCATGTGGCCGGTCAGCGACGATTGGATCGCCGCGTCCGCCGTCTCGCCGTCGCGGATTTCTCCGATCAGGATCACGTCCGGGTCGTGACGCAGGATGCTGCGCAAGCCGGCGGCGAACGTCAGGCCGACCTTCGCGTGAACCTGAATCTGACTGATGCCGGGGTTCTGATACTCGACCGGGTCTTCCACCGTGATGATCTTGATGGTCGGGTCTTTGATTTCGTTGAGGGCGCTGTACAGCGTGGACGTCTTGCCGCTGCCGGTCGGTCCGGTCACCAGCACGATCCCGTGCGGCATCGCGATCAGTTCGTGGAATGTCTTCGCCATGGCGGCGTCCATCCCGACGTTCTTGAGGTTGAACACCATGCGGCTCTTGTCGAGCAGTCGCAGCACGACCCCCTCGCCATGCACCATCGGGATGATCGAGACGCGGACGTCGATCTCGCGGCCGGAGATCTTCAGCTTGATGCGGCCGTCCTGTGGAACCCGTTTCTCGGCGATGTTCAGCTTCGACATGATTTTGAGCCGCGTGACGATCGCCGCGTAGAAGTGCGCGATCGATTCGGGGACCGGCTGAACTCGCAACAGGCCGTCCACGCGGTAGCGGATGATCAGGCCGTGCTCCTGAGCTTCGATGTGAACGTCGCTCGCCTGCTGCTCGAGGGCCTCCATCAGCAGTTCGTTCACGAGCTTGATGACGGAGGCGTTCTCGGCCTGTTGGGCGAGGTCCGCGTCGTCCGCGGAGAGATCGCTGAGCAGTTCCACTCCATCGGCCGTCCGCTGAGCGACCAGCTCGTTCAGTGTGTCGCCGCCGACGCCGAGATGCTCCTTGATCAACTCCACCACGTCCAACCGGCGGGCCAGCACCGGAATCAGGTGAAACCCGCTGACTGATTCCAGTTCCTCCATCGCCTCCAGGTTGAACGGGTCGCACGTCGCCACGACCACGCTGCCGTTGCGACGCATGATCGGCAGCAGCGAGTGGCGAAAGACGGCCGTCGTGGGGAACTGCATCAGCAGGTCGTGGTCGATCAGTTCCTGCTTGACATCGACAAAGGGCATCCCCAATTCGTCGGCGAACGCTTTGAGGACTTCATCTTCGTTGATCAGGCCCAGTTCGATGAGTGCGCGGTCGAGCCTCCGCCCCGCCACTTGTGGCAATGCCGACATGATCTGCTGCTGGGAAACCAGGCCGTGTCGAATCAAAGTCTGTGCGATGTCCATGAAGGATGGCGTCTCAAGTTCGGCTGTGACGGAAGCGGCAACGGGATGGTCGCCGCGGGTATCGGGCATTCTCGCTTGAACCAGACAAACAGGGCAAGGCGGAGTACCATCTGGCGCAGGTTGAATTCAGAAAGGGAGCCGCCGTTCTTCGGAGCAGACACGATGAAACCGACTTTGATCCTGCGCGACATCACGGTGATCGTGGCCGTGCTGGGCGGAGGCTTCGTGACGAGTCTGGACGCGCAAACAACGGACAAGGTTAACGGTCAGAAAGTCACTGCGGACGAGGCCCGGCAGCAAGCCACTCCGGAACGGGTTGTCCTGCGCCGACTCAACCGCACCGAATACCAGAACACGGTGCGCGACCTGCTGGGGATCGACGTCGATCTGAAGGAACTGCTCCCGCTGGACAGTTCAGCCGGCGGGTTCGACAACGTGGGTGAGGCGTTGCACATCTCGTCCTTCTTAATGGACCGCTACCTCGAAGCGGCCGACAAGGCACTCAACGTCGCCATCGCCAACCTGCCGCAGCCGCCGCTGGTCCAGAAGCGCTACAGCCTCAAGGAAGAACGGCTGGTGAAGACGACGACCGAAAAGGTCTATCTGGATCGGGACGATTCGCTGGTGATGTTCAGTTCGTCGCCGTGGAACGCGATCACGGTCGGGCAGTTCTATCCGCCGGATCGCGGTCGGTACCGCATCCGCATCTCGGCCTTCGGCTTTCAGAGTTCCGACAAGCCCGTGACGTATCGGGTCGACGCCGGACCGATGCTGATGGGGACGAAGAACCATCTCGTCAGTTATTTCGATGCCGTCGCCGACAAACCGACCGTGACGGAGTTCTTCGATCACTTTGAGGCGCGCAATCACATCCGCATCTCGCCGTATGGGCTGGCAAACGCGCAGACCGTGACGAAGGTCGGGGCCGACAAGTACGAGGGACCGGGTTTGGGCATCGACTGGGTCGAGGTCGAAGGCCCGCTGCACGACGCGTGGCCGCCCGAAAGTCATCGCCGCATCTTCGGCGACATGCCGCAGGGACCGGCACCGATCTACAACTACTCCCAGCGAGTGGAAGTCGTCTCGAAAGACCCGCTCGTCGATGCCGACCGCATTCTCCGCAACTTCGCCCGCCGCGCCTTTCGCCGCCCGGTCACCGACGCCGACATCCAGCCGCTCGTCAAACTCGTCGAGTCCAAGCTGGCCGGGAAACATTCGTTCGAGCAAGCCATCCGCGTCGGCCTCACGGCAATCCTGGTCTCGCCCGACTTCCTGTTCCTTCGCGAAGAGCCGGGCCGGCTCGACGATTTCGCCCTGGCCAGTCGGCTGTCGTATTTCCTGTGGAGCACGCTGCCGGATGAGGAGTTGTCGGGGCTCGCCGACCACACTAGCCCGACGCGCGAGCGAGGGGTTGATTCAGATGACCCCTCGCTTGCGCGTCGGGCTAATGAAACGAGACTGACCGACCACGAAACGCTCCACAACCAAGTCGAACGAATGCTCAAGCATCCCAACACCGAGCAGTTCACCACCAACTTCGTCGGCCAATGGCTCGGCCTGCGCGACATCGACTTCACCGAGCCGAGCCACCAGCTTCACCCCGAATACGACGACATGCTGAAAGTCTCGATGGTCGGCGAGACGGAGCGGTTCTTCGCGGAGATTCTCAAGGAGGATCTGAGCCTCACGAATTTCGTCGCCTCCGATTTCACGATGCTCAACGCGCGGCTGGCCAGGCATTACGGCATCCCCGGCGTCGATGGCTTTGCGTTCCGGAAAATGCCGCTGCCTCCCGACAGCCATCGTGGCGGAGTCCTGACGATGGCCAGCGTGCTGAAGGTGACGGCCAACGGCACGAGCACCTCGCCGGTCATGCGCGGAGCGTGGGTGCTCGATCGCATCCTCGGCCAGCCGCCGTCACCCCCTCCCGAAAACGTCGCCGCCCTCGAACCCGACATTCGCGGAGCCACCACGATTCGCGAACAGCTCGCCAAGCACCGCCAGATCGAATCGTGCGCGAGTTGCCACGTCGACATCGATCCCCCCGGCTTCGCCCTCGAAAACTTCGACGTCATCGGCGGCTGGCGAGACCACTACCGCACGACCAGTTGGGCCCGGCACGTCAAAGAGGTCGTCATCGACGGCCGCAAGATGCAGTACTACCACGGCCTGAAAGTCGAACCCGCGGACGTTCTCCCCGACGGCCGCCGCTTCGCCAACATCGACGAGTTCAAGCAACTGCTCCTCGCCGACAAAGACCAACTCGCCCGAGCCCTGACGACCAAGCTCCTGATCTACGCCACCGGCGCCGCTCCGTCATCAGGTGACGAAGCGCAGATCGACGTCATCGTCGCGAAGGTTCGTGAGAAGAATTATGGCTTCCGTTCGCTCATCCACGAGATCGTGGCGAGTGAGCTGTTTCAGTCAAAGTAAGTTTCATTTTCAATCCGACATCTTCGCACTTTGTGAGGAAGGATTTTTCATGACAACAGATCGTCGCACGTTCCTCCGATCAGCCGGCGTCACACTGGCACTGCCGGTGCTTGACTACTACTTGCCACGAGTGCGGGCCGGAGAGAAAGCAGCGTCGCCGCCGCGGCGCATGGTCAGCATCTGCACGCCTTTGGGTGTGCATCCGCCATTCTACTTTCCCGAGCAGGTGGGGAAAGAGTACGAACTGACGCCGTATCTGGAGCCGCTCCAGGAATTTCGCAACGACTTCACGGTGATCTCCGGACTGGCGCATCCGGATGTCGGGTCGAGTCACGATTCGATCTTCAGCTTTCTGACGGCCGCTCCGCATCCCGAGATTCGTGCTGGTTTCCGCAACAGCATCTCGGTGGACCAGTTCGCGGCCGAGCACATCGGCGGGCAGACGCGCGTTGCGAGTTTGTCGCTTTCGGCCGAGGGTTTTGGTTTGTCGTGGACGCGCAGCGGGGCGCTCGTCCCTTCGGATCTTTATCCGGCAGCGGTGTTCGCTCGGCTGTTTCTGGAGGGACGGCCCGATGAAGTGCAGGCTCAGGCAAGACGCTTGCGAGACGGGCAGAGCATCCTCGACACGGTCCGCGCGCAGGCCAGGCAGATGCAGCCCAAGCTCGGCACACGCGACCGCGAGAAGGTGGACGAGTACTTCACCAGCGTCCGTGAACTCGAGCAGCGGATGGTCACGGCCGAAGAGTGGTCGAAGAAGCCCAAACCGAAGGTCGATGCCAAGCCGCCCCAGAACAACATGAACTCGGCCGACCTGATCGGCAAGACACGGCTGCTGTTCGACCTGACGCACCTCGCACTGCAAACCGATTCCACGCGGCTCGTCTCGATGTTGCTGCTCGGAACGAGTCTCGTGCCGCCTGTTGCGGGCGTGTCGCTCGGGCATCACGACCTGTCGCATCATGGCCAGGACCCCGCCAAGATCGAGCAACTCAAGAAGGTCGAATTGGAAAAGATGAAGACCGTGCAGGAGTTCTTGGAGAAGTTGAAAAAGACGGAAGAACAAGGCGAAACATTGCTCGACCGCACGATGGTCTTCTTCAGCAGCAACCTCGGCAACGCGGGGACCCACTCGACCAGGAATCTGCCCATTCTGTTCGCCGGCGGCGGCTTTCAGCACGGCCAATACCTCGCGTTTGATCCACAGAACGGGCCGCCGCTCAGCAATCTCTACGTGAGCATGCTGCAACGGCTGGGCATCGAGACCCACAAGTTCGGTTCCAGCACGGGGACGCTCACCGGACTGGAAATGATCGGTTGAAGGTTTGGGACCTCTGATGCTGACCGCAAGATTTTCGATCGTGCGACGCGGGCGAACGGCAGGATGGATTGTCGTCGCAGTCTGCGGCGGCGTTCTTTCGTACCTGACGGCCATGCCACGACACGCCGTCGCGAAGGATGAGCAGACGCTTTCGACAGCGCGCGAAGCCGATGTCGCCGTCGTGCTGGCTCGGAATTGTCTGGAGTGCCACAACGCCTCCGACCACAAGGGTGGCCTGGACCTGACGCAACGAAAGCCAGCGCTGGCGGGCGGCGACAGCGGCGAGGTGCTCAAGCTCGGCGATCCGGAGAACCGCCTGCTGCTGAAACGCATTGATGCCGGCGAGATGCCGCCAAAGGGGCGCGACAAACTCTCCGCTGCTGATCGCAAGCTGCTGCGCGATTGGATCAAAGACGGAGCGATCTGGGCCACCGATCCGATCAATCCGTTTCTTTACACGAGTGCTCGCCGAGCCGGTTACAACTGGTGGTCACTGCAACCGCTGAGAATCGTTGAACCGCCGCCAGCCACCACGCCCACCCGAAGCGTCGGCGATGGAGGCGAGGCCCGCCCGCAAAATCCAATCGATAACATCATTCGGCAACGGTCGGAAAAGGCCGGTCTCACGCCGCTGCAAGCGCTGTCGCTGCTGAATGACGCCTTCATCGGCCACTACGCGGGCCGCTTCGCCGAACGTCTTCGCGGCGAAGCGGGCGACGATGCGACCGCACAAGTTCGCCGAGCCTATGCGCTGGCGTTCGCTCGACAACCGGCTCCGGAGGAGATCGCCTCCGGTCAACGATTCATTGCCGATCACGGACTGGCTCAGTTCTGCGTTGTGCTGTTCAATGCCAGCGAATTCTTGTTTGTGGACTGATGGAAGTCAGATTTGGCAGAACGATGAGGGCAGAATGATGGAAGACAAAGAATTGCAGTCATCGTTCTGCCCCCATCGTTCTGCCAACCTTCGCAGTCGAAGAGATTGGCTCAGCCAGTTCGCGACTGGTCTCGGCGGCATGGCCGTATCGGCTCTCATGGGACGCGACGTGTCAGCCGACTCGATCCGCGGCGAAGCGGCCGATCCGCCGCCGCATCATCCTGCCAAGGCCAAGCGGGCGATTCAGATTTTCTTGCAGGGGGGACTGAGTCAGCTCGAATCCTTTGATTACAAGCCGCAGTTGGAAAAGCTGCACGGCAAGTCGGTCCCCGGCGAGGACCGGCCGGTGGCGTTCATGGGCAAGGTCGGGTTGTTGCACCGGCCGCACTTCGCGTTCCAGCAGCGCGGCGAGAGCGGGTTGTGGATTTCCGATTTGTTTCCGCATCTGGCCGAGGTCGCCGATGAACTGACCGTGATCAAGTCGATGTGGTCCGGGACGGGCAATCACACGCCCGCGACCTATGAAGCCAACAGCGGCTTTCGGACGCTCGGATTTCCGGCGACTGGAGCGTGGGTCTCGTACGGGCTCGGCTGCGAAGTGGACAACCTGCCGACGTTCGTGGTCCTGCCCGACAGCCGCGCGTGGCCGACCGGCCGAGCCAACAATTGGTCGAGCGGCTTCCTGCCCGCGCGGCATCAGGGAGTCGTGCTCAACACCAGTGGCCCGGCCGTGCGCAACCTGCAACCGGCGACGAAGCTCGATGACGCCACGCAAACCGCGCGGTTTGCCGCCGTCGCGGAACTCAATCGCCGACACCTCGCCGAACGCGGTCACGATGACGCACTGGAAAGCCGGATGCGCAGCTACGAACTGGCGGCGCGGATGCAGTTCGCGATCCCTCAAGCCACCGATCTGGCTCAAGAGACCGCCGCCACGCAGGCGATGTACGGCATCGATCGCAAAGAATGCGCGGACTTCGCGCGAGCCTGCCTGCTGTCACGCAGACTGCTCGAACATGGCGTCCGCTTCGTGCAGCTTTGGAGCGGCGCGGCGTTCGGCACCGAAGTTCACTGGGACGCGCATGGCAGCGTACCGGGTAATCATCGTCGCGAGTCCGACAAGATCGATCAGCCGGTCGCCGCGCTGCTGCGAGATCTTCGCCAACGTGGGATGCTCGATGACACGCTCGTCATCTTCAACACCGAGTTCGGCCGCACGCCGTACTCGGAAAGCGCGGGCGACAAGGTCGGACCGGGACGCGATCACAACCCCGACGTCTTCAGTGTCTGGCTGGCCGGGGCCGGACTCAGGCACGGTTTTGCCTACGGCTCATCCGACGACATCGGCTGGAAGGTGGGTGAGAAGCCGGTCGATGTTCACGACTTCCACGCCACGATCCTGCACCTCCTGGGCGTCGACCACACGCGGCTGACGTTCTATCACAACGGCATCCAACGCCGGCTGACCAACGTGCATGGACATGTGCTGACCGATCTGTTGTCGTAGAAGCCGTTTCAAAACCCGGACAATCATTCTCAACACAATTCCTTCGGAGCGGGGGACGTGAGTCCCCTGAATTCGCGTGGTTCGCAG
>JANODP010000389.1:0-4394 GCA_031412755.1 Schlesneria sp. | reverse complement strand
CGGCGCGAGTCGTGGCATCGGCTGAGTCGTAGTCGAGCCGCTTGGCTAGTTCCGTGATGAGTGTTGCGCCTGTCGTTTTCGCCATAGGTCACCAACTCATCGACGAGGAACCGGACAGGCCCAACACGTCTGGATTCCATCCGTTGCCGCGCCCCAACTGCGCTTCTTCGATGTCGAAATCAATCGCCGTGTTGCCGTCCATCTCCTTCTTCATCCGGTCAAACAGATTCGCGTACTTCGGACGAAGTACCGAGATATTGCGCTGCGAGAGCCGCAACGGGGCTTCGTAGTACTCGACCGCCGCGAGCAGCCAGATCATGTCGTCGAATTCTTCCGGCCAATCGAGGTAGGAAGCGTCAGAGGTCAGGAACGCCGGTCGCCGGAAATACCACCCGTGAAACGTCCGAATAGCGGACGACGCCGGATAGAACTGCAGTTGCGGACGAGGCGGATTCTCCGAAGTCTGGTTGATGACCGAGAAGCACTCAGGAATGCTGACCAGTGATGGATTCTCGGCCCGAACATCGATGAACTTCGACTGGTTGAGGAAGATCAACCGGCGCCGGAGCTCTGGATCGTAGAGCACGGTCAACTTCGCGTATCCGCAGTCAGTCGGTAGCGGGTACACATCGCGGTAGAGCGAGTAAGTTCCCGCCGTGAGCGTCGAGCCGATGAACGGGTCCGCGAGCGTGGCCGTAGTCGTCGAGCCAAAGGTCGTTACGTCATACGGCTCGGCACGCCCTGACAGCACCATGCGCCTCATGGACGGAGCAGTTGCCCACGAAGTCACCCATGCGCCACCTGTGAGCGTTACCGCGCTCGTCTGGGTCGTGATTGCGATCGTTCCGGTCGTATACGCGGCCTCGGTCTGCAGCGTGAAACGCTTGAGCAGATGCTGCCACCCGTGACGCTGGCAGTTCTCCCGGTACGACCAGTTGATGAGCTGCCGAGCGTAGTCGGCACTCAGCGTCGGGATCTTCGCGGTCAGGCGCTTGGCCTGGTCGCCCAGAGTCATCGCCACGGCTTAGAGCACTCCCAACTGAACGAGCCGTTCGACTGCGAGCATCTGGAGTTCCGGAAGTGGCTCAAAGTCTCGGATCATCGAACAAAGGTCCGAGTCTTTGGTCTGCTCTACGACCTTCTTCCTGTCACGCTCCGAGAGCGTCATGTACTTGTCGATCTTCTCCTGCAGAACAGGCGAGATCGGCGCATCGTTCTTGCGAGGGGCCGCGCCGCGGACGAACTTCGTGCGAGGGATCGCACACACATCCTCGAGCTGGTGCGCGGTGCTCGTGAAATTGGCGAACAACTGGTCGTACTTCGGGTGCTTCGGGTCCAGCCCCTGAATGTTGGCGTACACGCGCCGGAGTTCTTTCTGTGCCCTCTCGGGGTCCATGCCCATCTCGCGAGCTGGCTTGGCGAAGAGCTTCCGAGTGCCCCTGCGAGTCTCGAACGCTTCGTCGTCCTCCCAATCGCGCCGGACGACTACATTCGGATGCTTCGCCTCATAGGACGACGCGAACGCTTCCTTGTCTGCCAGCGTCGAGAAGCCGCGAAGTTGCGCCGGCAGAATGTCCGCCAGTTTCACCTCTCCAGCCCCGCCTCGAATGAATCCGTCCATGTGAATCTCCTGTTTCGTAAATGGGGAGAGTGGGTATTGCCCACCCTCCCCGGTCGGTGTTGGTTGATTAGAGCGTGATGGTTTCCGGAATCAGGGCGAGGTTTCCGAAGAGCTGGATCCCGCGCAGGCCGGAAGAGTCGGCGGTGTACGCATTCAGGATGCGACCGCAGACCTTGAGCCCCTGAACGTCTTCCGCCGCGGTCGGGTTGGCGCCCGCGATGGTGTACTTCTGCAGCAGGCCAGCCGTGGAGCCGATGCGGAGCAGGTCGCCAGCAACGAGATCGCTCGTGCCATCGACGTTTGCCATCGCCAGACCCTTGACCTGGATGATGCCGAAGTAGTCGTCCGTGATGGAGGTCGAAACCACGACACCCTGCACGATCGACGTGGTGACTGCGTCGGCGTCAGCCGCAACGACTTCCCACGGCGAGACGACATCGTAGTCGTAGGTCGCGTCAGGTGCAGTCGTGTAGGCGTTGGCGCCAGAGGTTGCAACGCCAGTCGTCGGCCCGAGCGAGCGGTCATACTCAGACACGGTGACCGTCGAAGCGTTGGTCACGACCGTGTTCTTGAGGATTTCGCGCCGCGCCATTGCTGCGGTGGTGGCGAGCACACCAGCCGTGGTGTGGATGTATCCCGGCCAGTCACGTGAACCAGCCAGCCCCGCGTCGTGCGTGTCGTCAGTTTCGACGATTGCCTTTGTGGAGTTGGCGGTCGAGTTGCCGGTGCGGGCTGCGTCAGCGAACGAGATCGAGACGGCCTGTCCGACCGTCAGAGCGGAACCGTTGCGGTTCTGCACGATCTGGTAGACGTTGCCCTGGAAGGCGAAGGCCATGCCGGGGTAGCCGCGGCCGATGCCGTGCTGCGTGGTGAGTGCCGAGACGTTGAAATCCGAGAGGATCTGGTGGCGTCCAGCGGCGAGAGCGGAGGCGTCGAAAACGTAATTGAGAGCCATGTGGTTTTCGCTCCTTCCTTACGCGGTCCAGCCGGTGATGACGCCGTTCCAGTTGCGACGGGTCACTTTGGACTGAGCGCGGTATGTGAGAACGCGGCCGGTCAGCAGGAACTGCTTGCCGAGCTGGATCGGGCCGGTCCATTTGAAGTTGAACGTCGGATCTTCGACCAGGGCGAAGTCGTCCGTGTGGAGCAGGTACGTGAATCCTGCGGGGCATTCGTTGTCCCAGATCCACTCTGCGTCGTAGAACGGAAGGCCGCGTCCGGCTTCGTTGCCACCGGCTGCTGACTTCCCGATCCGTGCGAAATCCGCGTCTTTCGTGGTCTGCTTGGTGCGACCTTCAGAGCGGATGTAGTACTCGACGACGTTGCGGTCGGAGATGACGAGGTTCGGGGTCATCGCGCCGTTGTCGGAGCAGATGAGGTATCCGCGAGTGATCTTGTCATCAGACGAACCGTGAAGGCCGTTTGCTGCCCACGAACCGGCCGAAGTGGCAAAGTAGTTCTGCCAGAACGGTGCGTTTGCCTCTGCGATGCCGAAGAGGGTATTCGTGCCGACGCCGGTTGACGGCAGGAGGGCCGAAAGACCGACGAGAGTCGAGTTGGAACCGTCGCCGAACGTCTGGGTGGAGATCATGTAGCGGAGAGTTTCCTCGCCCTGCTTCATGTCCTCCTGCGCCAGATTGACGATCTGAGCCTTGCCCGAGTTGACCGAGTCCCGAAGAGCAGACTTCTGCACCGGCACGGCGAAGAACGCCATGTAGTCGAAGGCTGCGGTCAGGAGGTTGGCCTGCTGCGAAAAGTCCACGCCATCGGCGTCAGACCGAACCATCTTGGCATTCGTGTTACGACCGGCGCGAACGCGCCACTCGTGACGACCGTTGCCGCCTGTACCCGACTCTTTGTTGCGCCAGAGGGCCGCAACTGCGGGCATCTTGTTGAACGTCTGAGTCTTTACCTCAGACGAGAATTCCTGCAGGGTCGATGAATAGATTCCATCGGCGTTCTGCGCTGCTACTGACGGATATGTGACCATCGATCACACCCTCCCACCCAACGCGATTCCGTCCGCTCTATTCAGCGGTTGCGGCTGCGTTCTGAAGTTGTTCGACGTATCGCTCCATGTCCTCGCGAGTCCTGTACCCTCGCGGCTTGCCTTGCGGCACCGCTCCGGTCGAGGCATCGACGATGACATTTGAAGGATTGTTAGCGTTTGACTTGAGCTTCCGCTGCTGCTCTGCCTTTTTCGCCGCTACTTCGTCAGCCGCTTTCTTCGCTGCTACGGAGGTTGCCGACTGTGCTTTCTTGCCGCTCAGAATCTCGCCTGCCCGCTTCATTGCGAGAGTGAGGTTCTGAACGGTGCCCGTACCAACGAGCGCCATGAGAACAGGATCGGATTCGACCGTTTCGTCGAGTTCTGCGTCTGAGAATGATGCGAGTTCCGGCAGCTCCGACACTGCGACTGCGTAGGCCTGAGTAGCGAGCTTCCGCGCTTTCGCTTCGTCGGGATCAAGACCGAATTCGGGCAATGCTTCGCGAAGAGTGAGCTTTTGCATCTCTCGGAAACCTTCGAGGGCTTCCGATTCGTCGAGGCTCTGCATCTTCCGCATCGCTGACTGGTAATCGGCGCTGATCTGCGGTGCTTCGTCGTTACGCTGTGCGGCAGGTTCTGGCTTCTGCTGCTGTGCTGCAGCGGTGATCTTCGACGCAGCGACGTATGCCGCCTTGACTCGCGCCGTTTCCACCGGATGCAACTTCGCCGCTTTCTCCCATCCTGCCTTGTCGAGCCGATCCCAGAACTTGTAGTCACTGAGCTGTT
>JANODP010000388.1:0-3750 GCA_031412755.1 Schlesneria sp. | reverse complement strand
ATAAGCGCGAGTCGCTCGTTGCAAGTGGGGCGAGTCGGGGCGAACGGGGGGCGGGTTTCTCGATGAACAACTTCGGCGACAAGGTGACGTTCATCTGGTCCGTGGCGGACCTGCTGCGGGACGCCTTCCGGCGGTCCAAGTACCCGGACGTGATCCTGCCGTTCACCGTCCTTCGCCGCCTCGACTGCGTGCTGGGGCCGACCAAGCGGGCCGTCCTCGACGCCCACGCCAGGCTCGCGGGCCGGCTCGACAACCTCGCCCCGCAGCTTCGCAAGGCGTCCGGGTACTCGTTCTACAACACGTCGCCTTACACCTTCGAGTCGCTGTGCGGGGACGCCAAGAGCCTCGCCGCCAACCTCAAGAGCTACATCAATTCGTTCTCGGACAACATGCGGGAGGTCGTCGAGAAGTTCGACTTCCACGGCACCATCACCAAGCTGGAAGAGTCCGGCCTGCTGTTCCTGGTCACGGAGCGGTTCAAGAACATTGACCTGCACCCGGACAAGGTGTCGAACCTCGAAATGGGCTACGTCTTCGAGGAACTGGTCCGCAAGTTCAACGAGGCGATGGACGAGAACCAAGGCGAGCACTTCACGCCCCGCGAGGTCATCCGGCTGATGGTCAACCTGCTGCTCACCCGCGACACGGAGGCCCTGGCCGAGAGGCACATCGTCCGCACCGTGTACGACTGCTGCTGCGGCTCCGGCGGGATGCTTACCATCGCCAAGGACCGCATCGCCGAGGTCAACCCGAACGCCGACGTTCACCTGTTCGGCCAGGAGGTCAACCCCGAGACGTTCGCCGTCTGCAAGAGCGACCTGTTCATGAAGTCGGCGGACGGGCGGGACGCCGAGGCCGTCATGTTCGGCAGCACGCTCGGCAACGACCAGCACGCCGAGAAGACCTTCGACTACCTGCTGACGAACCCGCCGTTCGGCAAGGAGTGGAAGATGGACCAGGCGATGGTCGAGGCCGAGGCCCAGAGGGGCCACGCCGGTCGCTTCGGGGCCGGACTGCCCCGCATCAGCGACGGCCAACTCGTGTTGCTGCAACACCTGCTGTCCAGGATGAAGGGGCCGACCGAGGGCGGCAGCCGGGTCGCCATCGTCATGAACGGGTCGCCGCTGTTCACCGGCGACGCCGGCAGCGGGGAGAGCGAAATCCGCCGCTGGATTCTGGAGAACGACTGGCTCGAAGCCGTCGTCGCCCTGCCGGAGCAACTCTTCTACAACACCGGCATCCCGACCTACATCTGGGTGCTGACCAACCGCAAGCCGAAGGCCCGCAATGGCAAGGTGCAGTTGATCGACGCCACCGCGATCTGGACGCCGATGCGGAAGAGTCTGGGCGACAAGCGGCGGGAGATCGCCCCGGAGCAGATCGGGGGAGATCACCCGGCTGTTCGAGGTCTTCCGCGAGGCCCCGCAGGTCCGCATCTCCAAGACGACCGACTTCGCCTACCGCAAGGTCACGGTTGAGCGGCCCCTGCGGCTGAACTTCCAGGCCGGCCCGGAGCGGATCGACTGCATCCTCCACGAGAAGGCGGTCATTAACCTGTCCACGAGCAAGAAGAAGGGCAAGGCGGGCGAGGACGAGATCGAGGCGGGCACCAAGCTCCGAGCGGCGATCCTCTCGGCTGTGAAGACCCTCGACCCCAACGCCGTCTGGAAGAACCGGCCTGCCTTCGTGGCCGTGCTGGACAAGGCCCTGGCCGGCGTCGGCCAGAAGGTGCCGGCGGCGGTGAATAAGGCGATCCTCGCGGCCCTGTCGCAGCGGGACGAAACCGCCGACATCTGCATCGACGAGGGCGGCTACCCGGAGGCCGACCCGGAACTGCGGGACACGGAGAATGTGCCGCTGCTCGAAGACGTGACGGCGTACTTCGAGCGGGAGGTCAAGCCGCACGTCCCCGACGCCTGGGTCAACGCCGCCGTGACGGACCCCAAGGACGGGCGGGTCGGCAAGGTCGGCTACGAGATCAACTTCAACCGCTACTTCTACCAGTACCAGCCGCCCCGCGACCTCGAACTCATTGAGGCGGACATCAAGGGCATCGAGAAGGACATCCTGGCGATGCTCAGCGAGGTCACGGGATGAGGACTTCTTACGGCCTGGACCTCGCGGGCTTCTCAGCCGGCAAGTCCGCCCTGGCGGGGGCGACCTTCGATGAGCGTCACGGGTTTCGTGTCGTCGTCTACCGGGTCCACCCGTTCACCGTGAAACTCATAGGCCGGGACTTGATCGGCCCCCAGGCGGAACAGGAGAGTGCGTTGCTGAGGGCCTTGAACCCGCTCTACGTTGACGTGCCGATTGACCTTCAGGGGTTGCCCTCGCCGGCCCGGCTCACGTTCATCTGGGAACTGACCAAGCGGCCCGTCGATTCAGCACTCGTGGCACTCCCGCCGCTGGCGGATCGGATCGGCACCCCGGTCGCACGGATGATGAATTTGCTGGAAAGCGTGTCCAGTGAACTGTTGGGGACGCAACTGTTCGAGACGTACCCGAAGGCGTCCTTGGCGTTCGTGCTGGGCCACGTTCCTTCTTACAAGGGCCAAACCGCCGAGTTCTCCGCAGGCCAGTGGGTCGGAGAGGGCGGCTTGGCCGAGGTTCTGCGACGGCTCCGGGTGCAGACCGCCGAGGGAACCGTCCTGAACGACGACCACCTCGACGCCCTGATTTGCTCCCTGACCGGCGTGGTGCCCGGTGACTGTGTGCTCCGTGGGTCTGCCCTAGAGTCGGTGGTCCGCGAGCGACTCGAACAGAAGGTTCGTGCCGCGGACCGGTCGAAGCTCGTGACGACGCTGCCCGCGGGCTACGTCCTGATCGGGAAACTCCCCGACCTGCCTATTCACGTCACGCTGGAAGACCGCCTGCCCGTTGACGGGAGGGGGAGATGACGACCTCCACCCATCTGAGAACCGCCATGCGGCGGTGGAAGCTGTATCCGGCTTACAAGGGGTCGGGATTATTCACCAGCGTAAAAATACCTTCGCACTGGTCCATGATGCGGCTGAAGCACATCGCCACAGTTCGGCCCAGTAACGTGGACAAGAAGACCGTCGAGGGGCAGGAGGCTGTTCGGCTTTGCAACTACGTCGATGTCTACAAAAACGACTCCATTACCGACGACTTCGACTTCATGCAGGCTTCGGCCACTCCTGCCCAAATCGCGGCATTTACCTTGAAGGCTGGCGATGTCATCGTGACGAAGGATTCTGAGGCGTGGATGGACATCGCGGTTCCCGCCCATGTCGATGTCGATCTCCCTGGGGTGCTTTGCGGATACCACTTGGCACTGATACGTCCGCGAAAAGAGCGAGTCGTTGGAGCATTTTTGTTTCGCTGCTTCTCGGCGTCTGGGGTAATGGATCAGTTTCGACTCGCCGCCAACGGGATCACGCGGTTCGGCCTCGGAACCAGCGCGATTGCCGACTCCGAGTTCCCGCTGCCTCCTCTCGATGAGCAACACCGCATCGCGTTGTTCCTCGACCGGGAGACGGCCAAGATCGACGCCTTGATCGCCAAGAAGGAACGGCTCATCGAGTTGCTTCAGGCGAAACGCACGTCCCTCGTTAGCCACGCTGTCTCCAAGGGCCTTGACGCCACGGTGACATTTAAGGATTCGAGCGTGGAGTGGGTGCGAGAAATCCCTACTCACTGGACCGTTCTCCGTAACGGCTTCTTATTTTTTGACCGTGACGAGCGAGGGTTTCCCGACCTGCCGATCCTGGAAGTCTCTATTCACACTGG
>JANODP010000387.1:0-23634 GCA_031412755.1 Schlesneria sp. | reverse complement strand
CGATGACCGGCGGTATGGTCTCCTCCAGCCGCAGGCCGAGCGCTGGACGAATGGCGAGAACCGGCGCTTCCACACCGGACGAGAGTTCGTAGGGTGCCCTGTTCCCCTCGCCCCCTTGGGTTGTGGGGTTTGGGGTGTGGGGCGAGTCATCAGACGGCCGATTTCCGCTGGCATGCCGCGGCAACGGTTGCCCCTCACCCCCGGCCCCTCTCCCCGAAGGGGCGAGGGGAGAAAGAAAGGAAGGGGCGAGGGGAGAAAGAAAGGACGGGGCGAGGGGAGAAAGAAAAAACGTTCCCGTCGTGGTCTCGAACGCCGCCACACGGAATGACTGAAAAGCCGCTCCCGCTTCATCGAGCAGCGTCAGCGTGTAGCCCACCCAGAACTCAGCAGGATCGCCGACACGGGCTTCGTCGCGCAGTTGCCGCTCGCCAACGATCCCGGTCACGCGGCCCTTTGTGATCCCGGACGAGAGAACCTTGTAAGTCGTGAGTCGTCCGTCGGGTGACTTCATGAGGCAGTCGGTGAACGTACCGCCGACATCGATCCAAAATTCGGTGAGTGGATTCATCGAGAGTCTCAAGAGTGAACTGGCTCAAGGCAGTCACGGACGGACTGGCTGTGTCCAAGCTCGTTCCGGTTCGCCGACGGTCGAGGGATTCGGGTGTTGGCGGGAAGAGGTGATCCGCGCGCGGATGTAGAGTTCGCCGCCGGTGAACTCGTACTTGGCGGATGTCCCCTGCACTGACTTCAGGACGGCCCCGATATCGGGCGAGTACTTTCTGGTGACGGAAAGTTCGTTGCCATCTTTGTCGCGCATCGGTTCGCTCTTCGAGTCGAAGTTCTTGCGCGTGCCGAGGAACTCGATGGTGTAGGTGGCCTCCGCGTCGGGGCGGACTGTGACGGTGAGCGACTTCGCGGTCGCCTCGACCTTCTCCAGCGTGACGCCGGACGACGAATAGAACTTGCCCGCTTCGAGGCTTTCGATCAGCAAGGCGGGAGTGAGTTGAGCGGCCAGTACCATGACCCAGCCTCGCCCGGGTTCGGCCCCGCGCGACGGGATACTGTGGTAGTTGTGGCCGTCGTCGGTGGCGAGGCCGTACAAGAGCGGCAGGTTCAGTTCCGCCAGTCGCTTCGTGTTGATGATGTCCCAGATCCGTTCGCACGAGGCGTGGGTGCCGTCTCCCGCGTTGTAGACGGTCGGGTGTCCGTTATAGACCTCGAAGAAGTTCTCACCGCGCACGGGGGCGAGGTCTTCGGCCGTCACTCCCCAGGTGAAGTTGGGATGGTTCAGATGGACGATCATCGGCTGCTTCGTCCGCTCCCGCTGGGCGATCACGGCGTTGACGTTGTTCTGGATCGTTTCAGTCACGCTACCACCGCCCAGTGGTGGAAGCGCCTCGCGCAGGTTGTGAGCGTTCAGGTGAATCGGCAGCTTGCCGAACTTGTCGCTGATCTCTTCCCCCTGAATCAGCAGGAACTTGTCCTTCTCGGCCAACTTGGCGAAGACCTCGTCGAACCGCTTCAGCCGCACTTCCTGCGTCGCTACCTTCGTCTTTTCATCGACTGTCATCCGCTCCTCGACCCAGCCCTCGGGGAACCTGGCCTTCAGTTTGTCGAAGGCCTGGCGGCCCCCTTTGCTCGTATCGATCCCGACCCAGCGTTCCTTGTTGGCGAGCGTGTTGTGATCGGTGAAGACGAGGAAGTCATAGGAGTGCTCGCGATACCAGAGGGCGATCATTTCGAGATAGTCGTCGCCGTCGCTCCAGTGCGAGTGCGTGTGCATGTTGCCGCGATGCCACTTGAGCGGTCCGGCGGCCTGCAGCGTCTCGGCCGCGACGGTCGCCGGTTCGACGGGTCGCGACAGGCTCACAGCCGCCACGATGATCGAAGCGGCAACCAATCCCAAACCGAGCGAGCGGAGACGTGTTTGCATGGTGAGTCCATAAAACTGTGGTTGAACGACGGGATACCAACTCGCCGCGACCGGCACAGCCTATCCGGCCGGAGCGGCCAGACTCCAGCGAAGGCCGAAACTTTGCGGAGGCGTTCATCCACTGCGGCCCTTCGTCCGTTGAGGCGGCTCGTCAATCCGTTGGACAGGGCGTATACTTCGCCCGCACTCGGGATCAGTCCTGAACACTCCTCACACAAGGAAACTCAACCATGAGAAGCGGTAATCCGGCTTTGAACGACTCAACTTTTGAATCCTTTCGCGGCCACTACGAGTCCTCGAATGCGATGACCATTACGGGAACGGCCACCAAGACCATGATCCTGCTCGGCCTGTGCATCGGCACGGCGTCGATGACGTGGGGGATGGTGGCCGGCCAGAACATGGCAGCCGCCATGCCCTGGATGATTGGTGGAATGATCGGTGGGCTGGTGTTTGGCCTCGCCACCGCCTTCAAGCCGACTTGGGCACCGGTCACCGCTCCGCTGTACGCGCTGGCCGAGGGCCTGTTCCTCGGCGGACTGTCGGCGATGTACGAGACCCAGTTCCACGGAATCGTCTTCCAGGCGCTGATCGCGACATTCGGGACGACCTTCTCGCTGCTGGTCGCCTATCAATTGCGAATCATCAAGGCGACGGAGAACTTCAAACTGGGGGTCTTCGCGGCGACGGGCGGCATCTGCCTGATGTACCTCGCCATGATGGTCCTCTCGATGTTCGGTGTCGATATGTCGATCATGCGAAGTGGCTGGCTGGGGATCGGGATCAGCGTGTTCGTCGTGATCGTGGCCGCTCTGAATCTGGTGCTCGACTTCGACTTCATCGAAGAGGCGGCCAAGAACGGTGCTCCGAAGTATTGCGAGTGGTATGGAGCGTATGGCCTGATGGTGACGCTGGTCTGGCTGTACGTGGAGATTCTGCGGCTGCTCGCGATGCTGGCCAGCCGACGCGACTGACGAACTGGTGTCACGCAGGAAACCGTTCCGGCCGGGAGTCGCCTCACGATTCCCGGCCGGTTCTGCATGGCGGGACTACGGCTCGGCGAGGGAGGTGGCGAATCGTGACGGCTCGATCAACTCAACCGCTGCTGGCGTGTGTGTTCCTCGCCGCGATCGTGCTCGTCGCGCGAGGCCACTCCGACGAGACGCCCTCCAAATCGAAGGCCGCTGACGCGGTGCGCGAACGAGCCGGCGCAACGGACTCGCCCGCTGAAGCGACTCCGCCCAAGAAGCTGTTCAAGGGAAAAGTGGTGAAGGCTCACGAAGCCCTCCAGCGCCGCGGCGTGAAGGCCTATCCCGAGGAACTCAAGGATCAGGTCGTCCTGGAAACGAAGGACGAACTGATCCCGATCCTGCCCGACTGGCGCGGCCGGGCGTTCTATCAGGACGAACGCCTGCGCAATCGCGAGGTCGAACTCACCGGCTTCCGCCGGGCGGGGCTGCCCTACCTGAACGTCCTCTCGGTCGATACGTTCGACGACAAGGGACGCCGCCAGTACACCGACTACTGGTGCGACATCTGCTCGATCCCGATGTACGAATTGAAACCGTGTGATTGTTGCCAGCAGGAGATTCGTCTACGCTTCAGCGCGGAAACGAAATCCGAAATTTCAAATCCGAAACCCGAAACGAATCCCAAATCCCCATGACGGAATGACACGAACGAGACGAGCTGTGACGCCGGTTTGTTCTCGTCCTTGTTTTTGTTTGGAAATTGGAAGTTTCGGTCTTTGAGATTTGTTTCGGGTTTCGGATTTGAAATTTCGTGCTTCACTTGGAACCTCATGAATCTCGAACTGAACGCCATTGCGTCGGAGTTGGTTGAGGATGTGATCGACGACGCCGAGTCGCTCCGGGTCATCGAGCACGACACGCCGAGCGAGGGGCTGTTGCTCGACTTTGGCGTCGATGCCGAAGGGGGCTTGGAAGCCGGGTGCGCGTTGGCCTCGATCTGCACGTCGGGGCTGGCCGACATCACGCTGACACCCGGGCTGCTGGGCGACATCGGCTGGACCCACGTGACGGTGGTGACCGACGCTCCGGTGGCCGCCTGTCTGTTCAGTCAGTACGCCGGCTGGCAGATCAGCGTCAACAAGTTCTTCGCGATGGGCTCGGGTCCGATGCGGGCGGTCTATGCCAAGGAACCGCTCTTCGACAAGCTCTGGTATCGCGAGGAGGCCGAGCAGGTCGTCGGGGTGCTCGAAACGCCGAAGCTCCCCGGCCCCGAGGTCTTTCAGTACATCGCCGAGCAGACCGACGTGGAGCCGTCCGACGTCGTGTTGTGCGTCGCGCCGACCTCCAGCATGGCGGGCAACCTGCAGGTCGTGGCGAGGTCGATCGAAACGGCCCTGCACAAACTGCACGAGGTCGGTTTCGACGTCCGTCGCATCCGCAGCGCGGTCGGCTCCGCACCGCTGCCCCCCGTGGCGAGAAACGATCTGGAAGGGATCGGTCGCACGAACGATGCGATCCTGTACGGAGGCCGCGTCACGCTGTGGGTCAACGGCGACGACGACACGCTCGCGGAAGTCGCGACCAAGGTTCCGTCCTCGTCCTCGTCGATGTACGGCCAGCCGTTCCTGAACGTCTTCGAGGCGGCGGGCCGAGACTTCTACAAGATCGACCCCCTGCTCTTCAGCCCCGCCGAAGTCGTCTTCCACAACATCGACACCGGCCGAGTCCACGTCGCCGGCCGGGTGAACGTCGACGTGCTGAAGAAGTCGTTCGGGATTGGGTGACTTCTTGTCCCCTCGCCCCCGTCTTCGGGGGAGAGGGTTAGGGTTAGGGTGAGGGGGATTCTTCGAGTGGCTGCTCATCTGTTGAGTCTCATCCCGTGAACATCGGCATCCTCGCCAGCGAAGGGAGCTGGTACTACCGCGATCTGGAACGAGCGGCCCTCGCACGGGGGCAGGCCTGCCAGCGGCTGGAGTTTGAGCGGCTCGTGGCCGTGGTTGGGAAGGATGATTTTGGATTGCGGATTTTCGATTTTGGATTGAGAGAGGACGCAGAGTCGGGATCTTCATCTTCCAATCCAAAATCCAAAATCCAAAATCCAAAATCCTTCGACCTCCTCCTCGTCCGCACCATGCCGCCCGGTTCTTTGGAGCAAGTCGTCTATCGTATGGACGTGCTCGGACGCCTCGCCGCGGCGGGGACGAGGGTGATCAACTCTCCCAAGTCGCTGGAGTGTGCGGTCGACAAGTACCTCACCACCGCCAAGCTGCATGAGGCGGGCCTGCCCGTCCCCGAGACCATCGTCTGCGAACACGAGGACGATGCGCTGGCGGCGTTCGAGCAACTGGGGGGCGACGTCGTCGTGAAGCCGCTGTTCGGCGCGGAAGGCCGCGGCATCGTGCGGGTCAGCGATCCCGATCTCGCGCACCGGACGTTTCGCACGCTGATGAGACTCAACGCGGTGCTCTACCTGCAACGCTTCATCGACCACGAAGGCTTCGACGTGCGAGTCCTCGTGCTGGACGGACAGCCGCTCGGAGCGATCCGCCGCCGGTCGCCGAACGACTTCCGCACCAACGTCTCCCGCAACGCCGTCGCCGAGCGACACGCGGCGACCTCGCGCGAGATCGACTTCGCCCTGCGAGCCGCCTCCGTCACCGGAGCCTTCATCGCCGGAGTCGACCTGCTGTACGACCGCGCCGGCAACTGCTATGTCATCGAAGTCAACGCCGTCCCCGGCTGGCAGGCGTTTGCGAAAACGACGGGGATCGATGTGGCCGACAAGCTTTTAGCTGTTAGCGATTAGCTGTTAGCCAAACCAAAACAGTTGCTCTCAACACAACCCGCTCGTCTTTCGCCGCTTTCTTTCTGCTTGCCTGGCTAATCGCTAACAGCTAACCGCTAAGAGCTTCTCATGCATGAATTCCTCATCACCGCGTTGTCCGTCCACTTGCCGAGTGTCCTGCGCTGGGCGGGTGGCATTGCTCGCGAGTTGCGGCAGCACAACATCGCGGTCGGCGGGAAGAACAGCGGCTCGGCGACGACTGATGCGCTGACGCTGGCCGACCTGACGATTCAGGGATTGATCGTCGCGGCCCTGCGGGACTGCGACCCGATCTTCCGGCATTGCCGCCTGGAGGCCGAGGAATCGACCGGCGATCTGGCCCGGTTTCCGGACGACGCCGACTTCACGATCGGCATCGACCCGATCGATGGCACGAAGAAGTATCGCGATCACACCGGCAACGGTTACTCCGTGATGCTGCATCTGCGGTCGCAGTCGGCCGTGCTCTACTCGCTCGTGTTCATTCCCGAGCAGGGCGAACACGGCTGGTGGGTCGAAGCCTTTGGCGAGCAGATCCTCAGCGGCCCGGACGATCCGTCGCGTCCGGCCGGTGACGTGTTGAGGTCTCTCGCCCCGATCGACCCCGCGTCGCGACGCGATTCGGGGACGATCTACGTGATCGGCTTCCAGCACCGCGACGCGGAGGCGTCTCGACGAGTGGCGACCGCCGGGTTGAGCGGAGTCTCACCCGACGACCTGCCCGGCTGCCCGTACGAACTGATCGCGCGGGGCGAGTTGGATGGTTGCCTGATTCATTCCCCGAACGTCTACGACTTCCCGGTCACGTCGCACCTCTGTCGCATCCTCGGCGGAGACGCCGTCTGGACCCGCACCGGCGAACCGATCAACTTCCGCGACACCTGGCTCGACGCCAAATCCAACATGGTCCGCCTGTCCGGCATCGTGGCCTGCAGTTCCAACACCGAGACGCTTCAAAAGCTGGTCGCCCTCGCCAAGGACTGGCACCCGCACCGCTACCACGACGGTGAAGAACTGTGAGACCGGACGGCGGCGAGCATTCCGGGTTGGGTGGCGGGGCCAGAAGCGAAGCGGATGGCCCCGTGAACGGTAGTTTGATCCCGTCAAGGATTCCGGGCCTTCCGCAAAGCCGTCAGACCCGGCCACCCCGCCGTGGCACCGAACCGCTGTTAGATTCGACATCCAAAGCGCCCCTCCTCTTGCAGGCGAGAGACTGCGCCAGAACTGCGATGAATACGGGAAGGACAGTGCCAAGGAGGCCGCAAAAGCTACAGGACATTGCCCGACCTGTAATTGCCCCGAATTCGGCCGGCTTTAATGGTGTTGGCGATGATGCCATTCGTATGTAGTCAGACGCCGCAGAGTAGACAATCATCAACCCAATGATCGCGGGAAGAAGCGATAGGAACGCCAGAATCATGCTCGCCGTACGATTCGGGCGAATGAGAAGTACGATCCCAATTGCTGTGAGGATCAGCCCCAATGCCAGTGGCGCTAACCCGCCGGATTTAAGGAGCCAGAGGATTGTCGGCATTTGTTGAGGCTGGGCATCTGGCATGACGCGATCTCCTGTTTTCGGTTGTCCGACGAACGACCCAGCTCAGCAGCGGCGGGGGCCGAGTGAGCTGTGAACCCCAGAAAGCCTACATGCCCCCGCCGTCTGCTGCAGCGCCTGGTTCGGCCTTCTTGATCTGCCTCGGCTCGGAGGTGTACAGGGTGATCCGCAGTGACCCGCCCGCCGCCGCCAGCCGCGCCATCGTCCCGGCCGACAGGTCGTGGTGAACCGCGAACGGCTTCACCCCGCAGTCGTATGCGAAGTCGAACTCCCGCCGCGAACAGCCGTCCCAGAGGGCGCGGGTGTGCGGGTCCAGCGATTCGACGACCGCCAGCATCGCGGCGATCTCCGTCTCGGGTCCGTCAAACGACTCGCCGCAGTAGTCCCCCTGGAATATCCACATCGGCTCATCCATCGAGAGCGGGCGATGGATGGCCATCATCCCCCGAGCCTCCAGGGCCACCGCGAGCGCGGTCAGATCTCCGGCCGAGTGGAGGACCAAGTTCGTGACGATGAACCGCGTGATTCCCTCCTCCCACGGCGCACACTCCCCTTGCGGGCAAGACTCGTCGTTGTCCGGCCGAGTGAGTTCTGGCTCGTCGGTGTCTGCCACTTTCGAAACCCTCCGGTCGCCGAACAGTGAATTGACCCGCGCGCTGGCTAACACGGCCAAGCTGTTGACGTAGGGCTTCGCTTCACGCGGCGCAACATCTCGTGCGCCAAACGGTTTGTCAATGACACCGTTGAGTTTTCTGTTGCGTGCGATACCGTGTTAGTCCGCGCGCTGGCTAACCCCGATATCCAAGCGCCGGGTGCCACTGGCGGCGGCTTTGGGCCGCCAGTGTCTTCACGGTTGTGACAACTGCGAGTGTCATCCGAAAAAGTCCCAAGGCGGGGTGGCCCAGACGTCGCTTTGGACGTCTGGGTGACGAAGTCACAAGAGGTTGATTGCGAGCGTGGCCGGCTGATCTTGTGCCTCTTGTCGCTCTGCGACCCGGACGCTCAAAGCCGCGTCCGGGCCACCCTTTGCTGAGCGACGTCATTCCGCCAGCTTCTGTTCCAGTTTGATGAGTCGCTCCAGCAGGGCTTTGTTGAGGGCTCGTTGCTCGTCGAGTTGTCGGTCCTGGTCCTGCACGACCCTGGTCAGGACGGCGACGATGTCCATCGGGGCGAGGCCCTTGCGGTCTCGGGTGGCGACCAGTTCGGGGACGTCTTCGGCAATGAAGCCGACGTACCGTTCGTCCGGTTCACTCTTGTAACGGTAGCCCACCGGTCGCAGGGAGCGGACGGTGTCGCGGGCCTGCTCGCAGGTGATCGGCTCGATGTCCTGCTTCGCGGCGCGGCTGGAGTTGTTGGTCCAGACGCCGCCGGTGGTGAGATGGGCACCGGTGCTCGTGTTCATCGCATCGGTGACGGGGACGGCGGGAGGCGGGTTGCCGAAGCTCACCTGCCCGGCGGAATTGATCGTCATCTTGGACGTGCCGCCTGCAAGCAGGTTCAGTCCCTTCGTCGAGCCAAGCGCACCGAACTGCGCATCGCCGTTCCCCTGCACACCGGATCGAAAGACACCTGCGGAGTTCTCCACGCGCAGGTAATGTGCGCTCGCATCGGCGCGCTTGAGCAACAAGCCGTTGAGCGCACTGGACCGAACGTCCAACCTCGAGTTCGCATCGGGCGCATCCGTTCCAAATCCAATTCGTCCATCCCCCTCGACATAAAGACTGTAGTTCGGAGCACCCGATTTGATTCGGAGCGGATTTGTACCGATCGAATCATCAAAGACGTCGAAGCTGGTGGAGTCCGCGAAGATTTCCCAGAAATAGGGTTCGTCGGTATCGCTGAAAATCAACTGCGGGCTGCCGCTCTCAAGTGTCAGATCACCCAGGATCGTTTGGTCCTGGGCACGGACCAAAGTGCCGAGGCCACAGACGGCCATCAGTCCCCAGAGGACCACCGTAATCTGACGCGACGACAAGTAACTCTGAGGCATGAGTGACGCTCCTGTTCCAAAGTGAGATGAGTCCCGACGCGGGGCTCACGCTACCGAAGATCGTCCCGTCGCGTCAAACATCGGTCGTGGGTCAGTTCGAGTGGCACGCCCTGAGTCAGTTGTTTGGACCGGGGACATGGGTAACGGGTGTTCGGGGACATGGGTAACGGGTTGATGGGGCTTGATTCCAGTCGTCGCATGAGCCGCGGCTCTGCGCGACTCCGAACTGACCACACAGGGCCGTTCCAACAAAGTCCCAGAGGGTGGTTTTGATGCCTCCGCGACCGCTCCTTGAAGGGCTATTGGGGGGCGAGTACACTTCGGCCCGACCGGGTCAGGATGCCCCGGTTTTGGCGGCGGAAATGAGTTCCGGCCGCGATGTTGCTTCCCCTCGCACCCCTCTGTCTCCGCGAGCCGTCATGCCGCAGGTTGTCGAGATTCGCACCGCCGACGATCCGCGCGATGTCATTCACCGCGCGTGCCAGCTTCTGGCCGAAGGTCAGTTGGTCGCGTTCCCGACGGAGACGGCGTATGTCGTGGCGGCCGGATCGCTGAGCGAACCGGGCGTGCAGCGGTTGCGAACGCTCTCGTCGGGGCAGGCGGTGCTGGCGTTGAAGAATCCGGACGAGGCTCACGACTATCTGCCGAACATGCCCGACGCCGCGGACAAGCTGGTGCGACGGGCCTGGCCGGGGCCGCTGACGATGGAGTTTGCGGCCGAGTTGCTCGATGGTCTGTTTCATGAATTGCCGGAACCGACGCGGGCGTTGCTGGGTGGTGAGACGGCGTCGGTGGGACTGCGGGTTGCCGCTCATGAGGCCCTGCTGCACGTTCAACGGCTCAGCCCCGCCCCGCTGGTGGTGACCGCCGACAAGGGAGCGAAGCGGCCTCTGCCTCGCACGGCTGTCGAATTGGTGGAGCAGTTTGGCGACGCGGTCTCGTTCATCATCGACGATGGGCCGTGTCGTTACGGCGAGCCGACGACCACGATCCGGTTCGCCGGCAACCGCTGGAGCGTCGTCGAGCAGGGAGTGATTTCGTCACTCAACCTCGATCGGCTGACGAGTGAGATCTTCCTGTTTGTCTGCACGGGGAACACCTGCCGCAGTCCGATGGCCGAAGCGCTGTTTCGGCGGCGGCTGGCCGAGCGGTTGAAGTGCGGCGACGACGATTTGATGGATCGCGGTTACGCGGTGCTCTCGGCGGGACTGTCGGCTCAGGCGGGAGGACCCGCCACGGGTGAGGCGGTCACGGTCCTGGCCGATGAGGGGATCGATCTGCGGTCTCACGAAAGCCAGCCTGTGACGGCGCGACTGCTCCAGCAGGCCGATCACATCGTGACCATGACGCGCGGGCACCAACAGGCGATCCTGAATGAGTATCCGGAGTTGGCCGCTCGTGTCAGAATGCTGTCGCCAGATCGAACGGACATCTCCGACCCTTACGGTGGCGGGCCGAGAGACTATCAAACTTGCAAGGATGAAATCGAACGTCAGGTGCAGATCATGGTCAATCAGTTACCACTCTCCGCCTGACTCCGTGAACCGAGAAACTCCATCGACGGGACGCCAGTCTCCAGTCCATACCCTGAACGAGAACCCATGAAAATCGCCGTCGCGAGTGACCACCGAGGCTTCAACGTCAAGGACAAGATCCTGTCCCAGGTGACGCAGCTCCAGCACGAAGCGCAGGACTTCGGCCCGTCGTCGTCCGACATTTGCGACTATCCCGATTTTGGAGCGAAGGCGGCGAAAGCGGTCTCGGACGGTCACGTCGATCGCGCGATCCTGATCTGCGGCTCGGGCATCGGCATGTGCATCGTCGCGAACAAGTTCAAGGGCGTCCGCGCCGCCCTCTGTCACGACGACCTGACGGCCGAAATGAGCCGACGGCACAACGACGCGAACATCCTCTGCCTGTCAGCCGACCTGCTGGGAGACCGCCTCGCCTCGCGCATGGTGGAGTTGTGGCTCGAAACACCGTTTGAAGGGGGCCGACACGCCCGTCGCATCGGAAAGATTGCCGAATACGAACGACAGGCCGAAGCGCCGCCTGAATCGGGGACGCCATGCTAGACCACATCCCGAAACCAGCCCGACGCGCGAGCGAGGGTTTTGCGTGCATCGAACGTTCAGCCCTCGCTCGTGCGTCGGGCTGGTGAGCAGCATCCGCCTCAATCACCGAAAGGAGTCGCCGGTTATGGCACCCGAGAATCTGAAGTACACCAAGACGCACGAGTGGGTGGCCCTCGAGGGCGAGACCGCCACGATCGGCATCTCCGACTTTGCCGTTCACCTGCTCAGCGACCTCGTCTATGCGGACCTGCCCGCCATCGGCAAGCAGACCACGCAGGGCCAGCCGTTTGGCGAGGTGGAAAGCGTCAAGGCGGTCAGTGACCTGTATGCTCCCGTCAGCGGCGAAGTCATCGCGCGGAACGATGCCCTTCCCGACAACCTCGATCTGCTCACCAGGGATCCGTTCGGCGAGGGCTGGATGGTCAAGGTTCGAGTCGCCGATGCGGGCGAGTTGTCCAAGCTGCTCGATCAGGCCGCGTACAAGGCCCACTGCGAAGCTGAGAAACATTGAGGAGGGAATCCAGAAGTCGGAATCCAGAAGTCGGAATCCAGAAGTCAGAATCCAGAAGTCAGAATCGAAGAAGATGACATTGGGACTGCCTCTGGCTGGGTTTTGGATTTCACTTCTGGCTTCTGGCTTCTGGCTTCTGAATTCTGACTTCCTTTCCGAGACATCCCGTGTCCTACCTCTTCACCACGCCTGACGAACAGCAGCAGATGCTTCAGCGGATCGGAGTTGATTCGCTGGCAACGCTGCTCGATCAAATCCCGTCCGAGCTGCAGCACGGCCGGCCGCTGAAGCTGCCTCCGGCGCTGAGCGAGATCGAACTCGAACGGCATTTGCGCGAATTGGCCTCGCGCAGCATCGGGGCTTCGTCGCGGATCTGCTTCATGGGGGGCGGGGCCTACGACCATTTCATTCCCAGCGTGGTCGATGAAGTCACGGGGCGGGGCGAGTTCTACACCGCCTACACGCCGTACCAAGCCGAGGCGAGTCAGGGAACGCTGCAAGCCTTCTTCGAGTTCCAGTCGCTGATCGCCGAGTTGAGTGGACTCGATGTGGCGAATGCCAGCCTGTACGACGGCGGCAGCGGCGTCGCCGAGGCGGTGCTCATGGCGATGCGTTGCACGGGACGAAACGGCCGCGTGGTGATCGCCGGTTCCGTGAATCCCGAAGCATCGCAGAGTGTCGTCACCTACCTGGCCGATCAATCGACCGAGGTGCTCATCCTGCCGACGCGTACTGGCAAAGTGAACGTCGCCGCACTGTTGGCTTACGTCGACGAAACCACCGCGTGCGTGGTGATTCAGCATCCGAATTTCTTCGGCGGGCTGGAGGATGTTGAGGAGATTGCACGGGTAGCGCATCAGCAGGGTGCCCTGCTCGTCCAGTCGTTCGATCCGATCAGCGTCGGGTTGCTCAAGCGGCCGGGTGAATTGGGCGCAGACATCGCCGTGGCGGAAGGACAGGGACTCGGCATCCCGCTTCAGTTTGGTGGACCCTATCTGGGGATTCTCGCGTGTCGCAAGGATCTGGTCCGCAAGATGCCGGGCCGGTTGATCGGGCAGACGGTCGATCGTCATGGCCAGCGCTGTTTCTTCCTCAATCTTCAGGCGCGCGAACAGCACATTCGCCGCGCGGGAGCGATGAGCAACATCTGCACGAATCAGGGACTGCTGGCCCTGCGAGCCACGGTCTACCTATCGCTGCTGGGCCCTCATGGTTTGAAAGAGGTGGCCGAATTGAGTTGCCGCAAGGCTCACTACGCCGCCGACCGCTTGAAGCAGATCGAAGGCTGCGAGCTGCTGTTCACCGGCCCGTTCTTCAAGGAATTCGCGTTGAAGTACGAGCACGGTGCCGATGTGGCGATCCGCAAAGCCGCCGCCGCCGGAGTCGATATCGGCCCGATGCTCAGCCGCTTCCCGATCCTCAACTGGCTCCCGCAAGAGGTTCGCGATCAGTGCCTCCTTGTCGCCGTGACGGAATCACGGACAAAGTACGAGATAGACCAGTTGGTGGCGGCGCTGGCCTAAAAATCCCACTCTTGTTGGTAGTTTCCGCTACAGGATCGAACAAATGCTGATTCAGGAACTGACGCTGCGCGGAGTACTCTCGTTTGGGCTTGACTCGGCTCCACTAGAGATGCGTCCGCTGAACCTGCTGATCGGCCCGAATGGTTCGGGGAAATCCAACTTGGTGGAAACGATTGGTCTGCTCCGTTCATCGGCCTCGAAGCTCACCGAGCCGATGCGCGGCCCCGGTGGTGGCGGCGTCAAAGAATGGATCTGGAAGGGGGTGGCGAATCAACATGCCCAAGTTGAGGCCGTCATAGAGTACCCATGTGGTGTTCAATCACTCCGGCACAGGATTGAGTTCGCCGAGGTGGCATCGCGTTTCGAGCTAATCGACGAAGTAATCGAGAGACGCAATCCCGATACAGGGTTTGACGAACCGTACTTTTTTTATCGCTTCCAGAAAGGTCGACCGGTGCTTTTGGTTCAGGACGCTGCCGGAATCGGTTCCGGTAGTGGAACCGGTAGTGGATTGGGAAGCGGTTCGGGCAGCGGGACCGGCAGGAGACAACTCCGACGGGAGGATGTCGCCCAAGATGAGTCGATCTTATCGCAACGAAAGGATCCCGATCAGTTTCCCGAGTTGGCATACTTGGCAGAGAAATACGGCAGGATTCGGTTGTATCGGGAGTGGTCGTTCGGACGTTCATCAGTCTTTCGTAGTCCGCAGGCGGCCGACCTGCCGAGTGATCGGCTCGAAGAGGATTTTTCCAATCTGGGTCTATTCCTTAATTACCTGCGCGGCGTACCCAAGGCCAAGAATGCGATCATCGGACACCTGCGTGAATTATACGAGGGGCTCGACGACTTCGATGTGCGAGTTCGGGGAGGAACGGTTGAGGTCTTTCTGACGGAGCGGGATTTCATTATCCCGGCCAGTCGCCTTTCCGACGGCACGCTGCGGTACTTGTGCTTACTGGCGGTCCTGTGCGATCCAGATCCGCCAGAACTGATCTGCATTGAGGAACCGGAACTCGGATTGCACCCGGACATGCTTCCCAAGATTGCCGACCTGCTCGTAACAGCTTCCGAGCGAACGCAATTGGTCGTCACGACCCATTCCGATATCTTGGTCGATGCAATGACAGATCAGCCGGAATCAGTCGTTGTCGTGGAAAAGCGAGAAGGTAAGACTCAACTCAAGCGACTCCACGCCACTGATGAATTGCGCGAGTGGCTGGACAAATACCGGCTCGGGCAGCTTTGGACCCGCGGCGTGATTGGAGGGACGCGGTGGTGAGCGCGCGAACGATTTATGTTGAAGGGGGCGGTAACGATTCCAAGGAGCTTCACATCCGGTGTCGCGAGGGCTTCCGGAAGCTTCTGGAGAAGTCTGGGTTCGGTGGCAGGATGCCTCGATTGGTCGCCTGTGGAGGGCGCACTGCGGCATTCGATGAGTTTTCGACGGCACATTCCCATGCCCACGAAGGTGATTACGTGGCAATGTGGATCGACAGTGAAGACCCCGTTGCAGACATTGAACAGACTTGGGCTCACTTGAAGAAACGTGATGGCTGGAACAAGCCAACTGGAGCTGTCGACGAACAAGTACTCTTGATGACAACCTGTATGGAAACTTGGATCGCGTCGGACCATAAGGCGATGCGGGATCATTGGGGGGCATGCCTGCAAGCCAGCGCGCTCCCCAGCCTGCATGATCTCGAATCAAGAAATCGCGCAACCATTCAGGAGGCATTGGTTCACGCCACTCGAACCTGCAAGAATGGTTACAGCAAAGGGAAACGATCCTTTCAAATCCTGGCCCAGCTTGTCCCGGTCGTCCTGCGCCAACACCTGCCCAGTTTTGTACGATGCGAACGTGTGCTCCAAGACAACCTCTGACGAAGATTGCGCCATTTACCGTTCGCAGTGTTCTTGGAAACGAAATATGCGCAACCAACAATCCACACAACTGCTTTCCGAACTGTCACATGCCGGACGCCGCGGGGCCGAGTTGCCGCCGTCCGATGTGCCCGAGTGGCCGCTCGAAGATCTGCTGCCCCTCCAGGCGCTGGCCGCTGCGCCGCCGAGGCTGCCCGAGTTGGCCGAGCCGGACGTGGTGCGGCACTTCGTCAATCTGTCCACGCTCAACATGTCGGTCGATACGCACTTTTATCCGCTCGGCAGTTGCACGATGAAGTACAACCCGAAGCGGCATGAGCGACTGTCGCGGCTGCCCGGCATCGCCGATGTTCATCCGCATCAGACGGCGAACAACATTCAGGGGTTGCTCGAACTGTTGCACGAGATGCAGCAGATGCTGGCCGAGATTTCGGGACTGCCCGCGGTCTCGCTGCAACCGGCGGCCGGCGCGCACGGGGAACTGACCGCGCTGTTTGTGGCGGCGGCCTACTTCCGCGACAAGGGCCAGGAGCGGACGAAGGTCATCTTTCCGGCGAGTGCTCACGGGACCAACCCCGCCAGCGCGGCGATGGCCGGGTTCGAGTGTGTCGAGCTGACGGAGACGGACGACGGGTTCGTGGATCTCGACCAACTGCGGTCACATGTTGATGACAAGACCGCCGTGTTCATGGTCACCAATCCGAACACGCTCGGCCTGTTCGAACGGGAGATCGCCGAGATCGCGAAGGTGGTGCATGACGTCGGCGGGCTGGTCTACATCGACGGCGCGAACATGAACGCGATCATGGGGATCACTCGGCCGGGTGACTTCGGCGGCGACACGATGCACTACAACGTCCACAAGACTTTTACCGGCCCTCACGGCGCGGGCGGCCCCGGCTCGGGACCGATCTGCGTGCGAGACTTCCTGGCCGACTACCTCCCCGCCCCGATCGTCCGCCAGCGCGACACCGGCTCCGACGAGAAGCGGTTCGAGCTGGCCTCGCCCTCGAAAACGATTGGCCGGGTCCGCTCATTCTTCGGCAACGTCGGCATCCTGGTGCGAGGGTACTGCTATCTGCGGACGTTGGGAGCCGCCGGTGTTCGCGAGGCGGCCGAGCAGGCGATCCTCAACGCGAACTACCTCAAGGCCCTGCTCGCCGACGTGCTGCCGTCCGCGCACGGAGAGCACTGCCTGCACGAGTTCGTTGCCTCCGCTGCGGGCCTCGCCAAAGACCGCGGCATCACGGCGATGGACATTGCCAAACGGCTGCTCGACTATGGCTTCCATCCGCCGACGGTCTATTTCCCGCTGGTGGTCCCCCACGCGATGATGTTCGAGCCGACGGAGACCGAATCGAAGGCGACGCTCGACGCCTTCTCGGAGGCCATCCACAAGATCGTGACCGAGGATGCCGACCTCTTGCACACGGCTCCGCATACCGCGCCGGTCAGCCGTCCCGAGGAGGTGAACGCGACTCGCAAGCCGGTCCTGACGTGGACGGCCTGCTCGAAATAGCGGATCGCCAAGCAGTAGCTAAGTGGAACCGCATTGGTCTCTGGGTAGCTGAATTCGCAAGAATTCAGCCAGTTCCACGAAATCTGAACTCTTGCGAGTTCAGCTACTGCTTACTTTCCTCTGCGGGTTCACTTCGGTTGTTTGTTCACGACTCGAACGTCAGTGGTTCCAAGTTTGTGGCATCGTGGACGAAACGGTTGGCGTCGGCGCAATTTCGGTGAGAGGTTGAAAGAGGTTGAACACGGACGCTGGCAGCGTCCGCCACGAACATCGTACGGTCGTTTGGTGGAACTGCTCATGCGGAAGCTGTCTCAACTGCGGATCATCCCGGACGACGAACCGCAGTCGGGCGCGTGGAACATGGCGGTCGATGAAGTGCTGCTCGAATCGGCCATCGCGCGAGACGTCGCCACGTTGCGGTTCTATCGGTGGCGCGAGCCGACCGCGTCGCTGGGTTACTTTCAGCGAGAGGCCGATTTTCTGGCGGAAACGCGGTTTGCCAACCTGCCCGCCGTCCGCCGGCTTTCGGGTGGCGGGACGCTCATCCACGATCGGGAACTCACATACAGCCTGACTCTGCCCGCATCGCAGCGGCTGGTCGAACGTCCGATGGAGTTGTACGAACTGGTTCATAACGCGTTCATTGAAGTTTTGGGGCGGCGCGGGATCGCGGTCCGGCAGCGCGGTGCGACGGTTCACCGAAAGGACCAGCCGCTGCTTTGTTTCGCCCGCGAGGACAAACACGATTTGGTACTGCTCGGCCACAAGGTCCTGGGGAGCGCGCAGCGCCGCCGGCGCGGAGCGTTTCTCCAGCACGGGGGCCTCGTTTTGGCCGCGTCGCCCGCCGCTCCCGAGGTGCCCGGGATCGGCGATCTGTGTCCCGGTAGCGGACTGAGCAACCTCGAAGCGGAACTGGCATCGCAGGTCGCCTCGTCGATGTCCGAGTCCGTTGTACGGGAAGGACTCTCCGTTGAGGAATACTCCCAAGTGGTGTTGCGATTTTCGGAGACCTACTCGTCGCTGGCGCGACCGGGGCGTCCCTCGGCGTAACAGGAAGTGCCGGTTCTTGACGGGAGTGCTCGACACGACAAAGCAGATTTTCTGCCAGCCAGGTCAACTGCGAACCGCACCTGAACCGGGGTTCCACTGCCGCGTCGAACGAGGGAGACCAATGGTTTCGGCGAGCGTCTCACGTCACAATTTCGACAACTTTATGAACTCGACTTGGCTCGTTGACAGGCCATGATTGCGGCGTTAGCGTAACTGCCGGATTCACCGTCGTGTCGGAACTCCGTTGTCATGGCACCCGATTTTTTCCATTCCTTTCCGCCATCAGCCAGTTCTGTCGTGACACTCGTTTGGTTTGGGCTACACTTCTCTCGATTCTCGGTTGCACAATCGACTCAAATCGTGGTTTGATTGGACTCGTCCGTTTGGTGGGGCCGTTTGGTTACTGACTCATCCGTCTGGTCACTGACTCAATGGAGTGCCTGGTTCATGTTACAGGCCGAACTGAAGATTTTGGGTGGCAAGCACCAGGGAAAGTCGATCCCTCTTTCGACCAAGAAATTCCTGGTTGGGCGCGAGCAGGACTGTCACCTGCGGCCGAACAGTGACATGGTGAGCCGCCATCACTGCGTGTTCTCGATCGACGACTATGCCGTCCGGCTGCGCGATTTGGGAAGCACCAACGGAACTCGCGTGAATGGTGAGGTTTTGCGCGGCGAAGTAATGCTGAAATCGGGCGACCAGATCGGCATTGGCAAGATGGAACTGGAACTGGTGGTTCGGCAGGCTGTTGCGGTGGCGGCCAAGCCCTCCGGTGGAATGTCGGGAAGCTCTGGCGAAATGGATGCCATTCCCGGGGGAGCCACGGTGGAGATTCCCTCGTTCGGGAGTGATTCCAACGCGGAGATTGTTGAGACATCGTTTGAAATGCCCGCCGTCGTTGACCCGTTCACGCAGGACACGGCGACGAATTTGGGTGCCGATACGACAATCGTTCCCGGGGCGGCACCCGCCGGCTATCCGGGATATGCCCCCGTGATGATGCCGGGCTATCCGGGGATGATGCCTCCGGGATACCCCGCGATGCCGGGTTATGCTCAGCCGCCCATGGGCTATCCGCAGCAGTATCCGCAGTATCCGCCCGGCTACGGTCAGCCGGTCTATCCGAACATGCCTGGTTACCCGATGGGCATGCCGTCGGCTCCAGGGTATGCGATGCCCGCGCCGGTCGAGCCGGAACAGGCTGCCGTCGCAACGGAGGCGGCAGTCAGGTTGCCTCCCCCCGAATCGACGGGTTTCAAGCAAGCTCCCCCTCCGGTGGTGGCTCCCGCCAATCCTTCGGAAGCGGGTGCGGCGGCGAAAACGGAAGAAAAGCCATCGACCTCGGCTGCCGACATCATCAAGCAGTACATGAATAAAAGGACTCGCTGACCGCCGCGCTCGTCGTGGTGACGGGTTCCGAAGCGATCGAGTTGCGTGGAGTTGGTTTGGATTGAGATGTCCTCGGCCGCAGTGGCCGTTTCATGACCCCGGATTCCTGTGCCAGCAGACTCATTGAGTCGGGAGCCGTGTCCATGTCGAGTGCCGATCCCAATGTGGCCGAACAGCAGCGGCGATACCGTGAGTTCCTCGATCTCATGCCGCTGACCATCGCGCTGGCCGGCTTGCCGACCAGCGACACCGGCAAGTACTACACCGAAGAACAGATGGAAACCCGGGCCTTCACGCTGCGGCATGCCTACAAGATGGCGAGGCAGTTTGCCCGCGAGCAGATCAGTCGCTGAGGCCTTCACGCCGGGCAGCGGCTCCAGGCCATTGTCAGTTCGCGAGCCGAACCGGTTATTCTGCGGTGGTCGATGGTGGAAGTCCGTGGGCGAAGTCGCTGCGGTCACACCGGCCGCCGGTTGGCGCCGCTGAAACCCACTCCCCCAGCGACGGGTATCACACCCCGGAAAGGTGAACCGTGCGGTGGATGAACGGGCACTCGTCGAACGCTGCCTTGCAGGCGACCGGGACGGGCTGCGGATGTTCGTCGAGCAGTTTCAGGGGCTGGTGTTTGCGATCTGCCTGCGCCAACTCGGCCAGCGGCAGGACGCAGAAGACGTGGCTCAGGAAACGCTCGTGCGAGCGGTTCGCCACCTGCACCATTGGGACGGCGTGCGACCGCTCAAGCCGTGGGTTCTGATGATCGCGGTCAACCGCTGCCGGACTCATCAGTCGAGACGAAAGACACGGGCACACACCGTCGAATCGGTGGTTGAGCCGGCCGCCCCCGCGGCACGCCTTGGAGAATTCGATCTGGCGGAGGAATTGCAACTGGCGCTGGGCCAACTGCGAGAGAACTATCGGACCTGTTTTCTGCTGTTTCATCAGCAGGATCTCGGCATACAAGAGGTGGCGGAAATCATGGAATGCCCCGAGGGGACGATCAAGACGTGGCTGCATCGTGCCCGGCGCGAGTTGGCCGAATTGCTGCGAGCCCGCGGCGTGGTGACGGAGGAAGGCTATGAACTGTTTCGAGTTTGAAACCGCGCTGGAAGTGCAGGTCGAGGCGCGCGGCCGCCAACTGTCCGACGAAGCCGCGGCGCACCGGCAGTCTTGTTCCGCGTGTGCCCGGCTTTGGCGGGACCACTGTCTGCTGGATGCGGCTGTCACACTCTGGCGTCCCGTCGAGGCACCCGCCTCGTTGACGGATCTCGTCCTGCGAAGCTTGCATGATGAGCGGTCATTGTCGCAGCCGAATCGGGTGGCGAGGGACGTGGCTCCGAGGCCGCAGGTGCGATCGGGACGATGGGTGGTCGCGGCGACGGCGGCTTGTCTCGCGATGGCCTGCTTGTTCGCTGCCCGCCAGGGCGGCGATCGGCACGATCGGCCGATCGCTCGCGCGACGGTTGCTCAGCCCGACGAGCACACTCCGCTGGTGCAGGCAGTTCCGGTCGGGGTCTCTGAATCGGTGGTGGCACTGCTCGCCGACTTGAAGGCCGAGTATCGCGGCCTCGCGGATGAGACCAAGGCCACCGCGCAAGACTTCGCGGCGGTGCTGCCCCAGACGGTGACGTGGCCCAATTCTGCATTGCCCGATGCCGAGAACGATGACACGCCACCGCAGCCGGTCTCCGAGCTTGGCCGTTCGATTGGCGATCAGATTGGTCAGGCGATCGGCTTCTTGTGGCAATCGGTTCCCAGCGGAGATCCCTCGGGTTGAGATCCGGCGTGATGCCAGACCAAGATCGTTCGTCGTGGCTCACTGTGTTCCTTGTTTCGCTCTGCGGAGAATTCATGAGCATCGTTCGTCCAGTGCGACTCGTTCTGATCGCCTTGAGTTTCGCGTCCGTCATCGGCACCACCGGATTGCGGGGGGCCGAGGTTTCGCCACTGGATCTGGTGGGCGAGTCGGCAGCCCTCTGTCTGGAAGTGCCGCGATTGGCCGAGACTTGGAAGCGGGTCGAGCATTCCCGGATGGCCGAGCGCGTGCGGGCGTTTGCTCCGTTCGTTCGATTTGTGCGTGGTCCCGGTTTTCAGCAGTGGACTCAGATCGAGAAGTACGTGACGCAAGCCACCGGACAGCCGCTGTCGGAGCAGTTGCTCGGCCTGTGTGCGGAATCGCTGGTGGTTGCGGTCTACCTGCCCGAGGGAGCGAAGCCACAGGGAGTCGTGATTGCGCGGGCGCGCGATTCGGCTGCGTTGCGGCAGGCGGTGGAGGCGTGGGGCAAACTCGAACCGCAGCACGTCGAAAAGACGTGGCAGCATCGCGGCCAGACTTACATTCAGCGTGCGAAGTCGGCGGGATCGAAAGAGGTGCTGTTCTACACCATCGTGGACCGGACGCTGGTCTTGTCGGACCAGGAGGCTCTGGTCCGGCAGTCGATTGATTTTCAGCAGGCGGCGGCGGCTCGCGCCGAGTTGCGCGAACCGACCGTCGCGACGAACCGGCCGTTGCGCGAGTCGCCTCTGTACCGCACGGCCCGCGCGCGGCTGCGAGACGACTCGATCGCGTTTCTCCACGTGAATGCCCGCGCGTGGGACAAGGCTCTGGGCGAGGGGGCCAGGAACGACCCCGGTGCGATTCCCGTGTTGAAGGTCTGGCAGCATGTCTCGGCTCTCGCCGGATCGTTGCGGTTCGATGAGGGCGTGGCACTGGACGTCGTCGCCGAACTGGACCGCGAGCGTCTGCCGAGCGGCTGGACGCGGTTCGTGCAGTCGTCGCAGGCCGCGACGGGATGGTCGGACCGCATTCCGAGCGATGCACTGCTGTCGATCGCGGGTCGAATCGACGTGCGGCCACTCATTCAGATGTGGCTCGCCGTGATGCCCGAAGCGAAGTCGGACGACTTCGCGCGTGGACGGCGCATGCTGCGCAGTTTGCTCGCGGGGCGAGACTTGTTTGACGACGTGCTGCCCGCCGTGCTGTCCGATGTGACGATTCACGCCTCGGCGCAGAAGGACGTCGCTGTTGGAAGCGCTCCGTTTGAGTTACTCGGCGTGCTGGCCTGGAAGCCCGCAGCCGAAGAGGCTTCCTCCGCCGAGCATTCCCGCCTCGCGAGCAGCCTGGACAACGCGCTGCAGTTCGGACTCAACTTCGTTGCCGGATATCTCGCGCACGAGCGGCCCGAGTCGAATGTGATCGTCGGTTCCACGACGACCGGCGAGACCACGATTCGCTGGTTGAAGGGCCTGTCCCCGTGGGAGCCGGCCTATGCCATCGCCGCTCACCGCCTGATCGTGTCGAGTTCGCGGGCCAGCCTGACACGCGGGCTGGCCGAGGCCACCCCGAATTCCGCGAAGGCCGGTCGTGCTTCGAGATTGGCCGGGCACGAGCAACGGTTCTTCCCCGCGATGACCCAGCTCGTTTGGTTCGACTCGGTGCGCACGCGCGAGGCTCTCGGCAGGCACTCCGACTGGATCGCCACCACGCTCGCCCAGCGGTCTCCCGAGTCGAAGTCGAAGATCGCCTCGCGACTGGCAAACCTCGGCGAGGTTTTCCAACTGTTCGACTCCGCGTTCCTCGCGGGGCGTTTGAACGACGACCACGTTCGCGTCGTCTTTGGCGGTGCGCTCGATTGAGCGAGAGATCGCGATGGGGGATTTCACCCCGTCTTTCTGAGCAATTGGTGGGACCGGCGAGCCGGTGAACTCCCCCAACGGTGCATTCACCGGTGCGATCCCGACGACCGATACGACCGGCCTTCTTGAGCTTTCCCCCGCCGATTCTCAAAGACCACAGCTCATTACATTCAACTCGATTGGATTCATGTGGGCATATTTACTCACACGGAATGTGAATCCCAGTCCCGGTGATGGATTGCCCTCCCCACGGTTTTTGCGAAAAAAGGTGGTACGCATGGCCCGCAGCACGGACACGATGGAAGCGGTGGAACGACGACTCCAGAATCAGCGCATCGGCGGCGACCGGCGCAACAAGGCCGAACGGCGCGTCGCCGGCACCGAGGTCAATCACAAGGGAGAGGAACGCCGGGCGACTCCCCGTCGCAAGGTGGAGCGTCGTCGTCTGATCGACCCGACGACCTGCGAACGCGATTACTCGGGCGAAGAGATCGAATTCATGCGGGCAATGGACGACTACAAGCGGACGAGCGGACGCATGTTCCCGACGTGGAGCGAAGTCCTCGAAGTCGTTCGCAGCCTCGGCTATACCAAGCCGGAAGTCGTTGCGAGCGTCTGAACCGCATTGGCGAGCACACAGAGACCGCATGCGGCCTGTTGTGAGACGTTTAGAAGCAGGTTCAAACCGCTGGGAATCATCTTCGCAAGACAGGCTCTTCGGAGCGGGGGACGTGAGTCCCCTGAATCAGCACGTGATTGCAACTCACGCGAATTCAGGGG
>JANODP010000386.1:0-8463 GCA_031412755.1 Schlesneria sp. | reverse complement strand
CACTGGGCTGGAACTCCTGGGCGAAACGTAAATCGAAGCCAACCGCGTTGGGCTTCATCACGGCTGAAGACAATCTCCGCGAACGCCTCGGGCAACACCGGATCACCGGCGACAGCGGCGTCCTCTTCCTGATCGCTACGTGGCTTGAACCGCACCTCAACGCCGTCCGGCAGATTGGTCGCCAGCAACCACGCACTTTCCAATGCTTTTGTCGCCTCCTCCTGGCGTAATCGATTCGTTTCGAAGCACAGATTTGCTTCCACGTTTCTTGCGGCCCCAAGTCCCATGCCCTTCGACGTAAAGTTACTGGAACCGATCAGATAAAGAACGGAGTCGTTGCTTTGCAGCCACAGGCACTTGGCGTGCAAGGGGCGAGTTTCTTCGAGTGACAGCCGTTTCAACGTCGTGGTGATGTGGGCTCGATTAGTCGGCTGTGCAGACAGGAGTGCTTCCGGGGCGTGGACCAGAATTGCGTTTTCGTCGGGGATTTCCTCCGCAGTGACGTGGTATTCCACAGCCGTCGGCCCCTTTTGCTTCAGGATGTTCCAGAGTTCTTTCGCGGGTCGGTTCTCGGCCTCCGGTGGATCGAAGAATGGACTGACGACGCATGCCAGTTCGATGACCCCTGTCCCCGTACGGCGAGTCGTCAGCGTCTCGTACACGCTGGGGCGGCCCGGTCCCGTGAGGACTGCGAATACCTGCGGCTGTTCTGAGCCACGCGGCAAGGAAATCTTTCCCCAGTCGCGGCTCACCGAGCCGACGCGGCCAAGGAAATCGTTCCAGCGAGTGAGTGGACGGCTTTCACCGGCATCGCCCTTGATCGCCAATTGCGAGGATTCACGCAGGAATTCGACCACCTCGTCTAACACGGGCAGCGGAGCATCCGAGTCCAAGAAATAATCGAGTGCCACGAAAACTTCGTGATTGCGGCGGTAGCCATCTTCGGTCAGGTTCGCTGATGCAACAATCAGTCTCGCCCGACGAGTCCAGAGCAGCAGGGAGATCTTGGCGTGCAGGATACCGCGCGGAAGGCGGGCCGACAGCAAGTCCCACCGCAAGCTTCGGATTCCCCGCGCGTGATGCTGGTCGACGAGGGCCGAGGCACACGTCAACTGCGCCAGTTTTTCCTCACGCTCAATCAGGTACGCGGGACCATCTTCTTTGGCGTCTGTCTGAAGTCCCAGAAACCGGCCCAGGCATTCCTCCTCGAAGAACGCGGGAGTGAAAGTGAAACTCGTGGCCACGCAACCGATCGGTTCACCAGCATCGTCTGGTGCTTCCCAGGCATCCAACAACTTGCCAAATCCGGCACGGGCTTCGTTTTTTCGTTTCATGACACGGCCCTCAAGTCGGTGAGGAAACTCCATAAGGGCGAGGTGCGATACGCATGCACATAGCGGTCGTCGTGCCGACCTTGTTTGTCACGCTTGTAGAGCGGGCGCAGCACCAGGGTGCCATCATCGAAACGCTCAAACCACGGATGTTTGCCGTCAGGCGGCTTGCGATGCTGCGTGTCGCGATGATGATCCGTCAGCAGCACGGCCCATTCGGTGGGCGTGCAATTTGTCGCGAGCGACTGACAGCCTTCTTGTAGTCGCCCCGCCTGACCGAATGGCTCCAGCCGATCGAGCAACTCGTCGAACAGGGGGGGAACTTCACGGCGGGCCTTTTGGAGAGACTCCAATCGGCCCAACTGTGTGGGCGATGTCCTGCCCGACATGCGCGTCATCTCGCAGAGACAATCGTCGAAGGCATCCTGACACAGCCGACAGAACCGCTCATAGAGGCTGATCGCGTCCAGCAGTTGCTGTAATTCAGAATTCGCAGACGCTTTCAGGGCGGTGTGCCACGCTCGCTCGGACCCTTCTGATTCTTTCCAGACACTTTGGCCAGTCGTGGACGTGAGAAACTCGATTGCCGGCGTTCGAAATCCCTTGGGGTCATCCCGTAACGCTCGCATGATCAATGCGGCTTCCGCATCACCCGGCTGCAGCGGATTGAGATACTGACGAAAGTAGTCCCACCCCGCCCACCCAGGTCCGCGTGCCACGGCACCGCTTCCGAGCCCATCTTCGATGGCCCGGAAGAGTTGCTGCTTCACACCCCGTCCGGGGCCGTCCGCCGAACCGATGAACCCATTCAGCCCGCGTTCCTTGGACCAGACCTCCAACAATTCGAATCCGAATTCTCCCAATCGCTCACCCTGTTCGACGCCGAGCGTGCGCGCGAGCAGGCGATAGATGCCGTGAAAGCCAAAGGTACCGGGGGTTTTTAGGTACCTTCGTGCGGACAGCGGAACCTTGTCGGCGATGGCCTTCGACACTTTCACCGAGCCCGGTACACCGCGTGATCGGCCTGCCTCGGCAGTTCTGACGAGTCCTTCCACGAGGTGCCATTCAAAAACTTGCCATGGCTCACTGACTCCATCCGCCGCGAATGTTCCCTCGTCGAATCGTTCGCAGACAGCCAGCGCCACCGCGATCGCAGTGAGGTACCGCGGATGAGTCTGGCGCTCGCGCACGCCCGGTACCAATCTGGTCCCCAGGGCATCAGCGATGGCCTCCAGTCCCAGCGGATCAATCCCACCTTCGCTCTTTTCCGCATCGTCTTTTTCAGACAGCAGCGGGACCATCAAACCTGTCGGCATCTCGGCTCCCTCATGTGGACGAGCGGTCGATCGCAATTCATTTGGCTCACGTCAAAGGCCGGGGCGCTACTTCAAGTCCTCTGCGATGGTGGCAAACTGCTCCAGGGCGACTTCGAGGTCGGCCGTGATGTCGGTGGCAATGATTTCGGGCGCGGGAAGGTTGGCCGATTCTTCGAGGGCGTCGTCTTTCAGCCAGAAGATGTCGAGGTTCACTTTGTCGCGCTTGGTCAGTTCGTCGTAGGTGAACGACTTGAATCGCTCGCTCTCTTTGCGCACATGGCGGTTCTTGGTGTGGTAGCACGCGACGAAGTCATCGAGGTCACTGCGTTTGAGCGTGTTTTCCTTGAGCGTGAAATGCAGGTTGGTGCGCAGGTCGTAGATCCACAGCTTCTGTGTCCACGGCTTTTCCTGCGCTGGTTTGCGGTCGAAGAACAGGACGTTCGCCTTCACGCCTTGCGCGTAGAAGATGCCGGTGGGGAGACGCAGTAACGTGTGAACGTCCGCCTGCTTGAGCAGTTCGCGGCGGATGGTTTCGCCTGCGCCTCCTTCAAACAGCACGTTGTCCGGCAACACGACGGCCGCGCGGCCGTGTTGCTTGAGGATGGTGAAGATGTGCTGGAGGAAATTGAGCTGCTTGTTGCTGGTGCTCGCCCAGAAGTCGTCGCGGTTGATGATGAGCGATTCCTTGGACGATTCGCCCGCCTCATTGACGATGGTGACACTGCTTTTCTTTCCGAACGGTGGATTGGCGAGGACGATCTCGTATTCGCCGTGCTTCCCGGCCAGCGCGTCCTTGGTGACGACGGGCAAGTCTTCTTCAGACTCTCCGCCGATTCCATGTAACAAAAGATTCATCGCGCAGAGTCGCGTGACGCTGTCCACCAGTTCGATGCCGAAGAACGTGCCGCTCTTGAGCTTCTTCTTTTGCGCCCGGTCGAGCTGGTGATGCTTGGCCAGATAATCATGCGCGGCGAGCAGGAAGCCACCCGTGCCGCAGGCCGGATCGCAGATGGCCTGTCCCGGTTGCGGGGCGACCACGTCCACGATCGCGGCGATGAGCGGGCGCGGTGTGAAGTATTGGCCAGCGCCCCCTTTCACGTCCTCGGCGTTCTTTTGCAGCAAGCCTTCGTAGGCATCCCCCTTCACGTCGGCGGAAAGACTCGACCATTGCTCCTTGTCGATCAGGTCCACGATCAGCCGGCGCAGCTTGGCCGGGTCTTGGATTCTGTTCTGCGCCTTGCGGAAGATGACGCCGAGCATCCCCGGCCGCTTGCCGAGTTCCGTCAGTGTGTGACGGTAATGAGTTTCCAACTCGTCGCCATCCAGTTTCATCAACGCATCCCAGCCGAACCCTTTGGGGACGGGCGAGGGCTTGTTGAACGGCGGCTTCGCCTGCTCGTCCGCCATTTTCAGGAACAGCAGAAACGTGAGCTGCTCAACGTAGTCGCCGTAGGACAGCCCGTCATCGCGCAGGATGTTGCAGTAGTTCCAGAGTTTTTGAACGAGGGCGTTCGGGTTGCTCATAACTTTCCAGTGAACGCTTTCTGCAAGATGGACTGGCGGAGGCGGGCGGCTCGCTGGAGGTTGGCGGAGACCACCGCTTCCAACTCCTCCACCACGCTCAACCGCCGCTCCACTTCCGCCACGATCCGCGTCTGCTCGGCGAGCGGTGGCACTGCAATCGGCAGGTCGCCAACTTTATTCACGCTCAATGTGTAGAGCCCCGAAGTGGAACTCGCCACTAGTTCGACAAAGTGACGCCCGTTCGGTGATTGCAGCCAATAGAGAATCCATTTCGGCATCCGAGACTCAACCGGCCGAACCTTGATGATGTGATTCTGATGAACACACGGCTCAATCGAACCATCCCAAATCGCCAATCGGCCAATTTGCGTTTTGCTGCCGTTGCCCTCAACGATGAGTAGGTCGCCAACACGAACGAGCAGCTTTTCGAGTTCGGAATCTTCAACACCTATGTACTCAATCTCCTCAAGTCGAAGTTCATTCGCATAAACGTTCGCAACACGGAGGTATGGGAGTTGTTTCGGCAGTTTTGCTCTCTTCGGGTTCTTTGTCAGACCGCCAAAGGTCAAACCTAGTTGTTCGAGTCGGGCCCACACCCAGCCTTCGGGGAGTCGAGGCAAACCCGAGGTGTCCGGCTCGGCGGGTTCTTTGTATTGGCCCCGGCCCTGCCAGTTTTGGCGGCGTTCGGTGAGGATGCGGGCGAGGAGTTGTTCGCCGGTTTCAAAGTTTGCTTTCAGCTTTCCGGTTTTGGCGAGTTCGGCTTCCGTGGGGACGAGGCGTCCTTCGCAGGCGGCTTTGAGGACGGCGGCGCGGTAGCGTTTGAGGTTTACCTGCACCCGCTTGAGCGCCGCCACCCCCGCCTCCAACCGCGTGAATTGCTTCTCAATCTCCGCCACAATCCGCCGCTGTTCGGGGAGCGGTGGCAAGGGGAATGGCATATCCGCAAATCGCTGAGCGCCGAGATGTGCGATGTTTGTTGTCCACCTCGCAATTTTCTGAAACTTGCCGGTGTGCATGTAGCCCCGAAAAATCGTTAGCGCGAACTTGGGTTCGACATCTGGTCCGGGGCGAAACCGAATGAGCGTATTTTGGAAGCAAACACCCGGCAGTTCGTCGCGATACAGAGCGGGTCGTCCCACGAGATGAAGGCTCTGGCCCTCGTTCAAGAGAATGTCGTTTGCTCGAAGAGCAAACGTTTCAAACTCCCGGGGCGTGAAATTCATCGTCAGCACATCGGATAGATCGAGGCGGTCTTCAAACACATTCGCGACACGGAGGTAGGGGCGCATGTTTGCGCCGTTCTGGTGCTTGGGTGCTCGTTGTCGTCCAAGCTGGACGTTGCCGATTTCTCGTATGCGCACCCATCGCCAACCTGTCGGCAATTCGTTCTCCGTGATTGCGGATTCCGGCAGCGCACTGCCCTGTGGATCGAAGCCGCGAGCAGTACTCACTTCTTTCGCCCCATCAGTGCTCGCCATGTTTTGGGATTCGTGACCCAGGGCGTCGTCGCTGCGTTCCTTGACCTGAACGATTTTCTTTCGCCCCGTTGGGGCTGCGGCTCGTGGCTTTTCAGTCATTTCCGCCGGGCCTCCAATTGCCTGCGTGTGTTTTCCAACTCGGCGGCGAGGAGTTTTTCATCCGGCAGCGCGGTGAGGTATTCGCGAACGAGGAGTTTGGTCGGCAGCGCGTCGGTGGCGTAGCGGACGAGCGCCTCGCTTTTGCCGGAGCAGAGGATGACGCCGACGGGTGGGTTCTCGCCCGGCTGAGTCCAGTGCTCGCGGGCGTAGTTCAGATACACATGCATTTGCCCGGCATCGGCGTGCGTGAATCGGCCCAGCTTCAAATCGAAGATCACCAGACAGCGCAGGCCACGATGGAAGAAGAGCAGGTCCACGCGATACCACTCGTCGTCAATCCGCAGCCGTCGCTGGCGACCGACGAACGCGAAATCATTGCCGAGTTCGAGCAGGAAGGTTTCCAGGTGCCGGATGAGAGCGTCCTCAAGATCGGTCTCGGAGTATTCATCGCGCAGGCCGAGGAACTCCAGAACGAGCGGATGACGGATTTCCTCGTCAGCACTGACGGCATCACCGGGCTGCGGCTTCGCTCCTTTGGCGAGCATCGCCGCCTTGTTCCGCGAAAGGGCGATCCGTTCGTAAAACTGGCTGTCAATCTGCCGCTGAAGTTGGCGCACAGACCAGCCGCCGCGCAGAGCCTCGGTATGGTAGAAAGCGAACGCTTCGGGCGAGCGGGAGCGGCTGATGAGCAAGACGTAGTGCGACCACGGCAGCGGGAAAGCGCGGGCGAGGTCACTCAAGGCGAACGGTGGAGTCGTCGATTTACCAGACGGTGTCTGGCGAATCCCGGCCGCGTCAGATTTGGCAGACAGCGTCTGCGCAATTGCTGCATCCCCCGATTCGAGCGAAAGTGTCGCTGGAATTTCGATGGCTGAAGATTTGGCAGACAGTGTCTGCCAAATCTGGCTGGCAGGGACGGACTGGTAAAGCTGTCGCATCGATTGCAGGTTGCGACGGGAAAAACCTCGCCCAAAACGTGATTCGAGATCGACGGACAATCGGTCGAGCAACTCCTCACCGTACCCCGCCCGCTTCTCGCCTTCCTGCTCGAACTCCACGATGCGCCGTCCGACCTCCCAATATGTCGCGGTCATCAACGCATTGACGGTCCGCGCGCTGGCGCGGCGAGCGGCTTCGAGCAGTTCACTGACGCCGCCAAGCAGTCCGAAGTAGTCAGCAACCGCCACAGCGGGCACGGGCCTTTTTTTCTTCGCGGCCTTTTTCATGTCACGAGTGCCAGATTGAGTTCGTCGAGGATGCTGTTCAACGTGTCGCCGAAGAGTTGGTGCGCTTTGCCCAAGCCGCCGCGTTGATTGAATGGCGAGAGTTCCAAATCGTCCGGCTCAATGCTGATGGCCGTGGCGATGTGCTCGCGAATCAAATGCAGCCACGCGAGTTGTTCGGCGTTGAACGTGACGCCGGACTTCGCCTTGTCCATGAGCCATTCATTGAACCGCTCCGACACGGAGTCGGCGAAGGGGGCGAGCACGGGTTGTTGCTGAAGCGCGAAGCGAACCAGGGCGACGAGATCGGCAAAGCGTCCGGCTTTTGAACGACCTGTCACCTTGCCCGGCGCGGTGACGACGAAAGCATCCCAGAGGCGGTCCTCAGTCCACGCGGCGTGGTTCTCGCGCAGCTTCTGCTCCAATTCCTTGAGCATCGGCTCGGTGAGACGCTGTTTGTACGGGCGGCTGTAGAGGATCTGCAGCGCGGTGATCTCGGCCTTGTGCTGCTCGATGTATTCACGGAACGACGTGGCAAGCTGCTCACTGGTCTGCGTGCTTTTCTGCGCTGGACCGGCGTAAAGCAGTGTGTCACGCGAAATGACGTCGATGGTCTGGTCGGCGGCGATCTGGATCATGCTCAGCAGGTTGCGGAGATCGGGATTTGTGGCGAGCGGGGCGAGGGCTTGTTTGATCCGAGCGTCGCGGACTTCGCCAATCTCTTGCACCGTTGGCTCGTGGTCCACGCCTTGGCCTGCCTTGGCTTGGGCCAGAATTTCATCCGGGTCCAGGGCGTTCAACATTCCTTTGGCAATCTGCGACAGCGTCTGGCCTTTGGCCGCCTCGATCACTTGAGCTTCGACTTCCGGATCGAAACGGCGTTCCAACCGGATGAGCCGCCCGGCGAGCGATTCCACAGCCTCAACTTCGGTCGTGCCGAGCGCGGCGGCGTCGAGTAGCTTCTGAAAGCTGACGTTGCGTTTCTTTTCCAACGGGCAGGATTCCGTCATCACCTTTTCGCAAACGCCCACGGCATCCACGATCAGATAGCGAGTCTTGCGTTTGATGCCGGGGTTGACCTGCTCCATCTCGGTGTCGGACACCACTCGCACACCGCGACCTTTCATTTGCTCGAAGAAATTCTTTGAAGCGACTGTGCGCATGAAGAAGACGATCTCCAGCGGTTTGATGTCCGTGCCGGTGGCGATCATGTCCACGGTGACCGCGATGCGCGGGTTATAGCTGTTGCGGAAGGAACTGAGGATTTCGTCGGGCGACAGGCTGGAAGCACGTTTCCAAGTGGTGACCTCGATTTCCTTGCCATCCTTCTGCTTCTTCTTCTCGATGACACTGACGAAGCCGGTGCGGTAGGTGATCTTCTGGCAGAAATCGTTGCCCTCGGCGAAGACCTCGCGCGCCAGGCGCACGATGTCGTCGGCATGCGAATCGTCCTTCGCGAAGATCAGCGTCTTCGGCACTTCGCTGCGGCCGG
>JANODP010000385.1:0-19162 GCA_031412755.1 Schlesneria sp. | reverse complement strand
CGTTTGAAGTTTGGAGTGCCTGACCCCGTATGAAATAGCCGTCCTTGAGGGAGACGCGGAATGTTGAGTTTGCTGGGACCGGGATTTCCTTCGTCGAACGGGCTGACGCGGCGTGAGATGATTCGCGTGGGCGGGCTGTCGATGAGCGGCGTGGCGTTGTCCGATTTGCTGGCCCGATCGGCGGTGGCCGAGTCGTCCACGAAGGCGACCGCGCACGCTCCCGGCTTTGGAAAAGCGAAGCGTTGCATCGTCCTCTATCTTTCCGGCGGGCATCCGCAGCACGACATGTTCGATCCGAAGCCGGATGCGCCGGCCGAGATCCGTGGCGAGTTCGACACGATCGCGACCTCGGTCCCCTCCATCCGGTTTGGCGAGCATTGCCCGCTGTCGGCGAAGCTGATGAACCAGATGGCCCTCATCAAGTCGATGAACCACACGCACAACGATCACGGTCGCGGTTCGTACTGGATGTTCACCGGCTGCATGTATCCCGGTTCGGTGCCCGATGTGAATTCGATGTCGCGGCAGGACATGCCGCATCTTGGTTCGTGCCTGGCGAAGCTGGCTCCCGGTTCGGGGCCGATGTTCCCGTTCATCATTGTGCCGCACCGGATGGATGTCGCGGGAGGCCGTCGCGCCGGGCAGTTCGCCGGGATGCTCGGTCCGAAGTACGACCCGATGCTCACCGGGGGCAACCCCAACGACGACAACTTCCGCCTCGAACATCTGCCGCTGGTGCCGAATGAGGAACCGGGCGTGATTCGGCGTCGGCTGGGATTGGTCGATCAACTCAATCAGCAGGTCGAGTCGCTGCGAGACGGTTCGCTGGCGCAGTCGCTCAAGGACAACCAGATCAAAGCGCTGGACGTCGTCGGTTCGGAAGCCGTTCGCCGCGCGGTCGATCTGTCCGTGGTCGAGGCTCCCGTTCGCGAGAAGTACGGTCGCAACCTGTTCGGCCAGTCGGTGCTGCTCGGGCGACGGCTGCTTCAGGCGGGGACTCGGCTGGTCCAGTGCAACTGGCAGCGGACGCAGGGGAAGAACGGCTTCGCGTGGGACACCCACTGGAACAACTTCACCGCGCTGAAGGAGGAGTTGATCCCGGCGTTTGACCAGGCCTTCTATGCCCTGATGACGGACCTCGCCGCAACCGGCGAGTTGGCCGAGACGCTCGTGGTCGTGGCGTCGGAGTTCGGCCGCTCGCCGAAAGTCACGCTCAAGAACGGCGGGCGTGAGCACTGGCCGGAACTCTACAACATCCTGCTGGCCGGGGCCGGAATCCAAGGGGGACAGACCTACGGCCAGTCCGACAAACTGGGAGCCTATCCGTCCGAGAACCCGGTCGGCCCGGCCGATTTCGTCGCCACGATCTATCACATGCTCGGCATCGACCCCACCACCGAGACGCACGACCAACAGAACCGTCCGTTCCAGCTCAGCAAGGGAACTCCGTTCCCGCTGCTGATGACCTGAAGCGACAACCGCCGCATCAGTAGTCGCCGCTCACGACGATCAGGCGTTTGCCGTCGGGGGTCCAGCACATGTCGGTGTTGTTGCGCGTCTCGTCCTGCCCCTTGAGCAGCGTGGGAGGATCGTTCTTCTCGGGATTGAACTCGTACATTTGCACGCGGGTCCGTTCCGTGCAGTACCTCGCGAAGACGATGCGGTCTCCCTGCGGATGCCAGGCGAAGTCGGCGTTCAGGGCGACCTTGCCCGAATAATGGACCTTCAGATCGGGCTTGTCTCCGGTCGTGTTGACCGTGGCGACTTCCAGTGTGCCGTCGGCCTTGCTCCCCTTGAAGCAGAGCCGCTTGCCGTCCGGTGACCACGTTGAGTTCCAGAAAATCTGCTGGTACGGATTGGCCTCACCGTCGAGGATGGTCTTGAGCATCGCGGCCCCGATGTCGTACGACTTGAGGACATTTCCCTGGGTGAAGGCGAGAGCGGTGCCGTCCGGTGACCACTGTGCCCCCCAGCCCTCATCGACCCGCTCCTGCTTGTCATCGTTGACGTTCACCAGCCAGACGCCAGACACGGGAGCGCCCCGCGAGCAGGCCAGCACCTGACCGTCTTTCGACCAGGTTGGCATCATGCCGGTACAGATCTGGCGCGGATTGCCGCCGTCAATACTCATCACGAACACGGCCGAGCCCCCCTGTTGATTGACTGCCCACGAATCGAACGCGATCGACTTGCCATCGGGCGACACGGCGGGTGAGCCGCATGCGCGATGCCCTTCAAATTTGAAGAGGGGTTTCCAGCCCGTGCCATCGGCGTTCATGACGAAGAATTCGTCCTGGACTTTCATCGTGAAGGCGAACTCGTCCGGGTCGAGGCTGCCGCTGGCGTTCACGTCCAACCGGTTGAAGTACAGCACCCGCAGCAACGGGAACAGCATCGACTCGAACTTGAACTCGGCGAACGACAGCGTCCCGTTGCCATCCGAATCGGCGAACACGGTATGCCAGGGGAGGACCATGTTGGCCTGCATCGTCAGCCGGTACTCGGGCAGCGAGAGCCGGCCGTCTCGATTCAGATCGAAGCCGGGGAACACGCTGGCCGTGATCTTGTGCTTCCATTCGGGCGTACCGGACATGAGCTCCTTGGGGTCCACGTAGGCGTCGAAGTTCGTGTCCATCTGGCGGAATTCCATGATGGGGTCCACGACGGCTCGCCCCGGCACGCGGCACCACTCGTCGAACGACAGGCTGTCGTCGCGGTTGGTGTTCACCTCGTCAAATTCCCTGGCGACGTGGGCCGGATCACCGTAGGAGCGTTCGATGAACTCGGCCCGCTCCAGTTTGTCGTTGCGATTCTGATCGACGTGCAGGTAGAGCATGTAATTGACGATGCGACCGCCCGGTTCGCGCAGCAGCTTTCCGTCGCCGCGGCGCACGCCAAATTGAATCTCCAGAAAGCGACGGGCCTCGGCGCGGCTGATCTTTCCGCTGCCGACGGGGTCGGCCTCTGAATTGGCCGGCGGCGCGGTGTATTTTTCAAACCGCTTGGAGAACGCTGCGACGAAGGCTCCGGCATCGACTTCGACTTTGGGGTTTTCGTTCCAGTTGTTCAGCGACTTGTCCAGCGCCGCCATCACCTGATCGACGACCGCCTGCATGGGGTCCGGCAATGGTCCCCGATGCTCTGCTTCGACGACCGTCGGCACCGTCGAGAACTCCACCAGGTTGAGCGTCTCGTCCGCATCCTGATCGAAGAGCAGGAAGTCCCGCTTCGCCACCTCTGGCGGAGCACGGTCCACCAGGAACTCTTCGAGCGACAACCGCTGATCGCTGTTCCGATCCCCCTTCGCGAACGCCCGGGCGACCTTTTCGGCGGCGATCTTTTTCACATCTTTCTCATCCGCGCCGAGTCCCCGTGCCGGGTCGGACAAGGCCGCGATGACCAACAGCAATACCGTCACTCGCCACGGCTGTCCTGGAATGGGGTGCATGATTTTCCCTGTTCTGAAGATCGGAAGAAACTTTTCTCGATGAGGCGTCGTCTCGTTGTCGGTCCGGGAGGGGCTGAGCGCCGCGATCGCCCGCCGTCACCACCGTGCTTTCGGCGGGCCGCAAATCTCACGAATAGTTCGACATCAGCCAATCCGAACGGCGGAAATAAATTTCCTGGCGAGCCGGTTTCCCTTCGTCCCCGGGTATGGTATGAAATCAGACTGATTGTCTGTTGTTCGCGCGAGCCCTTCATAACGGGCGCCCCGCACGTCGTCAATGTCTCGCAATTCACAATGCGTCCTGGCAGTTCATTAGAGGATTCGTTCATGGCTCAGTCTTCCGATCCATCGGCTGTGGGGAGTCTCAGCGACAACGATGTGCAGGCGATCGATCGGCTGCGCGAGTTGTACGCGCGGCTGAGAAAGGAACTGGGGCGCGTCATCATCGGTCAGCACGATGTCATCGAGCGGCTGGCGATTTGCATGTTCGCCCGCGGGCACGGACTGCTGATGGGAGTGCCCGGACTGGCGAAGACGCTGCTGGTGAGCAAGCTCGCCGAAACGATGTCGCTCAATTTCAGCCGCATCCAGTTCACGCCCGATCTGATGCCGATGGACATCACCGGGACGGACATCCTGCAGGACGGATCCGACGGCCGGCGCGAGTTTCATTTCGTGCATGGCCCCGTCTTCGCCAACATCGTCCTGGCCGACGAGATCAACCGCGCCCCTCCCAAGACGCAGGCCGCGATGCTGGAGGCGATGCAGGAACAGAAGGTCACGGTCGTCGGGAAGACCTTCCGCCTCGAATCGCCCTTCTTCGTGCTGGCCACGCAGAATCCGGTCGAACAGGAGGGAACGTACCCGCTCCCCGAAGCGCAGCTCGACCGCTTCATGTTCCTGATCGAGCTGGACTATCCGTCGGAAGCGGAAGAGGTGCTGATCGCGCGGACCACGACGGGCGACGCGCTGCCCGAGTTGGATCACCTGATGACCGCCGCCGAGATCATCGAGCACCAGCATCTGGTCCGTCGCGTTCCCGTGCCCGACCACATCTATCAATACGCGGCGAAGCTCGTTCGCAAAACGAGGCCACACGGAGCGACGGCTCCGGCCTGGCTGAAGCCGCTGGTGGCGTGGGGAGCCGGTCCGCGCGCGGTGCAGTTCCTGATCCTCGGCGCCAAGGCGCGGGCCGCCCTGAGCGGCAGTTACATGGTCCGATTGGAGGACATCCACGAGGTGGCCGTTCCCGTCCTGACGCATCGCGTCATCACGACCTTCGCCGCGCAGGCGGAGGGACTCGATGCCAAACAGATCGTGAAGCGTTTGATCGCGGAGACGATTGAGGAACGGTGAGCCAGGTTCGGTGCAGAGTGAACGGAAGTCTTGCCCATGTTTTCCGACCGCCAGCCACGCAGCTTCATCGACGCGCAGGTTCTGTCGCGTCTGGCGGGGCTGCCGTTGTTTGCGAGGCGGCCGATGCAGGGGAATGTCTCCGGTCGGCATGCCAGTCCGCACCGGGGCTCCAGCGTCGAGTTTGCCGAGTACCGCAAATATGTTCCCGGCGACGATCTTCGCCGTCTCGATTGGCGGGCCTACGGGCGGTCCGATCGTTTTTATGTCAAGGAGTTTGAAGCCGACACGAATTTGCGATGCTGCCTGGTGGTCGATACCAGCGGCTCGATGGGCTTCGGCTCGACGGGCGTCACGAAGATCGAGTATGCGCGGCGGATTGCCGGGACGCTCGGATACCTCGCCAGTCAGCAGGGCGATGCGGTGGGAGTGGCCTGCGTCGCGAAGGGGGTCGTGCGGAATCTGCCGCCCAAACGAAATGCCGCCCACCTCAGGCAGGTGCTCGATGTCCTCGAGCAGGCCCAGCCGAAGGGTGAGACGCAACTCGCGACCGTGCTGCACGAGTTGGCCGAGACGATCCGGCAACGGGCACTGATCGTGATTCTGTCGGACCTGTTCATCGAACCCGAGATCTTGCGCAGTTGTTTCCAGCACCTGCGATTTCGACATCACGACGTGACGGTGTTCCATCTGCTCGATCCGCTGGAACTGGCGTTCAGCTTTCGACGTCCGATGCGGTTCCTCGACATGGAGGGGGGCCCGGCCATCTTCGCGGAACCGAACGACATCGCCGACCGCTACGACAAGGCGTTGCAGCAGTACCTGGTGCAGCTCAAACAGGTCGTGCTCGAGTCGGCGATCGACTATCAGCGAATCAGCCTCGACGAGAACTACGAACAGGCGCTGGTCCGGTTCCTCGTCAGCCGTGCTCAGGCAAAGGGGCTGCGATGAAACCGGTGCGATCTTCCAGTTCCATGTTGCGATCTTCCAGCTCCATGGCGTGTGCTTCCGGCCCAACGGGCCATGCGTTCGCCCAGCCAGGGCCATCGGCCCTGGGACCAGGCGTGAAAACATCATGCAGCCCCAACGGGGCGACCGTTCGTCGGAGAACGGCCGCCCCGTTGGGGCTATGCACATCGGTTTGTCGCATCCCCCGGGCCGTTGGCCCGGGCTGGGTGAACGCATGGCCCGTTGGGCCGGAAGAAGACGAAGCACGAAGTGCAAGTCGGTCGACTGGTTCCAAGGTGGAGGTACTCGCATGAGTTTCCTCCAACCGTGGCTGCTGTACGGGCTGCCGATCATCGCGCTGCCGATCATCATTCATCTGATCAATCAGCGGCGGTTCCAGACGATTCACTGGGCCGCGATGATGTTTTTACTCGCGGCGCATCGGATGGCGCGCGGGTACTCGCGGCTGCGGCAATGGCTGATCCTGCTGTTCCGAACACTGGCCATCGCGGGACTGTTGTTTGCGATCAGCCGGCCGCTGGCGAGTGGCTGGCTCGGACTGGCGGGAGGCTCCCGGGCCGACACGACGATCATTCTGCTCGACCGTTCTCCCAGCATGCAGCAGCGCGGCGCGGGGACCGGCGAATCGAAGCTGGAGACCGGACGGAAGCAACTCGTTCAGACACTGGAAACGCTCGGGTCGGGGCGCTGGGTGTTGATCGAGAGCACGACGCATGAGCCGCGCGAACTGGAATCGCCTCGCGCCCTGCTGAGCCTGCCGACGGCCGGCCCGGCCAGCGCGTCGGCCGATCTGCCGATGATGCTGCAAGCCGCGCACGACTACATTCGCGGCAATCGCGCGGGACGGACGGAGGTCTGGATCTGCTCGGACCTGCGCGAGAACGATTGGACGGCCGAGAGCGGTCGCTGGTCCACGTTGCGCGATGCGTTTCTGGAGTTCCCGCAGGGCGTCCGCTTCCATTTGCTCGCCTATCCGCAACTGGCACCGGCCAACGTGTCGGTTCGGGTGACGGAGGTCCGGCGGCAGGCCACGACCGAGGGGGCCGAGCTGCTCGTCTCGCTTCGAGTCTCTCGTTCGGCCGTCGCCAACGAGAAGGCTGGCGGCGACGAGAAAATCAACCTGCCGGTGCAATTCGAGATCGAGGGATCGCGGTCGGTGATGAACGTCGAGCTCACCGGCACGCACGTCGATCTGAAAGAGCATCGGATTCCGATCGAGCGGACGCGCGAACGGGGCTGGGGGCGGGTCTCCATCCCCACCGATGCCAATCCCGCCGACGACGATTTCTATTTCGCCTTCGACAACCCGCCGCCGCGACGGACGGTCATCGTGGCGGAAGACGCGCAGGCCGAGCGACCGCTGCAACTCACGGCCGGCATCGCTCCCGACCCCGCACTGCTTTGTTCGACGGAGGTCGTGACAATCGAGCAGTTGCCGACGATCGAGTGGAATCAAATCTCGCTCGTGCTGTGGCAGGCGGCGTTGCCGACGGGAGCCGCCGCCGAACTGATCCAGTCGTTCGTGGATCGCGGCGGACAGGCGGTCTTTCTCCCGCCTCGAAACCCCGGCAGCGAAGAGTTGTTCGGAATGCGCTGGCAGACGTGGGTCACCGGCAACGAACTGTTCCCGATCGAATCGTGGCGGGGCGACGAGGACGTGTTGGCTCGCACGCTCAGCGGAGCCGCGCTGCCGGTCGGTCAGTTGGAGGTCCGTCAGTACTGCGGACTGACGGGTGACGCGACGCAACTCGCCACCTTGCGGGGTGGCGCACCGTTGTTGGCTCGCGTTCCGACCCTACGTGGTGCCGTTTACTTCTGCACGACCACGCCCTCCACTCGCGATTCCTCGCTGGCGACCAGCGGAGTCGTGTTGTACGCCTTCGTCCAGCGCGCTCTCGCCTCGGGGGCCGCGGTCCTCAGCAAGGCACGTCAATTGGACGCGGGCGAACCGGGCAGCGAAGACACGAGTGCCTGGAACCGCCTCACCGAGGGAGATCAGAGTCTCTCCACCGAGTCGGCCTATCAGCACGGTGTCTACAGCGGAGGCGAGCGTCTGCTGGCCGTGAACCGTCCGCCGGCCGAAGACGGCGCCAAGGTCCTGGCCGACGCGCGCATCGCCGAGTTGTTTCGCGGTCTCAACTTTGTCCGCGTCGATGACCAGGCCGGCAGCCTGAGTTCGCTCATCCAGGAGATCTGGCGGGTGTTCCTCGTGGCGATGCTGGTCGCGTTGGTGCTGGAAGCGGTGTTGTGTCTGCCCAAGGTGGCTCGAGCTGCGGGGGCCACGACATGACAACCGTCCGTTCGCTGACGTTCCTGTGGGTGCCGTGGTCGGTCGCGGTGTCGGTGTTGATCATCGCCGTCACCGCCGGGCTCTGCTTTGTCGCGTGGCAGCGCAGCGGATATCGCCGCGACTTCGGCCTGCTGGAACTGCTGCGGCTGACGATGGTCTGCCTCGTCACGCTGCTGTTCAATCAGCCGGAGTGGGTCGAGGAGTATCGTCCCGAGGAGAAGCCCTCGATTGCCGTGCTGTGGGATGATTCGGCCAGCATGGAGACGCGCGACGTCTCCAGCAGCGAGGCGGCCTCCGCCACGTTGACCACGCGCCGCGAATCGATTGCGAAATTGACGAACAGTGAATTCTGGCAGTCGCTGCAAGAGAAGCTGACGGTGGTGATCCAGCCGTTTTCGTCGGCCGATGCCGGAGCGGCGCCGGGCGGCGGGACCGCACCCGACAAGCCGGATTCGGCCGCACCCGCCAAAGCCGTGCGCGGCAGCAACCTGCACGAGCCGCTCGCGACGGCACCGCAACGATTCAAAAATCTGCGGGCGGTGGTTCTCGCTTCCGACGGAGACTGGAACGAGGGGGCAGCGCCCGTCCATGCGGCGTCGGCGCTGCGGCTGAAGGATATTCCGGTGTTCACGGTTCCCGTCGGAAGTTCGTCGCGGCTGCCCGACGTCGAGTTGCTCAGTCTCGACTCGCCCACGTTCGGCATCGCCGGGAAGTCGGTTCGCATCCCGTTCACGATCGACAGCACGCTGCCGCGCGAGTACCTCACGACCGTCACGCTCAAGACGTCCGACGGCGACGAAGTCTCGAAGGAAGTTCGCGTCGCGCCGATGGGGCGGACCAGCGAGTGGGTCATTTGGAAACCCAAGGTCGTCGGCGACTACACGCTCACGCTGGATGTCCCCCGGCACAGTGAGGAACTGCTGGGGGACAACAACAAGCTGTCGGCTCCGATCGCGATTCGCGAAGAGAAGCTGCGGGTGCTCGTCGTCGAATCGGTCCCGCGCTGGGAGTACCGCTACCTGCGCAACGCCCTCTCGCGCGATCCGGGTGTCGAGGTCTCGTGCCTGCTGTTTCACCCCGGCTTGAGCAAGGGCGGCGGCGGCAACAAGGACTACATCAAACAGTTCCCGCGGGGTCTGGATGAGCTTTCCAAGTTCGATGTCGTCTTCCTCGGCGATGTCGGTCTGGAGGACGGGCAACTCACGGCGGAGGACTGCCGGTTGTTGAAGGGTCTCGTCGAGCATCAGGCCAGCGGACTGGTCTTCATGCCCGGCTGGCAGGGGCGGCAGATGAGCCTGATCGGGACCGAGTTGGATGACCTCCTGCCGGTCGTGGTGGACGAGTCACAACCGGGCGGCTGGGGCTCGCGCACACCGAGCCACTTTGAACTGACGGAGCTTGGCCGCCGCAGCCTGCTGACGAAACTGGCCGATACTCAGGAAGACAACGTCGAGGTCTGGGAGGGCCTGCCGGGCTTCCAGTGGTACGCCCCCGTCGTGCGCGCCAAGGCCGGGTCCGAGATCCTTTGCGTCCACAAGGATGTCTCGAATGAGTTCGGTCGGCTCCCGTTGCTGGCGACGCGAACCTTCGGTGCGGGGAAGGTCTTGTTCATGGGGACCGACGGCGCGTGGCGGTGGCGAAAAGGGGTCGAAGACAAATACCACTATCGTTTCTGGGGACAAGTGGTACGCTGGATGGCGTATCAGCGAAACATGGCCAAGGGTGAAACGATGCGGATGTACTACTCGCCCGAGCAACCGCAGGTCCGACAGACGGTGGCTCTGAATGCCAACGTGATGGAACGCAGCGGTGAGCCGCTGCCGAAGGGAGACGTCTCGGCCCGCATCGTCGCGCCGTCGGGCAAGGCCGAGACGGTGCGATTTTCCTCGTCCGGCGACGAATGGGGGGCGTTCTCGTCCCGCTTCACCGCCGAGGAACCGGGCCGGCATGAGGTCACGCTGACCTGCAAACAAACGGGGGCGACGTTGGAAGCCTCGTTCTTCGTCCAGGGCGTGGCGATCGAACGGATGGGGCGAGCGGCCCGCCCCGAAGTGCTGGAGGAAATCGCCCGCGTCTCGCGCGGTCAGGTGATCGGAGTCGATCGGCTGGAGCAGGTCCTGAAATCGTTGGCCGCCCTCCCCGATCCCGCTCCCTCGGTCAGACGAGTTCAGTTATGGTGTCACCCAATTGTGGCGTCGGTGCTGGTGGTGCTGCTGGGTCTGTTTTGGGTCGGTCGGAAGATTGTTGGTTTGGTTTAAAGAAAATCATTGGTTTGGTTTGAAACGGTCAGCCTCGTTCAAGGAGTCACGCGAAATGAGCGTCGAACAGCCGAAGGCCGGATTGAAGTTGCCCGAGTCGTTGCAGACTCAGTTGCATGAGTTTCGTCGTCGCGTCTGGACGATCAAGTCGATCGAGGCCGCCTGCGGCGCCTTGTTCGGGGTGGTCGTGTCGTATCTCGCGGTCTTCGCCCTCGACCGGGTGATGGACACGCCGAGTTCGGTCCGGCTGGCGATCTTCCTCGTGGCGGTCGGCGGCTGTGCCTTCGTGCCGGTCTACCTCCATCGCTGGATCTGGTGCCACCGGCGGCTCGAGCAACTGGCCCGACTCGTCAGTCGGAAGTTGCCGCTGATCGGCGATCAACTGCTGGGCATCATCGAACTGGTTCGCAGCGAATCGGAGCAGAAGCGTTCGCGAGTCCTCGTCGAAGCGGCGATCGGTCAGGTCGCTCACGAAACGGGGCAGCGAGACCTGCAGGCGGCGGTGCCTCATCCGCGACACCGCCTGTGGGCTTGGATGGCCGGTGTTCCGACGGCGGTCGCCATCCTCGCGCTTTGTCTGTATCCCGCCGCGGCGGCGAATGCCTGGGCGCGGTTCGTCGCCCCGTGGCAAGCGATTCCGCGGTACACGTTCACGATGGTCGAACAGCTTCCCGAACGGTTGGTCGTCGCGCATGGTGAGCCGGTCACGGTCTCGGTCAACCTGCTGGAAGGGACCAAATCGAAGCCGCCCCGCGGGACGGTGCAACTCGGTAGCCAGATCCCCGTGACGGCCGAACTGCGCGACGGACGGTACGAGTTTTCGCTGCCCGCCCAGATCGATTCCGGTTGGCTGCAACTGCACATCGGCGACGCGCAACAGCGTGTGCGCGTCGAGCCGATGCTGCGCCCCGAACTCTCCTCGGTCGTGGCCGATGTCCAACTTCCCGCGTACCTGCAACGTCCGCAACCGATTCACAAGGACGTTCGCGGTGGAACCGTTTCCCTGGTGAATGGCAGCGTGGCGACGTTCACCGTCACCACCAACCGCAACCTGTCGAGTGCGGTGATTGACGATCAGCCCGCGACAGTGCTGGCCGCGAACGTGACGAGCCTGCCGACCAAGATCGAGGCCTCGCGAAAGATGCTCTTCCAGTGGAAGGACGAGTTCGGACTGGGAGGCCAGGAGCCGTTCACCGTCTCGATCACGGCCCGCGACGACGAAACTCCGTCGCTCTCCTGCGAGGATCTGCCGCGCCAGAAGATCGTGCTCGATTCGGAGACGCTCACCTTCAAGGTCCGCGCGCAGGACGATTTTGGGATCAAGGTCGTCGGCATCGAATGGCAGGGAGCCGACAAGATCGCCGCCTCGAAACCCGCGAAGGGGGAGCGGCTGCTGGCGGCCGGGGCCACCGACAAGGAACTGCTCGAACTGGCCGGCACCTTCTGTGCGAAGACGCTGGAGATCGAACCGCAGCCGCTCAACGTGCGGCTGTTCGTCGAAGACTACTTCCCCGGCCGGTCGCGCACGTACTCGGCGACCTATCTGTTGTACGTGCTCAGCGCCGATCAGCATTCCATCTGGATCACCGAACAACTGAGCAAGTGGCACCGTCAGTCGCTCGAAGTCCGCGACCGCGAAATGCAACTGCACCACACCAACCAGCAACTGCGGCTGCTCACGGCCGAGGAACTCGATGAACCGGACAATCGTCGCAAGATCGAAGCGCAGTCGGCGGCCGAGCGAGCCAACGGGCGGCGTCTGACGGGACTCGTCACCGGTGGTGAGGAGTTGGTTCGTCAGGCGATGCGGAATCCCGAGTTCGGTGTCGGCCACCTGGAGAAGTGGGCCGAGATGCTCCAGATTCTGAAGGACATCTCGGGCAATCGGATGCCGAACGTCGCCGACTTGTTGAAGCAATCGGCCCAGGCTCCGGCCCTCGCCGCGAACTCGCCCACGAAGCCCGCGCCCGGGGCCGGTCAGATCCGAGACACGCGACCGGGAACCGGAAAACCGGGCGAATCGAAACCGCAACCGGTCGTGCCGACGGTGGTCGACAGGGAATCGTCGCAGCAGCCCGCGAAGAAGAGCGACGGTGAAGAGGAAGAGCCGAGCAAGAGCAACTCGAAGCCCAGGCTCACCCTGCCGGTCACGACCATCGCGGGGGGCGGCTCGAAAAAGCAGCCGCCAGCGCCGGCGGGTGAAAAACTCGACGAAGCCATCACGGCTCAGCAGGATCTGCTGGCCGAGTTCGACAAGATCGCGGAAGAGTTGAACAAGGTGCTGGCCAATCTCGAGGGGAGCACGCTCGTGAAGCGGCTCAAGGCGGCATCGCGGCAACAGTACGTCATCGCCGGCAAGATCGGCGATCAAGTCGGCGGGACGTTCGGTCTGCGCAACAAATCGGGCGGCGCGGCCAAACTGATCCTCGACGAACTGGCCAAGCAGGAGACGAAGAGCAGCCTGGATCTGTCCAACATCATGGACGACATGCAGGCTTACTTTGAACGGCGCCGCTTCCAGCGGTTCAAGACGGTGCTGGATGAAATGCGCGAGCAGGACGCCGTCGGCAGCCTGCGACAACTGAGCGACGACGTGCGCGTCGAGACCGGCCTCTCGATGGCGCAGGCCGAGTTCTGGTCGGACACGATGGATCGCTGGGCCGACGATCTGGTCGATCCCGCCTCGTGCGGCAAGTGTCCCGGATGCAAGTCGAAGAGCAGCCTGCCGCCGTCGATCGTGCTCGAAGCGATGCACATTCTGGAGGCGGAGGTCAATCTGCGTGAAGAGACCCGCGTCGCCGAACAGGCTCGCCCCGCGCTGGCGAAGGACGACTATGCCAGGCGATCCGGCAAGTTGAGCGAGACTCAGGACAGTCTGTCGGAACGGGTCGCCAAGTTGACGGTCCGCATCACCGAACTGCCCGATGGCGAGGCCGAATTTGCGAAGGAGATCGCCCTGCTCAACCAGGTCGAGTTGGTGATGATGGAAGCGGCCGAGATTCTCGATCGCCCCGATACCGGTTCTCCCGCCATCGCGGCCGAAACGGAGGCGATCGAACTGCTGCTGCAATCGAAGCGCATCAACCCGAAGGGAGGCGGAGGCGGAGGCTCATCTCCCGGCGGAGGTGGCGGCGGGACGACGAACGACTCGGCCCTCGCACTGATCGGCTCGGGCGTGAACGAGAAGGAAGTCCGCGAAGACCGCGGCGTGTCGCAAGCCACGGGTGAATCGGGAACCGCGCTCCCCGAAGAGTTCCGCGCGGGACTCGACGAATACTTCAATCGGTTGGAACGGGACAGCGCGAAGTGATCGGTGGCAAGTCAGAGATTGTCGCCACCGCACCGACTCGAATAAGGGTAAACCGCAATGAAAATCAACCTCCGCCGCGCCTCGGCCTCGGCCGTGCTCGTCGTGTTACTCGTCCCTGCTTTTGGTCGGGCCGAGGAGCCGAAGGCAGACGTCAAGACCGCCATCGAAGCGAAGCCGGCTCAAGAGGAGCCGAAGGCCGTCAAGGATGAGCCGAAGGCCGTCAAGAAGGAGGCGGCCAGGAAACCGAAGGCTCCGGCGGCGGCCATCGAGATCGAGGCTTTGGCCGCTCCGTTCGTGCAGGCGCTCGAGGGCAAACTCGATCTGAACGCGGACAACCCGCAGTTGCAGCAGTGGCTTCCCCAGTTCACGGAGCAGTATCGGCCGATCCTCGCCACGGAACTGAACTTCATTCGCCAGACGTGTGACCTGGCTCCCGCGCAGCGTCCGAAGATCAAGGCGGCGGGCGAGGCCAGCGTGAAAGAGGCGGCCCGACGCATGGCCGAACTGCAAGTCAAACAAATGCGGGGCGTGATGGTTGGCGGGCGTGACAACTCGCAGCCGGACCCGCGCCGGATCATTCGCGACGCCCTGGCAAAGGTGTTGAACGAAACGCTGACGCCGGAACAAGCGGCCAAGTACACGCAGGAGGCGACGCAACGGACGGCCCTGCGCAAACGAGCCGCCATCCTCAGCGTGGTCGCCCGCCTCGACTCCACCATGTGCCTGACGGCCGAGCAGCGCGACAAGATCACCCAGTCCATTTCGGCCGGTTGGCAGGACAAGTGGGAGCAGTGGCTGATGATGTCCGCCTACGGCGACCAATACTTCCCCGTGGTGCCCGATCAAATGGTGGTGTCGCATCTCAATGCCGAACAGAAGTCCGTGTGGAGCGGACTGCAAAAGGTGGACTTCGGCTTCTGGGGCGGCGGGAACGGGCAGGTTGAGAACGACGGTTGGTGGGGCGATGAACCGGCCAAGGCCGCCGCGCCGGCTCGGGCCATCAGAGTGTTTGTGGACAATGTTGGATTTTGAAGTTGAGGTCGTCCCGCGGTGGTGGTTTGAAGAAAGAGCTGGCGGAGTGCGTTCATGAATCAGAAGTCACGAAACTGGCGGTGTGTCGTCGCGCTGTCGGCCATCCTGCTCGGACCGGTGTCCGTGTTCGCGGCCCCCGATGATGGTGAGCCTCCACCGGCGGCCGACCTGCAGGTCAACAACGGCTTCATGATCGAGGAGTCCAACTTTGACCAATGGATCTTTCAGGGGAGCGGCAGCGCGGCCGCCGGCCGGGCGCGGATCAACTCGCACCTGAAGTTGAAGCTCGACGAGGTCAATCGGGTCTGTAACCTGACGGAGGCACAGCAGAAAAAGCTGACTCTCGCCGCCCGGGGTGACATGAAACGGTTCTTCGATCAGGTGGAGGAAGTTCGCAAAAAGTTTCTCGCGGTGAAGAATGACCAGAATGGATTCAATCAGATCTGGCAGGAGATCAGCCCGCTGCAACAGAAACAGGCGGCCGGGCTGTTTGGTGAGACATCGCTCTTCGCGAAGACGCTGCGCAAGACGCTGACCGACGACCAGCAGGCCCAGTACCGAATCGTCACCGATGAACGTCGTCGGTTCCGTTATCGGGCCACCATCGAAGTCTGGCTGACGTCGACGGGAAGTACCGTGGCCCTGCGACACGATCAGCACGAGGCGCTGCTCAAACTCATGGTCGAGGAGACTCAGCCGCCAAACGTCTTCGGTCAGTACGACAATCAAGTCGTGCTGTACGAGATGTCCAAACTGCCCGCGCCGAAACTGAAGGCGTTGTTGGACGAACGGCAGTGGAAAGTGTTGCAAACACAATTCGATCAGGCACGCGGCATGGAAGGCTACCTGATCCAGAACGGCATCATCGATCAACCCAAGAGTGCGACGAGCATCCTGAAGAGTGTGAGAACGTTCATCGGCGAAGGGACCAGCTCTCGAGTCGATGACGTCAAAGAACGAACCGACGCGCCGGCGGACGCCCTGCAGCCCGAACGACCTCAAAAGGGAGCCGAACGATGAACCGCGAGCGATCCCTCACGCGAGACGGTCTGCCGGGTGGCGCTTTGTACGCAGTGCCTGTTCCAGAACAGCCTTGTCGGAGGGGCACTGCCGCCCGTCCGCTCCGCAATGCCAAAGCCGGACGGGCAGCAGCGCCCCTCCGGCAAATCACTCTGCTTGTTCCGTTCCTCGCACTGGCCGCGTGTTGGTGGGTGTCGTCGCAGGCGCAGGCACAGCCTCCGACCGTTCGGGTGGGAGATGTGGTCCCGCGCGACGTGCGGGAAATTTACGATCGCGGGCTGCAATACCTCGCGACCACTCAAACCGAGGCGGGGGATTGGAAGGCGGGCGGTCAGGATGGCCCGGGCGTCACGGGGATGGCCCTGATGGTGCTGCTGGCATCGGGTGAGGATCCCAACTTCGGCCTCTACAGCAATCACGTGCGCCGGGCGCTGCGGAGCATCATCTCGCAACAGAACGCGGGGACCGGGTTCTTCGGCAACAGCATGTACCACCACGGTTTTGCGATGCTGGCCCTTTCCGAGGCCTACGGCGCGGTGGATGACCGCAATCTGTGGACGGGTTCGGAACCGAATCGCCGCTCGATCGGCGTGTCCCTGGAGTTGGCGGTCCGCGCCGCCATCACGTCTCAGAAGAAGAACTCGGTCGGAGCCTGGAGGTACTCACCCGACAGCACCGATGCCGACACGTCGGTCAGTGGCGCGGTGCTGGTCGGGCTGCTGGCCGCGCGGAACGCCGGGATCGAGGTTCCCGACGAGGTCATCGACAAGGCGATCAAGTATTTCACGTCGATGACCTCCGACGGGGGACAGGTCGGGTACTCGGGCGGCTTCGGTGGTTTTGACGAGTCCTTTCCGCGCATCTCCATCGCGACGCTCGTCTATTCGGTGGCGCGACGAAAGGATCTCAAGCAGTACAAGGCCACGTTGGCCTATTTGACGCAGCGACTCGAAAACACGGCGCAGCAGCACTACGCCGAGTACACGCGCTACTACCAGGCCCAGGCGTTGTTTCAGGGGGACGTCGAGGCGTGGGAGAAGTGGAACAAGCTGCTGGTGAGGCAGCTCAAGGTGACCCAGTTGCCCGATGGCAGCATTCAGGGCTCGTTCGGCCCGACCGTGGGAACGTCGCTGTCGATGTTGGCGCTCGCCCTGAATTACCGATTCCTGCCGATCTACGAACGTTGAGTGATGTGGTCGGATGCCGGATCAACAACAAGCGACCTTGACGGGATGTGCCATCGTGATGAGCAAACCATTTTTGCGAGCGATCCATTCGCTGCCGTGGCTCGTCTGCTTCGCCGCGCTGGGCTGGTCGGCAATGACAGTTCGCGCGGCGGATCCGTCAGACGATGCGCCGGAGGCGATGATTCATCTCACCAACGGCGATCATGTCACCGGCCGGTTGGTGGACTCTGCGGGGAGTGATTGTCTGACCTGGCAGTCCCCGGCGTTCTCGGCTCCGTTTGAGTTCCTGATGCCGACCGTGAACTCCATTCAATTCCCCGTTCCCGCCAAGCTGACTCCGCCCCAGGGAAACTATTGCTTTGAACTGGCGGGTGGCGACGTGCTGTTCGGTTCGCTGGTCGCTCTGCAGGGAAATGAAGCCGAGCTCGACGTGTCGGGGATCGGGCGGTTGCACGTCGATCGGGCCGTCTTGCGGCGGATGTATCGCTGGCATGGAGCGACCGAACTCGTGTTCTTCGGTCCGAGCGGTTTGAAGGGCTGGCAACTGTCGGGCAACACCAAGGCGTGGCGCGAGGAAACCGGACATCTGATCGCCGACCAAAGCGGCGCGGTCCTTCGTCGCGACTTCGGCCTTCCGCCGCTGGCCCGGTTCGAGTTCGAGTTGTCCTGGAAAAACAAGCCGGATTTTGAGCTGGCACTCGGGGTCGGCGACGCCAAGTCGGCGCTGCGCGCGTTCCGATTTGAAGTCTGGGAGAATGAGCTTGTGGTCCAGCGCGAAACCGAACGCGAGGCCGATCTCGCCAGCCTGCAGACGCTCAAGCCGGGACCGGGCCGCATCCATTTGCAGGCGTTCCTCGATCAGCCCAAGGGGCACTTGTTGGTCTTCTCGTCCAGCGGGCAGCCGCTGGCCGATCTGACGGTCACCACGGGCAAAGCCCAGTCGTTGGGAGGACTGCAACTGGCCAACAAGAGCGGCGACATCCGGCTCGAGCGTCTGAGCATCGGCCGCTGGAACGGCGAACTTCCGCAGGCCATTGACGCGGACAAGTCGCGGATTCATGCGACCGACGGCTCGATCACCTACGGTCAACTCCGATCTTACGACGCCGCCCAGCGCGAGTTCGTGGTCGAGAGCGGCACGGCCGAGCGGCGCATCGCCGAAGATCGGGTGCAGGATGTCTTTTTCTCGCAGGAGAACGAGGTCACCCGGCGATCGCTGCGAGTCCTGCATCTCTCCGGTCAACGGATCAGTGGCGACCTGGTGAAGGTCGAGCAGAACAAAGTCTGGTTGAAGTGTCCCGGCATTCGCGAAGCCGTGGCGTCGCCCGTCGAGGCACTTCATTCTCTGACGGGACTCGACCCGAAAGATGTCGCCTTGGCATCAGACACACCCACCGAGCCGACCCCTCGCGCTGGACGACTGGAAGCGCCGGGACTGGTCCTGCGCGGCAGCCTGGTTGAGACGCGAAAGTCGGACCCAGGTCGCCTGTTCTGGAAACCCGCTCTCAGCCGGTTGCCGAGCCCGCTGCAGTCCGATGTGTCGGCTCGAATTGTCTATCGCGATCCGCCGCCACCTCCGAAGCCGCTGACTCCGCAACAGCAGGCTCAGCTTCAGGCCCAGCAACGGGCCCGAGCGGCGAATGCCGGCGGACTTGTCGGTCAGATGCAGAACCTGTTGGCGGCTAATCCTTCGGCAACGCCCAAACCCAGGTCGAAGCAGTCGAAGCCCGTCCTGCACCTGCGATCCGGGGACACGATCCCCTGCGACGTCAGCGCCATCGACGAGAAGGGCGTCACCTTCGCGGCGCCAAACACCGAGGCCACCTTCATCCGGCACGACCAGCTCAAGGCCATCGAGCTCATGGCCGATGCGACTCCCGTTCAGATCGCCAAGCCGAAAAAGGAGCGGCTGCTGATGCTGCCGCGCATGCAGCGGGACAACCCCCCCACGCAACTCATCCGCTCCGTGGACGGTGACTATCTGCGCGGCCGCCTGATTTCGATGGACGACCAGCAACTGCAGATCGAGATTCGACTCGAAACGAAGACGCTGCAGCGCGAACGTGTGGCGCGCATCATCTGGTTGCATCCGGACGAGATTGACGGCACCGCCAAACCCGCCGCGACCTCGGCTCAACTCGTGGGAACGCGCGTGCAGGCGCTGCCCAGCGACGGCAACCGGCTGACCTTCATCGCCGAAGAAGTTGTCGGCTCGACTCTGTCGGGCCACAGCGAACTGCTGGGGGTTTGCCGGGTTGACCTGCAACAGATCGATCAGTTGTTGATCGGCCCGGC
>JANODP010000384.1:0-5070 GCA_031412755.1 Schlesneria sp. | reverse complement strand
AGGGCCAGAGCACGGATGAGTCATGACAAACGGCGCAAGACAGGACTCGGTGGTTGAAAGATCGCTTCATCAGGCCACCCTCTCCCCGAAGACGGGCGGGAGAGGGGACCAGAAAAGGCGACCACCAAATAACGACTGCACACCATGAGGATCGAAAGTACGCCGCCGGCTTGCGGTGAAACGAGTCGCCGGGCCATTCTGTGTCTCACGATCCTCGACCCGACCCACCGGAGACGGACACCATGTTTCAACCCATCACGCGACGAGCTGCGGTCACACAATTGACGATCGGTCTGGGAGGCGGATGGATGAGTGGCATGTCGTTCGCGCAGGGTCCGGACGGCTCATCGTCGTCGAAAAGTTCACCGTCGATCACCGGGGTGCCTCACGACGGCCTCCAGCCGTTCGACGATCTGATGGCATCGTTTGTCGTGCAGCATCGTGTACCGGGGGCGGCGCTGGCAGTGACGCGCGGGTCGAAACTCGTCTACGCGCGGGGCTTCGGTTTCGCCGATGTAGAAGCGAAGCGGCCCGTTCAGCCCGACTCGCTGTTCCGCATCGCCAGCATCTCGAAGCCGGTGACGGCGGTCGCCGTGATGCAACTCATCGAGCAGGGGAAGTTCAAGCTGGCAGACCGTGTGTTTGAAGTCCTGCCCGCCGCCGAGTGGCTTCCCGAAAAGTACGACGAGCGGTTGCGAGTCATCACGATTCGGCAACTGCTCCAGCACACCGGCGGTTGGGACCGCGGCAAGTCGTTTGACCCGATCACGCGCCCGCACGATGTGGCCCGCGTCGCAAAGAAGCCGCTGCCGGTCAATGCGTCCGATGTGGTGCGGTACGCGCTGACGCTCCCGCTCGATTTCGATCCCGGCACGCACTACGCCTACTCGAACATCGACTACCTGCTGCTGGGCCGCTTGATCGAGTTGGCGAGCGGCCTCCCCTACGAACGCTACATCAAGGAGAAAGTCCTCGCGCCGGCGGGCGTCACTCGGATGCAGCTCGGTCGTGCCTGGCAGGACGATCTGGCCGAGGGCGAGGTGCGCTACTACGACTCGAAGCAGCGGAGCGGCCCCGCCGTGAACGGGCCGAAGTTGGGCGCGCAGGTTCCGTTTGTTTATGGGGCCGAAAACTTTGAAGGCTACGAGGCGCACGGCGGTTGGATCGCCTCGGTCATCGACCTCGTCCGGTTCGCGTCGGCGCTGGATGATCCCGCGTCCTCGAAGCTGCTCAAACGTGAGTCGATGGCGGCGATGTGGTCTCGCCCCGACGGCCTGCCGGGTCACGAGGCGGATGGAAAACCGAAGGCCGCGTTTTACGGATGCGGCTGGAACGTGAGGCCCGTCGGAAACGACGGTCGTGCCAACGTCTGGCATGCCGGGTTGATCGCGGGGACATCGACGCTGCTGGTGCGGCGTCACGACGGCCTCAACTGGGCGGTCCTCTTCAACACGGACCAAAACGCCGAGGGCAAGGTTCTGTCGGGCCTGATCGACCCGTTGATCCATCAGGCGGCGGACGCGGTCAAGGTCTGGCCGAAACGCGACCTGTTTCGCTGAGTCCTCGCGGTTGGGTCGCGCCGTAGCACAAACTGCCGGACTTGGCGGGGCGTCCGCGTGACTCTACGGCCTGCGTTGACATGGAGCCACTCGCGCCGCGTCGTCGCTGGAGTTGCTCCGTCGTGCGTCCGATAGACGATGCGATCGTCAAAATCGTCTGGTTGCGAGGAGCCCCACGTGATGTCGTTCGATGCTGTGCCGCTGTCGCGTCGGTCGCTGTTGCTCGGTTCGTTGGCCGTCTGTTGTGGATGCCGTTCGGTTCCGCTGACCGAACGCAAACAGATGCTCTTCAGTTCGGAGGGGAGCGAGGCTCAACTTGGTCAGACTGCCTACCAGCAGGTCTTGAAAGATCAGCCCGAGTCGAAGAACGCGCACTTCGTCGAGTTGGTCGAGCGGGTTGGCCAACGGATCGCGAAGGTGTCGGGGCGAACCGACTATGAGTGGGAGTTCCGGACGCTCGCCGCCAACGAACAGAATGCGTTCTGTCTTCCCGGCGGCAAGGTGGCCGTGTACGAGGGGATCATGCCCGTCTGTGAGACCGAAGCGGGACTGGCCGTCGTCATGTCGCACGAGATCGGTCACGCGCTGGCCCGCCACGGCGGCGAGCGGATGAGTCAGACCAAGCTCGTCGATGGCGGAAAGCAGGCGGTGGCGCTGGTCATGCGTAATCAAGACGCGAAGCGGCAGGAAATTGTCATGCAGGCGTACGGCCTCGGTTCGCAATACGGCGTGCTGCTTCCCTACAGCCGCCAGCACGAACTGGAGGCGGACCACATCGGCCTGATGCTGATGTCGAAGGCGGGCTACGACCCGAACGAGGCTCCTCAATTCTGGCAACGGTTCGGGGCGAGTCACTCCGGACAAAAGCCGCTCGAATACCTGTCGACTCACCCCAGCGACGACCGCCGCGCGCGCGAACTCGCCGCGCGACTTCCCGACGCGAAGGATCTGTATCAGGCCGCGAACGACAAGATCGGCCAGGGGGCCGAGATTCAGATCGCTCAGGCGGGCGCGACGACGAACGGAGCGCCTGCGGGTAAGTCGCCGATTCAATCCGCCGGGTTCAGCACGGATCACGAATCCGGCGTCGAGGCCAACAAGGCGATCCCGTGGGCACCGTCACGCGGCAAAAAATGGTAGAGCACTCCCGTAGCACAGGCTGCCAGCTTGTGTCTCTTCTTACTCTTACTCTTACTCATAATCCTAATCTTCCTCCTCTCGTCAGATAGCAGTCATGGAGGTGAAGAGGAGTAAGATTACGAGTAAGAGAAACCGTTGTGAGTTGGCTTGGCAGCCAGTGAAAACGTGTGCCACGGCTGTGTCAGCCGTGTGCATTTCGCGAGACTCATATCCGTTCCCACGGCTGACACAGCCGTGGCACACGAACAGTCCTTGTTCAGCAGACAGTTTCCGACAACGCTCGTCGTTCGCGCACGTGCTTCAGATCGGCCACGATCAGGAAGCTGATAATCACCAGCAGGAACCACGAACTGAACTTCTGGAATGAGACGGTCGTCCAGCGCGCCGTCTGCTCGGGATAGACCCACGCGCCGAAGAACGTGGCAATGTTCTCGGCCACCCAGATGAAGAAGCCGATCAGCGCGAACGAGATCACCAGCGGCATGTGCCGGCGGATGCCGAGCCACACGGTGAAGTCGACCCGCGTCCGGGCGAAGATGACGAACACGGCCGGGATCAGAATCAGCCGGACATCCTGCACGTAGTGGTTCGTGAAGAAATTCGCATAGATCGCCAGACAGAGTGGCGCACTGAGCCAGTACGGCGGGTAGTGCCTCAGTTCGAGGTCGAAGATCCGCCACGCCTGGCACATGTAACTGGCGACCGCCGCGTACATGAAGCCGCTGTAGAGCGGGACCGTGCCGATCTTCAGGTAACCCGGCTCGGGATAACTCCACGACGCGACGGACGGATGCGTCTTGAAGAGTTCCAGCGCGAGACCGATCGCGTGAAACAGGCAGAGCACCACCGCCTCGCGCCCCGATTCGATTCGCGTTGCCAGCAGGATGACCTGAATCGCGATGGCGGCCAGAAAAATGAAGTCGTAGCGCGGCAGATCGCCCAGTGGCAGATAGCGCGAGACGATCAGCACGGCAAAGAAGCTGCCGGCAAACACGCACGCGCGAGCCTCCTTGAGGCCGAAGATCAGGAACTCGATCAGAAAGTCACGCATATTGAGTCGGCTCGTCGGGCAGTGGCCATTCGCTCGTCAGGCGTTTCACGAGGATCGTCGCATAGCAGCCGCGGGGCAGGACGAACTGCAACGTCACGCGCTGGCGGCCGGGATAGACGTCGTCGTCGCCCGAGTGGATTCGCAACTCGCGCGGGATGAGTAACGCGGCCCGTTCGCCCTTCGAGAAGAACGCATCGCGTGGATACTTCACGCGGAGCTCCCGCAGCGACAGGCCCTCGTCCGCGAGCACCTGCTCGTACAGCGTCAGGATCGGGCCGGGTTCGAGTTTCAGCCGGGCCGACGGCAGCGGCAGCGGCGTCCCGGCCAATAGCGTTCGCTCGGCGTCGGTCAGCTCGGAAAAGAACGGCACGTTGGCCGTGGCGAGCGGGACCGAGAACAGCCGCGCCGGATCGACGTGCTGTTGCAGCCAGGCCGAGAGGATCAGGTTCCACAGGTCGCTCTGAAAAGCCGCCAGCCACAGGCTGCGCATGTCCTGTCTCATCAGGGCCAGCGCTTCGCGAAAGCGGGTCGGGTGGTCGCACAGGTACGTCACGATGCTGCGGCGAGACGATTTCGGCAGCGCGGCCTTGCACTCGATCCACTTGCCCCACAGATCGCGGATCAATTCTTTCTCGACCTTGTCGCCGGGTCGATCGTGCGGGTTGGCCTCGGCCAGTGCGAGCCACAGCGCCCGTTCGTAGTCGCCCAGGCACCACGGCTTCGCGATGAACTCGCCCGATGCACCGAGCGACCCGAACCGTTGATCGTCGAAGTAATTTGGCACGCCGTCGCGCGCCATGCTCTCGCGCTGCGCGACGATGTCCGCGGCGGCCCGTTCGGTCAGGTTCCGCATCACCACGTGAAAGCGGTTCGCGGCGATGTCGTGTGGTCCGAAGGCTCGATCCGACTGACCCTGATACGCCAGCGTGAAGTGTTCCTGCTTCAGATCGTGTCGCGGCCCGCGCTGAATGGTGACCCACTGCCGCGTGACGGCGTGTTTGTCCTTCAACCCGCCGTAGCTGATCGCGTGGCGCGGGATGTTCCAGCGGGCGGCCACGGCCGTGATCGCCTCAGGCGTGCCAAGTGACTTCTTCGTCAGCAGGTACACGGCGAACGAACCCCCCTTCAGCGGAAAGTCGCTCAGTTCCTCGACCTCAAAGTCATCCGGCAGGCTCTTGAGTTTCATGCGGGCAGGTTAGCAGGGGCCGCGCGGTGGTTCCACGTCGGGGGTCAGGCACTCCAAACTTCAAACGGCAGCGAAACAAGGCCTGAACTGTTAGTTACGGTTTCTGCCGCTGCCGTTTGAAGTTTGGAGTGCCT
>JANODP010000383.1:0-6101 GCA_031412755.1 Schlesneria sp. | reverse complement strand
ACAGGGGGCCGGGGACTCAGGGGGGGGGTGTCCCCGGTGGTGGTCTGCGGGGGGTTTTCCCGGCGGGGGTCCCGGTTACCCCGGGCTCCCACTGCCGTGGCACTCCTTCCTTCTTGTTCTGCTGCTGCGCGCCAATCACGGGGGGGAGCGGAAGAGGGTCTCACACGAAGTCACGAAGGTTGGAACGAACGTCATGACGGTTGGAATCATCCGCGTCTGTTCCTCTATTTCTACTTCGTGCCTTTGTGCCTTCGTGTGAGCCCCTCTTCCGTTCCACGATCAATCAAATGGGACGTGGCCGGTTGCAAACCTGCCGTGCATGCGGGTCCGCGTGTATAGTGCGTCGCATGTCTGCGCGATCCCCCTCATCAACGAAGCCATCCGCCGAGGCGTTGCGGCTCCAAATGGAGCGGAGCATCGACGTGCTGGCCGATCTCGCGCGGAGCGACGTCGAACCGGGCCGGTTTTTCGCCGAGGTGCTGGGCCGCGCGGTTCAACCGGGCGGGGCGAGCCGGGCCGTCTTGTGGCGTCAGTCGTTGGAAGGGGCGTGGGAACCGGCGGGTGAGGTGCCGCCCCACGACAAGCTGGACCCCGCCGCCATCGAGCGGCGGCAGGCGTTGCTGGCCGAAGTCTCGACCGATGAACAGCCGCGCATCGTGAGTTCGCTTGCGGGGTCGAGCCATGCGGGCTCGAACGGTTCGGCGGCGGATGGCTCGCACGTGCTCAGTCCGATCCGCCACGCGGGGCAGACGGTCGGCATTCTGGAGACGGCGCATGGTCTCGACGCGGCCGGGCAACTCCCTCCCGACACGCTGCATTTCTTCGCCGCGCTGTGCGAGATCACGGCCGACTTTCTCTCGCAGCACGAACTGCAACAGCTTCGCCGCGCGAGAACCGTGTGGCAGCAGTGGGATCAGTACTCGCACCGGTTGTGGCAGTCGCTGGAGCTCTCGTCCGTCTGCGCGGCGATTGCCAACGACGGGCGGCTGCTCGCGGACTGCGACCGGGTCAGCGTGCTGGTTCGTCGCGGTCATTCGTTTCAGTTGAAGTCGGTCAGCGGCGTGGAGCGGGTCGAACCGCGATCGAGTGCGACGCGGTCGCTCGAATCGCTGGCGAAACTCGTCGCGCGACGGGGCCGATCCGTCTGGCGCGGTGCGGCCGACGCGGCGGTTGGCGAACAGGGCGACGCCCGACTCGACGAGACCCTGCAGCGTCACGTGCGCGACTCGGGAGCGACGGGGGTCGGCCTCGTTCCCGTGGTCGCCCGGCGCGACGAGCAGGATCGCTCGCCCCCCTCGGCCGTGCTGGTGTTCGAGCAGTTCCAACCGCTGGACGATCTGGCGGCGTGGCAGTCGCGCGGCGAGTCACTGGCAAATCGCTCGGGCCTCACGCTGCGCGCGGCCATCGAGCGGAGCGACATTCCGTGGCTGGGACCGTGGCAGCGGATTCAGCGTCTGCCGCGCCTGATGCTGCGGCCATCCACATTGCTGGTGCTGGCGCTGCTGGCGGGACTCGTCGCGGCGCTCGCGTTGATTCCCGCCGAGTTCACCGTCACCGGCCCGGCCGAGCTGTGGCCCGCCCATCGTCGCGACGTGTTCGCCAGCACGTCGGGCATCGTCGATCAAATCCTGGTCGCTCACGGCGACGACGTGACGGAGGGCCAGCCGCTGCTCGTGCTGCGCGATCCCGAATTGGAGACCGACGCGCCGCGCATCATCGGTGAGATCGCGACGGTGAATGAACGGCTGAAGGGCGTTCAGGCCGCGCGGCTCACCGGCGGCAACACGCCGGATGCCGTCTCGCGGGCGAGGCAACTGACGGCGGAAGAGGAAGAGTTGAAGGAGCGTCTGCGAACGCTCGAACGGCAGCGGTTGCTGATCGAAGAGCGGCGCGCGGCCCTCACGCTGCGCAGTCCGATCGCCGGCAAGGTCCTCACGTGGGATGTGGTCCAGCACCTGTCGGCCCGACCGGTCGAACGCGGCCAATCGCTGCTGACCATCGGTGAAACATCGGGACCGTGGGTGGTCGAGGTGCGCGTCGCCGACAAGGATGCCGGACCGATGCTCCGCGCGCGGAAGGCGCTGCGCCCGGAACTGGATGTCGAATTCCTGCTGTCGTCGGAACCGGGACGGACCTATCGCGGCCAGGTGCGCGAGGTGTCGCTCAGTTCCGAAGCCGACGATGCGGCGCGCAGCCATGTGCGCGTGGTCGTCGCCTTCGATCGCGATCAAATCGAACAGCCGCGTCCCGGCGCGACGGCTCTACCGCGAATCCGCTGCGGCCCGCAGCCGCTCGGTTACGTCTGGCTGCACGACCTGATCGACGCGATCCGCACACGACTGTTGTTTTGAAGGCCGCATGGAGTTGGGGGACGAACCGGTGTCGAGAGAGCGGAACGCAAAGTCGCCAAGACGCAAAGACGCAAAGACGCGAAGCAGGGAGATGGGTCGGGAGGAACAGAGTTGATCGCGGTGCATTGACCGATTTCTGCCGACTCGATTCTATTCCCTCTCTTCATTGCGTCTTCGCGACTTGGCGGCTTTGCGTTGGAATTCCCATTCACAACCTTCCCGATTTTCAGGAGTAACCTCATGTCTCATGTGACCGCCTGTGTTCTCAGTCTGTTGCTTGCGGGGGCGGACCCGTCGGCCGAGTTGCGGATTGACTCGGCCCTGCTGACGTTGATCGAGCATGCGGACGTCTCGGCCAGTGAGGCGGGGTTGCTCAGCCTGCTGGCGGTCAAGGAAGGAGAGACGGTGGAGGAAGGGACGTTGCTCACCAGGATCGACGATCGCGAGGCGAAACTGCTGCGCGCGCGAGCCGAGACCGAAATGAGGGTGGCGCGCGCGCTGGCGGAGAACGACATCAAGGTTCGCTATGCGAAAGCGTCGGTCGCGGTGGCGGAGGCGGAACTCAAGCGGTCGCTCGAATCGAACGTCAAGTTTCCGAAGAGTGTCTCGCAAACCGAGCTCGATCGGTTGAAGCTGCTCGCCGACAAAACGGTCCTGGAGATCGAGCAGGCCGAGATCGACCTGCAACAGGCCCGGCTGGCGTTGCAGATCAAGCAGCATGATTTCGAGCGAGCGACCCTCGCGCTGGAGCGTCGCACCATCACTGCTCCCTTTCCCGGAATGGTCGTGCAGTGGAAGAGGCAACACGGCGAATGGGTCGAACCGGGGACGCCCGTGATGCGACTGATTCGACTCAATCGTCTGCGGGCGGAAGCATTCCTCGCTTCGCAGACGCTGCCGACGAATCTCGTCGGGCGACCCGCCACGCTGCTGGTCGATGTTCCCGGAAAGCCGACCGTGAAGTACGAGGGGAAGCTGGTGTTCGTCAGTCCCGAGATCGATCCGGTCAACGGCCAGGTGCGCGTCTGGGCCGAGATCGACAACGGCGATCTGAGCCTGCGACCGGGGCAGCAGGGAACGCTGGTGATTGGGCCGGCGAAGTGAGTACTCACTTGATCGCCCCTCTCCCCGGAGGGGCGAGGGGAGAAAGAAATGGAATATCAGTAGTTCCAAGTTTGCAGAGTTCGTATTTGCTTTTACTCCGAAGGAGTTGTGTCCCATAGCCCAGGGTTGCGAGCGAAGCGAGCTACCCTGGGGGAAACGGTTCAACCGCCCATGTACCCCAACGGGGTTCCGTCATCGGCGTTTCTCGAATGACGCAACCCTTTCAGGGTAGATGGCGCATGCGTTCTCCCCCTCCCAGGGTAGCCCGCCTGCGCGGGCAACCCTGGGCTATGAGACGCAACTCCTTCGGAGTAAAGACACCTCGTTCAACCCCGAACTTGGAACTACTGAATATCGGGATTTGCATGTCTGCCACCTTACCTGCCGCCGCTCCGCAGCCAATTCCGTGGCGGAAGCGCGCGGACTTGCAGTGCGTGCCGTTGGAGTTTGAGGGCCGGCCGGCGTGGGGGATCAAGGACCCGCTCACGCTCGGTTACTTCGAGTTGCGCGAGGAGGCGTTCTTCGTGCTGAATCGACTCGACGGACGGGCGAGCGTGGACGATGTCTGCCACTCGTTCCACGAACGCTTTCGTCCGCGAACGATCTCTGCGGAGGAGCTGCGCGGGTTTCTCGGACAGCTCGTGGGGCAGGGCCTGGTCGTGGCCGAGACGTGCGGTCACGGACGGATGCTCGTCGCCAGGGAGCGGGCCATTCGATCGCGCCGGCGCTGGATCAGGCTGGCCAACCTGTTGGCGATCCGGTTCCGGGGCTTCGATCCGGATCGGTTGTTCGGCCGGATGCTGTCGTGGCTCGGTTGGGTCTTCTCGCCGTGGGCCATCGCGGCGGGGCTGTTGCTGATGGTCTCGGCCCTCACGCTGGTGACGGTTCAGTTCGACGAGCTCGTCGCGCGGTTGCCCGATGCGCAGGCGCTGCTCAGCGTGCCGAACCTGATCCGGCTGAGTCTGCTTCTCGCCGTCGTGAAGGTGCTGCACGAATTCGGTCACGGTCTGACCTGCAAGCGATTCGGCGGCGAATGCCACGAACTGGGCTTCATGCTGCTGGTCTTCACGCCGACGTTGTATTGCAACGTCAGCGACATCTGGATGGTGAAGGACAAGTGGCGGCGGATCGCCGTCAGCGCGGCGGGGATGTGGGTCGAGGCCGTGATCGCCGCGGCCTGCACGCTGTTGTGGTGGTTCAGTGCGCCGGGATTGTTTCATTCGCTGTGTCTGAACCTGATGTTTCTGTGCGGCGTGAGCACCTTCATTTTCAACGGCAATCCGCTGCTGAGATACGACGGCTACTTCGTGCTGGCCGACTGGCTGGAGATTCCGAACCTGCAACAGCAGTCGACGGCGGCGGTGCGCGGGCGGCTGTCCGGCTGGTTCTGCGGCTTCAATGCAGAGACGGGCGACGACCAGTCGTCGCGTCGCCGGTGGGGGCTGCTGGCGTACGGAGTGGCCTCGTCGCTCTATCGCGTGTTGCTTGTCTGCCTGATCCTGTGGGGACTGTATCGCTGGCTGGAGCCGCTCGGCTTCGGAGTGTTCGTGCAGTTGCTCGCCGTTCCGACGCTGGGGTTGATGGTGCTGACTCCGCTCGCCACCGCCGTGAAGTTTTTGCGGACGCCGGCCAACCGGGCGCGGATCGACTGGTCACGGTTCTGGCTGCGCACGGGAGTGACTCTCGGGGCGCTGGCGTTGTTGCTCAATGTTCCGCTGCCGAGTCGTGTGACGGCGGGAGCCCTCGTGGACGATGACGACGCGCAGCGCGTCTACGTCACGTTCGCGGGGACGCTGACCGGCGGCGTGCGGATCGGCGAGCGCGTCGAGGCGGGACAGGAAATCGCCCGCCTGGAGGAACCGCGGCTGAAGGTTGCGCTCACGCAACTCGAAGGGGAACTCAACCAGCAGCGTTTGCGGTTGGAGCAGCTCGAACGGCGGCGGGTCAACGAACCGAACGTGGCTCAGAACATTCCGACCGCGCGGGAAGCGGTCCGCGATCTGGAGCAGCAACTGGCGCAGCGGCAGCGAGACGCGGAGCGACTCGTGCTGCGATCGCCCTGCGCCGGCACGGTCCTCGCCGCGCCGCGCCAGCACGGTCGGTCGAGTTCGGGGGCACTGCCGACGTGGACCGGTTCGCCGCTGGACGAGCGGAATCGCGGCAGCCTGCTGCGCGAGGGGACGACCGTCTGTTTGATCGGCAATCCCGCCAGTCGGGCGGCCCTGCTGACGGTCCATCAGGACGACATCAACCTGGTGCGCGTCGGGCAGCGGGTGCGACTGCTGTGGAACGAATTGTCGGGCGACATCCTGCACGGCGAGATTGTCGAGTTGGCGGCACTCGATCTCGACACGCTGTCGCGCGAGGCGGTGGTCCGGCTGAACCTCCCCTTTCGCACCACGGCCGGTGGCGTGGTGCGGCCGGTCGGGACGTGGTATCAGGCCCGCGTGAAACTCGATGAAACCGAGGCTCCGTTGCCGCGCGGCTCGGCCGGCACGGCGAAGATCCTGGTGGAACCGCAGTCGCTGTTCGGTCGGCTGGTCCGCTGGCTGGAGCAGACGTTTTCGATATAGCGTCTGCTGCTTACTCCCCTCGCCCCTCTGGGGAGAGGGGCCGGGGGGGTGGGGGGAGTCCGGGCCACCCCCC